>NZ_JAPNNL010000157.1 GCF_027620315.1 Nonomuraea corallina | reverse complement strand
GCCCGCGGAGAGCCGGGTGCCGCCGGAGCTCGCGGCCGTGACCTCGTTCACGTACGTCCTCCAGGGCTACCCCGGCGGCCGGCTGGACGAGATCGCCCGGTCCCCGCACCGCCTCGCCATCGTCGACCTGTCCCGCGACGGCACCGCCGCGGGCCACTTCACCCATGACGAGATCGCCCGCGTCCGCGCGACCGGCAAGCTGGTGCTGGCCTACTTCGAGATCGGCTCTATCGAGGAGTTCCGGACGGACTTCCCGGCCGTGGACCGGGACCTGCTCCTGCACACCTGGCCCGACTGGCCGGACGAGCACTTCGCCCGCTACTGGGAGGAACGCTGGTGGGAGCAGGTCGTCCGCCCCCGGCTCGACCAGGCGCTCGCGGCCGGCTTCGACGGCGCCTATCTTGACACCCCGCTCGCGTACGAGGAGATCCGGCTGGCGTCGGTGCCCGGCGAGACCCGCGCCACCCTCGGCAGGAAGATGGCCGACCTGGTCATCCGCATCAGCCGCTACGTCAAGGAACGCCGCCCCGGCTTCGCGATCGTCCCGCAGAACTCCCCGGAGCTGCGCCACTTCACGGGCTACGCGGACGCGATCGACGGCATCGGGATGGAGGAGCTGTTCTTCCGCGCCACCGACGTGCCCTGCCGCGAGGACTGGTGCCGCCAGAACCTGGCCGACGCCCTGGCGCTCAAGGCCCTGGGCAAGGCCGTGCTCGCCACCGACTACGCCGTGGACCCGGCCAACATCGAGGCCGCCTGCGCCCAGTACCGCAGGCACGCGACAGCGGGCAACGTCACCGTGGTCGACCTCGACCGCGTCAGCCCGCCCTGTGAACCGCAGTGAGAGGAAGGGAGCATCCGATGCCGAAAAGAGTCGGCGTGATCGGCCTGGGCTACGTGGGGCTGACGCTGACCGCGGCCATGGCCCGCAAGGGCTACACCGTGGTCGGGGTCGACGCCAGCGCCCCCGTCGTGGAGGCGCTGTCCGGCGGCCGCGTCCACCTCTACGAGCCGGGGGTGGCGGAGGCGTTCGCCGAGTTCCTCGGTGAGCGCGTCCACGTCGCCGACCGGCTGCCGGACGAGCCGCTCGACGCGGCCATCCTGTCGGTGTCCACCCCCGTGGACCTCACCACCGGCACGCCGCGGCTGGAGAACCTGGCCGCCGCCGCCGAGGAGGTCGCCCGCCGCTGCCACCCGGACACGCTGGTCGTGGTCCGCAGCACGGTCCCGATCGGCACCAGCCGCGACGTCGTGCTGCCCGCCCTGTCCGCCCGCTGGGCCCGTCCCCGGCTGGTCATGGCGCCCGAGCGCACCATCCAGGGCCAGGCGCTGCGCGAGCTGGTCGAGCTGCCCCAGGTGATCGGCGGCCTGGACGAGGAGAGCCTGCGCGCCGGCGTCGACCTGTTCACCGGCCTGGCCAACCAGATCGTCCCCGTCTCCAGCCTGGAGGCCGCCGAGATGGTCAAGCTGTCGAACAACTGCCACACCGACCTCATCTACGCCTTCGGCAACGAGCTGGCCCTGATCGCCGAGCAGCACGGGCTCGACCCGCTGGAGGTCATCCGGGCCGCCAACCTCGACTATCCCCGGCCCGACCTGGCCAAGCCCGGTTACGTGGGCGGCGGCTGCCTGACGAAGGACCCGTACCTCATGCTCGCCGGGACGTGGCGCGAACCGTACCTGGTGGGGCGGGCGCGGGCGCTCAACGAGAGCATGCCGGCACACGTCGCCGAGCGGGTCGTGGAGCTCGTCCGGCAGGAGTTCGGCCGCACCGAGGGGATCCGGCTGTCCGTGCTCGGCTGGGCGTACAAGGGCTGGCCCGCCACCGACGACATGCGCGGCACCCCGATCGCCGACATGATGCCCGTCTTCAGGGAGGCGGGGCTGGCCGTGCGCGGGCACGACCCGCTGGTCTCCGACGAGGTCATCCGCCGGTACGGCGGCGAGCCGGTCAGCCTGGACAAGGCGTTCGCGGACGCCGACGCCGTGATCCTGATCAACGACCATCCGGACTACCGGGAGATCGAGGTGGCGGGGAAGCTGGCCGGGTCGGGGGTGCGGGTGCTGTTCGACTCCTGGCGGATCCTCGACGAGGCCGCCGTCACCGGGTGCGGCGTCCGCTACGCCGGCATCGGCTACCAGGCGAGGGAGCGCGCGTCATGAGGGTCCTGCTGCTCGGCGGCGCCGGGTTCATCGGCCTCCACCTGGCCGCGCGGCTGGTCGCCGACGGCCACGAGGTCACCGTCATCGACGACTTCTCCCGCGGCCGCCGCGACCCCGAACTCGCCGGGCTCGCCGACCGGATCGAGATCAGGTCCGCCGACCTCACCGACCCGGCCTCGTACGCGGGCCTGGAGCACCGCTGGGACCACGTCTACCTGCTCGCCGCCGTGGTCGGCGTGCGCAACGTGGTGTCCGACCCGGCGCGGGTGATCAGGGTGAACACGCTGGTCCTGATGCACCTGCTCGACTGGATCGCCCCCGGCGCGCGGCTGTTCTTCGCCTCCACCAGCGAGGCGTACGCGGGCGGCGTCAGCTCCGGCGTGGTGCCGGTGCCCACGCCGGAGAGCGTGCCGCTGGTGATCGAGGACGTCGGCTCGCCCCGCTACACCTACGCCATCTCCAAGCTGCTCGGCGAGGCGGCCGTCCTGCACACCGCCGCGGCCAAGGGGTTCGGCGCGGTCGTCGGCCGCTTCCACAACGTCTACGGCCCGCGGATGGGCGCCGATCACGTCATCCCGGAGCTGTCGCTGCGCGCCCTGCGCGGCGCGGACCCGTTCGACCTCTACGGCGCCGACCAGAGCCGGGCGTTCTGCTACGTGGACGACGCCGTCAGGGCCATGATGGCCCTCATGGACACTCCCGAAGCGGGCGGCCGGATCGTCCACATCGGCGACGACACCGAGGAGACCAACATCGGCGACCTGGCCAAGCTGGTCCTGCGGGTCGCCGGGGTCAGCCCCGCCATCCGCGTGCTGCCCGCCCCCACCGGGTCGGTCGCACGCCGCTGCCCCGACCTGACGCTGCTGCGCCGGCTCACCGGGTACGAGCCGCGCGTTCCGCTGGAGGAGGGCGTCCGCAGGACGTACACGTGGTACCGGGAGTCGTGGACGGGATGAGCCGGCCGATCGCGTTCTACTACGGGGCGGGCGAGCTGGACCGGCTCTCCCGCTTCGACCTGGTCGTCCTGCAGGCCGACTTCTACTCGCGGGCCGAGCTGGACCTGCTGCGCGAGCGCGGCGTGCGGACGCTCGGCTACCTGTCGCTGACCGAGGACGTCGGGCCGGCCGCGCCCTGGCACCGGCCGGAGCGCAACCCCGACTGGGGCGGCGCGTTCGTGCACGTCGGCGACCCGCGCTGGGTGGCCCACGTGGTCGACCAGGCGGTGCGGGCCATGGACAAGGGCTTCCACGGGCTGTTCCTCGACACGCTCAACATCGAGTACGACTACCCCGAGGACCTGCCCCACCTGCTGCTGCTGATCGCGGCCGTCCGGGAGGAGGCGAACCCCGGCTACCTGCTGGCCAACCGGGGGTTCGGGCTGCTGCCCGAGCTGGCCGACCTGGTGGACGGCGTGCTGTTCGAGTCGTTCTCGGCCCGCTGGGTGGACACCGAGCACTACGCGCCCTGGCCCGACGACGTGCTGGAGACGCACGCGGCCGTCGCCGAACGCCTGCTCGGCCTGGGCCTCGACCTGTACGCGCTGGACTACGCCGACGACGACGAGCTGGCCGACTTCGCCTGCCGACGGGCCAGGGAGTTCGGCATGTTCTGCTTCGTCAGCGATCGGGTGCTCTCACGCATCTGAGGCGCCGCCGGACACCGGCGACGCCTCGGATGTGGACGGGGTTCAGCCGATGCGCCAGGTGTCGCCGCCTGTCAGCAGCCCGGCCAGGTCGCCCTGGCCCTTCTGCGCCACGGCCTCCTCCAACTGGGCGGCCATCAGCGTGTCGTAGGACGGCCGGTCGACCTGACGGAAGATCCCGATCGGCACATGCTCGAACGCCGGCTCGTCCAGCCGCGACAGCGCGAACGCCACCGACGGGTCCGGGCGGTGCGCGTCATGCACCAGGATCCGGGCCGGGTCCACACTCTGGCGCGGCACGACCTCCAGACCGCCGTCGGCGGCCCGGACCACGGCCTTGGACGCCGAGGCGATCGGCAGGCCGTGCTCCAGCTTCAGCGTGATGTCGTCGCGGACCTCGGGATCCTTGAGCGGCTCGAAGGCGTTGTCGTTGAAGATGTTGCAGTTCTGGTAGATCTCCACCAGCGACGCCCCCCGGTGCGCGGTCGCCTCCCGCAACACCGACTGCAGGTGCTTGCGGTCGCTGTCCAGGGTCCGGGCCACGAACGACGCCTCGGCCCCCAGCGCCAGCGAGATCGGGTTGAACGGCTTGTCCAGCGACCCCATCGGCGTCGACTTGGTGATCTTCCCGACCTCGCTGGTGGGCGAGTACTGGCCCTTGGTCAGCCCGTAGATCCGGTTGTTGAACAGCAGGATGTTGAGGTTGACGTTGCGCCGCAGCGCGTGGATCAGATGGTTGCCGCCGATCGACAGCGCGTCACCGTCACCGGTGATCACCCACACGCTCAGATCCGGCCGGGAGGCCGCCAGCCCGGTCGCGATCGCCGGAGCCCGGCCATGGATGGAATGCACCCCGTAGGTGTTGAGATAGTACGGAAACCGCGACGAGCAGCCGATGCCGGAGACGAACACGATGTTCTCGCGCTTGAGCCCGAGCTCGGGCAGGAAGCTCTGCACCGCGGCCAGGATGGCGTAGTCGCCGCAGCCGGGGCACCAGCGCACCTCCTGGTCGGACTTGAAGTCCTTCAGGCTCTGCCTGGCCTCGGCCTTGGGCACCAGCGACAAACCCTGCCCCTGCCCCTGCCCCTGGCCCTTACCAGCGCCCGCACCCGTGCCGGTGCCGTTGATGAGTTCAGTCACTGCCGATCACCACTGTCGATCACGTCCTGGATCACTCCGGCCAGCTCCTCGGCCTTGAACGGGAGCCCGCGCACGCGGTTGTAGCTGATCACATCGACCAGGAACCGGGCCCGCAGCAGCAACGCCAGCTGGCCCAGGTTGATCTCCGGCAGCAGCACCTTGTCATACCGCCTGAGCACCTCGCCGGTGTTGGCCGGCAGCGGGTTCAGATGCCGCAGATGCGCCTGGGCCACCTGGCCGCCCGCCGCGCGCACCCGCCGCACCCCGGCCGCGATCGCGCCGTAGGTCGACCCCCATCCCACCACCAGCACCCGCGCCTGCCCGCCGGGGTCGTCGACGGCCAGGTCCGACACGTCGATCCCGTCGATCTTGGCCTGGCGCAGCCGCACCATCCGGTCGTGGTTGTCGGGGTCGTAGGAGATGTTGCCGGTGCCGTCGGCCTTCTCGATCCCGCCGATGCGGTGCTCCAGCCCCGGCGTGCCCGGCACCGCCCACGGCCGCGCCAGCGTGTCCGGATCGCGCAGGAACGGCAGGAACGCGCCGTCCGGCCCGTTCGGGGCGGTGGTGAACGGCGCCGACAGGTCCGGCAGATCGTCGATCTCAGGCAGCCGCCACGGCTCGGAGCCGTTGGCCAGATACCCGTCCGACAGCAGCATCACCGGGGTGCGGTAGGCCACCGCGATCCGGGCCGCCTCCAGGGCCGCGTCGAAACAGTCGCTGGGCGACATGGGGGCGATGACCGGCAGCGGGGACTCGCCGTTGCGGCCGAACAGCGCCATCAGCAGGTCGGTCTGCTCGGTCTTGGTCGGCATCCCGGTCGACGGGCCGGCCCGCTGCACGTCCACCACGATCAGCGGCAGCTCGGTGGTGACGGCCAGGCCGACGGTCTCGGCCTTCAACGCCACGCCGGGCCCGGAGGTGGTGGTCACCCCGAGGGCGCCGCCGAACGCCGCGCCCAGGGCGGCGCCGACGCCGGCGATCTCGTCTTCGGCCTGGAAGGTGCGGATGCCGAACTGCTTGTGCTTGGACAGCTCGTGCAGGATGTCGGAGGCCGGGGTGATCGGGTAGGAGCCGAGGAACAGCGGCAGCCCGGTTTGCACACCGGCGGCGATCAGGCCGTAGGCCAGGGCCTGGTTGCCGGAGATGTTGCGGTACAGGCCGGGCGCGAGCCGGGCCGGTTTGACCTCGTAGGAGACCGAGAACGACTCGGTGGTCTCGCCGTAGTTCCAGCCGGCCTGGAAGGCGGCGATGTTGGCCTTGGCGATCTCCGGCTTACGCGCGAACTTCGTCTGCAGGAAGCTGACGGTGTGTTCGGTGGGGCGGTGATACAGCCACGACAGCAGCCCGAGCGCGAACATGTTCTTGGCGCGTTCGGCGTCTTTCTTGGAGATGTCGAAGGTTTCCAGCGCCTTGACGGTCAGGGAGGTGAGGGGGACGGCGTGCAGCCGCCATTCGGCCAGGGATCCGTCTTCCAGCGGGTTGGCCGGGTAGCCGACCTTGGCCAGGTTGCGTTTGGTGAACTCGTCGGTGTTGGCGATGATGTCGGCGCCGCGGGGCAGGTCGGCCAGGTTGGCTTTGAGCGCGGCGGGGTTCATCGCGACCAGCACGTTGGGGGCGTCGCCGGGGGTGAGGATGTCGTGGTCGGCGAAGTGCAGCTGGAAGCTGGACACGCCGGGCAGGGTGCCGGCGGGGGCGCGGATCTCGGCGGGGAAGTTGGGCAGCGTGGACAGGTCGTTGCCGAACTCGGCGGTGCCGGCGGTGAACCGGTCGCCGGTGAGTTGCATGCCGTCGCCGGAGTCTCCGGCGAACCGGATGATCACCCGGTCGAGTTGCTGAACCTGCTTGGTCACAGCTCAGTCCTCCTCGACGCGCCTGGGCGCGTTGGCTTCTGGCGCGTTCTCTTTTCCATGCTAGATCCTCGGGAGGTCGCGCGTTTGCACCCCGCCCAAAGCGGGTAAACGCGGTGAATTCAGAGTGCGGCGGCGACAACAGAGGTGCGACACAGCCCTGCGGCGAGCCTGCAGAGGTCTACATGCAGGCGTGCGAAGAGGACAGTTCGGGTCACGATCGCCAACTATACGTCCCCCCGCCGCTTGTGCTACGTCAGGGGCTCCTTGCGCACGGGTGCGATCCCTGACTTGTAGACGTACCCGGCCTGCATCCCGGCCGCCCCGTACAACTCTGGAACGGTGACGAAGGTGTATCCCTTCCCGGCGAGCCGTTCGAGGATGTCAGGAACGGCGGCGACGGTCGTGCTCCGCGTGTCGTGCAGCCGCACGATCGCGCCGGGGTGCGCCCGCTTCACCACGCGGTCGGCGATCTCGCCGGCGTCCCTGTCGCGCCAGTCGGAGCTGTCGACGTCGGCGTCCACCAGCGACAGCCCGAGCTCGCGGGCGACCCTGCGCAGCTCGGGGCCGACCGACCCGTAGGGGGCGCGGACGAGCGTCGGGCGCCGGCCGATCGCCGCGGTCACCACGTCCTGAGTGCGGGTCAGCGAGTCGGCGATCTTGCTGGAGGGCAGCCGCGCCAGGTCGCGATGCTCGTACGAGTGGTTCCCGACGAGGTGGCCCTCGGCGCTCATCCGGCGCAGCAGCTCCGGCGCGGCGGCCGCGTTGCCGCCGACGGTGAAGAACGTGGCGCGGGCGCCGGCCTCCCGCAGCGTGTCCAGCAGCCGGCCCGTCTCCGGCCCGGGACCGCCGCCGAAGGTGAGCGCGACGCACCTGGCCTTGGTGCAGTCGACGGTGCCCGCGCGGTTGCTCGCGGCGGCGGGGGCGGGGGAGGGCGGCGCCCCGGGCTCCTTCGCCGCCACCCGCTGCCCGTGCAGGCGGGCGGTCTGCTGGGCACGCCGCCCGGTGTCCGACAGCAGCGGCCACACCCGACCGGCGGGCACGGCCTCGGCCAGCCTGCCGAGCGAGCACGGCGCGATCTCGCACTCGTCGAACTCCACGACCAGGTCGCCGTCCCGGTTGAAGGCCATCGAGTCGAACCGGTCGGGATCGGGGACCACCTGATCCCGGTCCACCCCGGGCCCGCGGTCCCGCAGCCCGGCCGCGACCAGGCGGGCCACCTCGCGCAGCGCGGGGCCGCCGGTCAGCAGGCCGGTCGAGTCCACGGCCTGGCGGGTGCGGGTGTCGTACCAGAGCGTGGTGGTGGCGTACTCCCAGTCCGAGCCGTGGGAGCGGCCGGCCCGCAACCGCACCCCGATCGCCTCGCCGGCGGCGACGAGCTGCCAGTCGACGTTCAGTTCGGGGGAGGTCGGTGCGGGGGAGGTCAGTGCGGGCGAGGTCGGGTCGGGCGAGGTCGGGTCGGGCGAGGTCGGGTCGGGCGAGGACTGCCCGGCGGCGCTCTCGCGGAACTCGCTCAGCCGCCGCCGCGCGTCCTCGCGCAGTCTCTCGTTGAGTGGCTCGGCGCCGCTCAGCTCGGGGTGGCTGAGGTGCGCGCGCCTGGTCAGAACGTCGTCGCCGCTCAGGGTCCGGGGTGTCAGCCCCGGGACGCCGGCGGGGTCGACGAAGTCGATCCTGGTGGGGTCGGCGGGGAGCCGGGTGTCCCGCGGGGGAGTGGCCGAGGCGAGTCCGCATCCGGAGGCCGTCAGCGCCAGCAGGAAGATTCCTCCCAAAGATCGAACCTTTGGCATGCATGTGAGCATATGTGCCAGATCTTGTAATTTGCCTGGATTTGTAGGTATAGGGCGTTAGCTTTGACTGGGTTACGATCGCGTTCATGGACGGCTACTACGGGTCCTACCTGCTGGTCGCCGCCCTGCTCGCGATCGGTGTCGCGATCGTGACCGGGGCGCTCATGGTCAACCGGCTGCTCCGCCCGACCCGGCCCACGCCCGACAAGCTGACCAGCTACGAGTGCGGCGTCGACCCGGTGGGCGACGGATGGGCCCAGTCCCAGGTCCGCTACTACGTCTTCATCTACCTCTACGTGGTGTTCGCCGTGGACGCGGTCTTCCTCTTCCCCTGGGCGACCGTCTTCGACGCCCCCGGCTACGGCCTCACCACGCTGGTCGAGATGTTCGTCTTCCTGGGCTTCATCGCCCTCGGCATCCTTTACGCCTGGCGCAAACGCGTCCTGACCTGGACGTAGCCCTCCTCCCTGATCCGCGCAACAATGGCGGTATGGCAGCGACGGATCTCCCGATGCCGACCGTGGGGCCGATCTCGCGGCTCGCGCCCAAGCCCATGCGGTTCGTGCTCAACTGGGGCCGCCGCTACTCGCTGTGGGTGTTCAACTTCGGGCTGGCCTGCTGCGCCATCGAGTTCATCGCCACCTCGATGAGCCGCCACGACTTCATCAGGTTCGGCGTCATCCCGTTCGCCAACGGGCCGCGCCAGGCCGACCTGATGATCGTCTCCGGTACGGTCACCGACAAGATGGCCCCGGCCGTCAAGCGCCTCTACGAGCAGATGCCCGACCCCAAGTACGTCATCTCGTTCGGCGCCTGTTCCAACTCCGGCGGCCCCTACTGGGACTCCTACTGCGTCACCAACGGCGTCGACCAGATCGTCCCCGTCGACGTCTACGTGCCCGGCTGCCCGCCCCGGCCCGAGGCACTGCTCCACGGCATCATGAAGCTGCAGGAGAAGATCGCGGCGGAGAACCTCGGCGACCGCTACCTCTGGTCGCGTTCCCACGGGGAGGACGTGTGACCGGGTTCCCCGCCGGGCCGCTCGCCGGCCGCGCCGCCGTCACCGACTCCTTCGGCGACACCGTCGTCGACGTCGCCCCCGGCGACTGGATCGAGCTGCTCACCTACGTCCGCGACGAGCTGGGCCACGCCTTCTTCGACTGGCTCACCGGCGTCGACGACCCGCCCGGCGCGTTCCAGGTGGTCGCCCACGTCTACAACCCCGACACCCGCGAGCGCCTGCTGCTGCGCACCGCCGTGCCGCGCGACGACCCGCGCCTGCCCACCGCCGTCGGCGTCTACCGGGGCGCCGACTGGCACGAGCGCGAGACGTACGAGATGTTCGGAGTGATCTTCGAGGGTCATCCGCACCTGGTGCCGCTGCTGCTGCCCGACGGGTTCGAGGGCCACCCGCTGCGCAAGGACTTCGTGCTGGCCGCCCGGGTCGCCAAGCAGTGGCCCGGCGCCAAGGAGCCCGGCGAGTCCGGCCACGGCGCGCCGAGCCGCCGCAGGACTCTGCCGCCGGGCGTGCCGGCCGACTGGGGGTCACCCGATGCTTGACGTGGTGCTGCACTTCGCCGTGATCCTGGTCATCTTCCTCGCCCTGCCGCTGATCGTGGGGCAGACCGAGCACAAGGTCATGGCCCACATGCAGTCCCGTCTCGGCCCCATGTACGCCGGTGGGTTCCACGGGTGGGCCCAGCTCATCGCCGACGGCGTCAAGTTCATGCAGAAGGAGGACGTGATCCCGGCCGCCGCCGACCGGCGCGTCTTCATGATCGCTCCGGGTGTGGCCCTGGTGCCCTACCTGGTGGTGCTGATCGCCCTCCCGCTCGACGACGGGTTCGTCGGCGTCGACCTCGACGTCGGGCTCTTCTTCGTGCTCGCGGTCATGGGCGTCGGCGTACTCGGCTCGATCATGGCCGGCTGGGCGTCGGCCAACAAGTACTCGGTGCTCGGCGGCATGCGGGCGGCCGCCCAGCTCGTCGCGTACGAGCTGCCGCTGGTCCTGGCCGCCTCCTCCGTCGCGATGGCCGCGGGCACCCTCTCGCTGCCCGGCATCGTCGAGGCATGGCAGTGGTGGTGGCTGCCGTGGCAGGCGATCGGCGGCGTGGTCTTCTTCGTCGCCGGGCTGGCCGAGCTGCGCCGGCCGCCGTTCGACATGCCGATCGCCGAGTCCGAGATCATCATGGGCCCGATGACCGAGTACACCGGCATGCGCTTCGCCCTGTTCATGCTCTCGGAGTACGCCGGCATCGTCGTGGTGTCGTTCCTGACCACCGTGCTCTTCCTCGGCGGCTGGCAGGGGCCGCTGCTGCCCGGCTGGCTGTGGACGCTGGTCAAGGTGTTCGCCCTGGCGTTCGTGGTCATCTGGGTGCGCGTCACCTTCCCGCGGCTGCGCGAGGACCAGCTGCAGAAGCTCGCCTGGGCCGGCCTGGTGCCGCTGGCGCTCCTCCAGCTCGCCATCACCGGCGTCGTCCGGGTCGCCATCTGAAACTCCCGTTAGGCCCCGGTCCCCGGACAAGGCGGGGATCGGATGACCTGCCGCTCATCCCCGGCCGCCCGCGCTCGGAGAACGGAATACGCGGCGCGTCGGCGGGCGGTTCTTTCTCGGCCGCGTTCGGCGGAATGGCCGACGATATTTCTTCGCCGGAGAGGCGCGATGAGGTAATGTTTTCGGCGGCCGGAGAATGTCGTCGATTTACCTGGTGTGCGAATTCGGGGAGCGGGGGGCATGCTGCGCATTTCCCGATGGATTGCCGTACCTTCGGCCCTGGCCTGCGCGGCCGGCCTCCTGTTCGGCGGCGTCTCCCCCGCACGGGCGGGACTGCTCCGCCAGGCCGACTGCGCCCCTGTGGCGGCGGAGATGACCGCGCTCAACCAGAGGATCAGCGCCCACAACGCCGCCCCGCCCAGCCGCACCGACGCCGCCGCCGTGGCCGCGTACAACGCCAGAGCCGGGAAGCTCAACGCGCGGCGAAGCGCCGTCATCGCCCGGTTGCGGGCCTGCCTCCGGGCGTTCGACACGATGAGGCGCAACCATCCGCTCGGGCGGGTGCCGACCCCCAGCAAGAGCGATCTCAGGACCATCGAGGCGGCGGTCAAGCGTCTTTCCGAGACGGAAAGACGGGTCGGCAGTCGTTGGAATCCAGAAACGTACGACTTTCTCCAGTATGGACGGGGAAAGCCGGGAATGATTAAACGAGTCGACAGAAAACCCGTCAAACTCCCCGCGTCCATCAACGCGGTCTACCGCGCGCTGGACGCGACCCGCCCGGCCATGCCGAGGACCGCTTATCTGCAAGGGGTGCGGGCCCCGGCGGTGGGGTCACCCGACCCCGCCTATCCCGGCCGGACGATCAAGAGCGTGGCGTTCGACCACATCGTCCCCCTGAGGCGGCTGGTCGCCTTCCGCGGCTTCCTGAAGCTCACCCCGCGCAACATGTACCTGGTCGCCAACTCGCCCGCCAACTCCCAGTGGCTCTCCGGCGCGGCCAACAGCTCCAAACAGTCCGGCAGCTCCTACTTCGTCTCCGGTGCGAGCCCCGCGTGGTTGCGGGACCAGGCGCGGCTCAGGGACAAGACCGCGCAGGAGCTGCAGGACCTCGTCAAGGCGCTGCTCAAGAGCCAGAAAGCGTGACCGGATGGATCCTCGCCCGCCGTCCCCCGCCCCGCCGCGGCCGTCCCTGACGTCCTGGCTGGTCGCCGGGGCGCTCATCGCCCTGGCGGTGTGCGCAGCCGTCGTCTTCGCCGCCCTGTCCCGGACCGGCCCGGACCCGACGGGGGCCGCGACGGAGAATCCGGAAGAGGCACGGATCCGTACGACGGTCGAGACGTTCGCGCACGCCGTCGACCGGGAAGACACGGCCGCCATGATCGGGCTGCTCTGCGAGGAGGAGGCCGAGGGCGTCACGCGCCGGTCGCCGCGTCCCGGCCTCGGCCCCGCCCACGAGCGTCCCGTCGAGGTCACGGACGTCCACGTCACCGGGGACGTCGCGACCGCCCGCGTGACCCGTCCCGCCCAGCAGCCCGCCACCCTGTACCTGCGCAGGGAAGCCGGCGTCTGGAAGCTCTGCGACCCCGAACGCTACCGGGACGCGACGCCGGACTCCGGCGGGTGACACCGGCCGCGGGGCGCTCACCGGGCCGTCGTCCCGCGGAAACCCTGTTGCGTGCGCCCGCGCCCCGGTGCTGGGCTGGCCGCATGGACCGTGAGAAGGCGCTGGCCGCGTTCGACCGCGCGTTGCGACAGGATGCCCGGCCGCTGGCCGCGACGGACCGGGTGGAACGGGAAGGTCAGGTGATCCGCTATCTCGGTGACGGCTGGACCTGCGTCCTGTGGTCCGGCCTCGACGAGACCACGGCCGACGCCGGGATCGCCGGCCAGGTCGCGTACTTCACCTCGCTGGGCCGCGCCTTCGAGTGGAAGCTCTACGCCTACGACCGGCCCGCCGACCTGCCGTCCCGGCTGTGCGCGGCCGGGTTCGTCCCGGGCGAGGAGGAGACGTTGATGGTCGCCGAGATCTCCGATCTGGACACGGAGGTCACCCTTCCCGAAGGGGTCCGTCTCCATCCGGTCACGACCGCCGCCGACGTGGACCTCATGATGTCCGTTCACGACCGGGCGTTCGGCGTCTCCGCCGACCTGGGCCCCGCTCTCCTCGCCCAGCTCGACAGGGGCGGCCTGGTGGCGTTCGTCGCCATGGCCGGGGACGAGCCGGTCAGCGCCGCCCGTATGGAGCTCTATCCGGATACGGAGTTCGCCGGGCTGTGGAGCGGCGGCACCGTCCCCGGCTGGCGCGGCCGCGGCCTCTACCGGGCGCTGGTCGCCCGTCGCGCCCGCGTCGCCGCCGACTCCGGCTACCGCTACCTCCAGGTGGACGCCTCAGCCGACAGCCGTCCCATCCTCGAACGCCTCGGCTTCCACCCCCTCACCACCACGACCCCGTACACCTACGAGCCCTGACCCCGCCACAGCCGCACTCCTTCAGCGCTTCGCGGGCGCCCTCACTCCTGTGAGCCGCACCCGCCGAGCGCCTCCCGGGTCTGGGCCGTGGTCATGGGCGGAACAGGCAAGGGCCGGGCCGCGTCGGCGCGCAGGCCGTCGAGGCTCAGGGCCAGGTGACGGCGCCAGGCCCCCGGCGCGGTCCGGAACGTCGCCCGTACGGTGCCCGCGACCCCCCAGATGACGAACGCCAGGTCCTCCAGCGTCAGGTCCGGCCGCAACACCCCCGCCTGCTGCGCCCGCGCCACGAGCCGCCGCATCAGGGCGCGCCCCTCGTCGGTGCCGGACCTCTCGGCTTGGACGGCGCCCACGGGCTCCCCCACCTGGATGGCCTCCGCGGGCTCCCCAGTCTGGACGGCGCTCCCGGACTCCGCCTCCGGACCCCACCCGCCCGCGCCGGCCCCCGCGATGCGCACGGCGAGCTCGTTGCAGCCCAGGTCGACGGACTGCAACTCGCACACCCCGGTCAGGAAGTCGACGAACCCCTGCCAGGCGTCGTCCTCGGCCAGCGCCCGTTCGGCCAGCTCGCGCACCGCCGCCACCCGATCGGCGAACACCGCCTCCACCAGGTCGTCCCGGGTGGGGAACCGGTTGTAGAGCGTCCCGATGCTCACCCCGGCCCGGCGCGCGACCTCCTCCAGGGGCACGTCCAGCCCTCGGTCGGCGAAGAGCTCCCGGGCTGCCTTGAGCAGGCGTTCACGGTTGTGCACGGCGTCCTTGCGCATGCCCCTCACTCTAGCTATCTTGAGGTCAGTCTCAACTTGAGGAGAACCTCAACTTATGTCCCGCACCGTCGTCATCACCGGTGGCACGAACGGCATCGGCCTCGCCCTGGCCCGCCACTACAGCGAACGGGGCGACCAGGTCATCGCCATCGGCAGCAGCCGGGCAGGCCACGACCGGCTCCGGCGCGAAGCCCCCTTAGCCCGCTTCGACCGGGCCGACCTCAGCTCCGTCAAGCAGGCGAACGAGCTGATCGACCGCCTCCGCTCCACCTATCCGGCCATCGACGTGCTGGTCCTGGCCGCGTTCCGCTATCAGCTGTCGAGGGGTGAGACCGACGAGGGCTTCGAGCGCACCTTCGCGCTGTACGTGGTCAACCGCTGGCTCATGAGCCGCGCCCTGCGCCCGGCCCTGGAGCGCGCCGACGCCCCGGTCGTCCTCGACCTGTGCGGCGTCGGCGGCATCAGGACAGGAGAGATCCACTGGGACGACCTGCAACTGGAGCGCGGTTACCGCCCGTTCAAGGCCACCATGCAGGGAGCGCGCGCCGCCGAACTGCTGGCCGCCGCCTACGCCGCCGACCCCATCCGCTACGTGCTCTACAACCCGTTGTTCGTCGCCACCGGCCTCTTCGAACCCTTCCGCCAGCCCGTACGCGGCCTCGTCAGAGTCGCCTCGGCGCTGTTCGCCCAGCCGGTGTCGAAGGCCATCCTCCCGATGACGGCGCTCATCGACAGCCCTCCGGCCGCTCCGCTCTCCGCGTACGTCCGAGGCAGGCCGATCGCCTTCACCCCCGACCCCGCCGCCGCCCGGCGGCTCGACGCCGTCATCCGCGACCTGGTGTCCCCGTTGGCCGCCTGACGAGACCCGGCCGTCCAGGCGCCACACCGGTCCCGCCCGAGGTCTTCTCGCCGCTCAGCCGTGGCTCGCCCCGGCCCGGCGGTGGTCAGTGGACGATCGCCAGCATCACGTCGGACGCCGAAGGGCGGTCCTCGGGGTTCTTGGCCAGGCAGGCGCCCGCCACGCCGCGCAGGGAGGACGGCAGCGGCGACAGGTCCGGATGGTACGTGAGCACCCGGTTGAAGATCGCGGGCACGGTGTCCTCGCCGAACGCGGGCCGTCCCGTGGCCGCGAACACCATCGTCACCGCCCAGCTGAACACGTCGGAGGGCGGACCCACGGGCGTGCCGGACAACTGCTCGGGCGACATGTAGGCGGGCGTGCCGACCATCTTGCCGGAGGTCACCGTCACCTGGTCGAGCGCCCGCGCGATGCCGAAGTCGATCACCCGGGGACCGTCGTGGCCGATCAGCACGTTGCTCGGCTTGAAGTCGCGGTGGACGACGCCCGCCTTGTGGATGGCGGCCAGCGCCCCGGCTGTGGACAACGCCAGCCGGGTCAGGCCGTCCTCGTCGCGCGGCCCGTGCCGCCGTACGAGCTGCTCCAGGGAGGGGCCTTCCACGTACTCGCTGACGATGTAGGCGAACCGGCCGGTGATGCTCACGTCGAGCACCCGGGCCGTGGAGAACGTCGCGACGCGCCGGGCGGCGTCGACCTCCCTGGCGAACCTGGTCCGCGCCGTCTCGTCGACGAGGTCGTGCAGCACCTTGACGGCCACGCGGACGCCGTTGGGCGCCGACGCGAGGTAGACCGCGCCCTGGCCGCCGCGGCCGAGCGACCGCAGCACCCGGTAGTGGCCGATCCACTCGGGCTCTCCTGGGCGACGGTGGGTCGAGGGCGCGGTGGAGCGCTGGTGGAGGTCGGGCGGGGGATAGGTGGCGGGCCGGCCGGTATGCGGCCGGGCGGCCATGACGGGCCCGCCGGAACGGGCCCTGGCCATCGCGGGCACCAGGATGCCCGAGTGGATCACGCCGCTGATCCAGCAAGCGACGAACATGAGGGAGACGATCGAGCTCATCGGCTCGGGAATGTCGTCGAACTGGTCGTACGTGCTGATCACGATGATGAAGACGCCCACGTTGACGGTGTAGAGACAGGCGGCCAGGAACTGGCCTGCGCTCCTCAGCCAGAAGGCCGCGAAACCGATCGTGAAAGGCGTCGCCAAACCGCACGAGAACAGCGAGAGGGCAGCCCAGACGATCGAGGCAGCCCAGGCCGCGCCGCTCGGACGGCCCGGATGGTTCAACGACATGGCGAGAGACTACATGCGGGTACCTGTACATACCGGGCGGCCGTGATTCTTGTGGATAACTTCCGGCTAGGCTGTGGATGACTGTGGAAAACCTGGGGACAGTGGGCTGGCGCATTCACGGGCGAGGCCAAGTGCGTCATGATGTTGAGCCATGGCACGGATACCGGGCGTAGGACTGGCGAAGGGGCTGACCATCACCCTCCGCCACATGCTGCGCAAATCCGTGACCCAGCAATATCCCGAGGTCAGGCCCGACCTG
Organism: Nonomuraea corallina; assembly: GCF_027620315.1. Taxonomy (GTDB): domain Bacteria; phylum Actinomycetota; class Actinomycetes; order Streptosporangiales; family Streptosporangiaceae; genus Nonomuraea; species Nonomuraea corallina. Next base: position 436 of record NZ_JAPNNL010000157.1, on the reverse strand, counting down.
CCGCCCCGCAGTCGCGGCGTCATCGCCCTGGTCGAGGAGAACTGCACCTCGTGCATGCTGTGCGCCCGGGAGTGCCCCGACTGGTGCATCTACATCGACTCCCACAAGGAGACCATCCCCGCCCCCGAAGGCGGCCGGCCGCGTCAGCGGAACGTGCTCGACAGGTTCGCGATCGACTTCTCCCTCTGCATGTACTGCGGCATCTGCATCGAGGTGTGCCCGTTCGACGCGCTGTTCTGGTCGCCGGAGTTCGAGTACGCCGAGGGTGACATCAGCGATCTTCTCCACGAGAAGGACAAGCTGGCCACCTGGGTCCCGTCGGTTCCGCCGCCACCGGCCCACGACCCCGGGGCCGACCCTCCCAAGGAGCTCTCCGCCGCCCCCCGCCGCCCCGCCCGCGCCAAGGCCGCCGAACCGGCCGCGGGCCCTCGTGCCG
>NZ_JAPNNL010000156.1 GCF_027620315.1 Nonomuraea corallina | reverse complement strand
CGGGACCGCCGCCGTACGGGGAGCCGAGGTGCGGGCCGGAGTGCGGGCCGGAACCGGGACCCGTGCCGTAGTGCGGGCCGGAACCCGGGCCCGGACCGTGATGAGGTCCTGACCCCGGACCTGGACCGTAGTGCGGACCTGACCCCGGACCGGCACCATAGTGCGGACCTGACCCCGGGCCTGGGCCGTAGTGCGGACCGGAACCCGGCCCGGTGCGCGGGCCGGTGCGCGGGCCGGTGCCGGCGCCGGTGCCGGTGCCGGTGCGCGCGCCCGTGTCGGCCGGCGAACCGGTGATCGCCTCGCGCAGCGCCTCGACGAACGCCGCGCACGACGCGAAGCGCTGCTCGGGCGTCTTGGCCAGGGCGCGCATCATCACCCCGTCGACCTCCGGCGGCAGCTCCGGCCGCAGCTCCGTCAGCGGCGTGGGCTGCTCGGCCAGGTGGGCCCAGAGCAGGGCGATGTCGTTGTCCCGCTGGAACGGCAGCCGCCCGGACAGCCCCTCGTACACCACGCAGCCCAGGGCGTACTGGTCGGCCCGGCCGTCGATGTGCTCCTTGTTGATCTGCTCGGGGGACATGTAGCGGGGCGTGCCGATGAACTGGTCGGTCTGGGTCAGCCCGGAGATCGAGGTGCGGTGCTTGGTGATGCCGAAGTCGGTCAGGTAGACGTGGTCGCCGGCGAGCAGGATGTTGGCCGGCTTGACGTCGCGGTGGATCAGGTCGTGCGCGTGCGCGGCGTCGAGCGCGGCCGCCACCTGGGCGAAGATCCGCAGGCCCTGGTCGAACGGCAGCGGCCCCCGGTCGTAGATGAACCGGCGCAGGTCGAGCCCGTCGACGTAGCGCATGGCGATGTAGAGCACCCCGTCGGCGTCGGCGTTGGCCTCGTAGATCGGGATGATGTTGGGGTGCTCGATGCTGGCGACCGTGCGGGACTCCAGGATGAACCGCTGGCGGAAGCGGTCGTCGACGCTCAGGACCGGGTTGAGGATCTTCAGGGCGACGCGCCGGCTCAGCCTCGGGTCCAGGGCCAGGTAGACGACGGCCATGCCGCCCTTGCCGATGATGTTCTCGATGTAGTAGCCCGCCACCTCCTGCCCGATGAGCGCCCTGTCGTTCACGTGCATCACGACGTCTCGATGGGCTGGCCGCAATAGCCGCAGAACCGGTGCGCCTGGCCGAGCCGCATGCCGCAGGCGGTGCAGAACGTGGTGGCGGGCTGCTGCGTGGTCAGCACCTGCCCCTGCTGCGGGACCACCGGGAACTGCTGCGACCGGCGCACCATGATCGTCTGGTTGGCGCCCTCGTCGTACGCCGGCTGCTGCGGGACGAGCGGCGGCGGCTGCCGGTCGTCCGGCCCGTCCCCGGCCCCGCGGCGGCGCCACAGCAGGAACGCGCCCACGGCCGCGCCCGCGAACAGCACGCCCGCCGCGACGATGAACGGCCAGAGCGGCAGGCCGGAGGAAGCCGGGGCGGCCGCCCGTCTGGTGCCCGCGTCCTCGGGGCCGCCCCGCTTGGCGAGCGCGACCTTGAGCAGGTCGGCGGCCACCACGTTGCCGGGATAGAGCTCCAGCACGCGCTGGAAGCCGGGCGCGGCCTCGGTGTAGTACTTGGTGTGGTAGCGGGTCAGCGCCGCCTCGAAGGCGGAGTCGATCGCCCCCCGGCGCGGCGCGACGCCGGCCTTCGACAGGGTCGAGGTGATCTCCCGTACCCCGATCATCCTGGCTTCCTTGCCGCCGCCGACGAGCATCCCGACGACGTGGCCGTCCTTGTCGCCGATGACGGGGGCGCCGGCCAGGCCGCGGTCGGCCAGGCCGCCCAGCTTGACGGGCTCGTCGACCTTCTTCTCAGGGTCGGCGAACGGCCTGCCGTTCTCTCCGGAGCCGCCCTTGCCGAGGTGGGCGATCTCGACGGTGGTGCGCACGCTCGGGCCGGGCCGGCCGAGGAAGCCGGCCACACTGGTGGGGGCGCCCTGCTGGTCGGGCACCTTGTCGGCGAGCGGGGCGGTGGGCATGCCGACGCTGCCGACCGCGCGGGCCACGGGCATCAGCACGGCGGGGCTGTCGGGGCCGGAGCCGGCGCGCACCAGTTCGGCCTTGAAGCCGTCGGTGTCGGCGGGCGAGACGTTCGGGAAGACGGTGATGTCGGTGGTGACGTCGATGATGCAGGTCGCGGTGGACCTCTTCGGCGGGTAGCAGTCCTTGAGGTGGCGGTTCAGGATCGGGTCCTTCACCGAGTGGCGCTCGTCGTCCTGCGGCACCTTCACGTCGTGGTGGTCGGCGAACACCTTGTTGGCCGCCCTGACGGCGACGTCCTCGTCGTCGGTCTTGACCACGCGGGTGAGGGTGACGATCGCGCCGTCGGGGTTGACGACGATGCCGGTGCCCTGGCCGATGGGGAAGTCGTAGGAGCGCTCCACGTGCCGCAGCCGGCTGACATGGTCGAGGAGGGTGATCTCGACGTGGGAGACGGCCTCCACGCGCACCACGGCCGGTGTCACCAGGTCGGTGATGCCGCTCGGGTGCTCGTGGGCGACCGCGGGCAGGGTGAGAAGCGCGATCGTCGCCGCGACACCGCCTGTCAGCACTGTGGTACGTGCCATCACCGCTCCCGCACGAAGGGTCAGAACAAGGGTCCCAATCACCCGGCGTAAGTCAATAGATCCGCGTATGACGAAGCGGTTGCAGTACTTCCCCCGACGTTAAGCCCCTTGACGCCCTATCGTCCGGAGGCCGTCGAGCGTTACATCCCGGGGGCGCCTCAGCTCAGTTCGGCAGGGTCGAAGCTGACGGGGAACGGCTCGGCGAGTTCGGCGACCGTCCCGGCCTTGTGGACGGCGGGCGGCCCGTAGACGTCGCCGTCCACAAGGTCGTACACGTAGAGGACGGGCCCCTCACCGAGTTCCACCCGCCAGTAGGACGGGATGCCGACCGCGGCGTACGCCTCCGTCTTGAAGGCCCTGTCGCGCAGCTTGGTGCTCGGGCTGACGATCTCCACGGCCAGCGCGACGTCTGACGGCGTGAACATCAGGCCTGCCGTCCTCGCCCTCTCCCTGGGTACGACGACCAGGTCGGGGATGAGGAAGTCCTTATCGCTCACTTTCAAGTTGATCGTCGTCAGAGGGATCAGGTCGCCAGGCAGGGCTTTCAGCAGAATCTCCATCATGAACGTGATGGCCAGCTGATGTTGCGAGGTGGGGGCAGGGCTCACCAGTAGGCTCCCGTTGAAGAGCTCATAGCGGTTCCCGTCGTCGGGGAACTTGAGCAGGTCGTCGACAGTGAACGGCGGCCTGCCCGGAAGAACCGTGCGCGCGCTCGTCGGTTCGGTCGTCGGTTCGGTCGTCGCCATGATGGTCACCCGCCCAGTATCGGGAATCCGGCCCTCGCCCACATGCTACTTACCCAGAATTCCTGACTTTCGGTAACCGGGCCGCCACGCTTCGGCGCCCTGCCTGACGGCGGCGTGGACGGCGCGGGCCAGCCGGGCGCCCCACTCCGAGCGCGGCCCGCAGAACACCTCCTCGGGGCCGGAGTCCCGGACGGCCAGGCAGACCGCGTCGGAGGCGGTGCCGGTGCACGGGTAGCCCGCCTCCAGCAGCGCCTGTGTCTTGGCCTCGGTCATCGTCATGACGGCGTTGACCAGGGCGGCGTCCGTCATCGCGACCGGCAGCGTGGCGACGATGTTGACGGTTCCGGCCATCGGGGCCAGCTCCGGGTCGGCCGCGCCCTCGGGGGCCGCCGCCCAGGTCGGGACGCGTAACCCGACCGTGGCGACGGCCTCGGCCCCGCCGTCCCCGGCGCGGGCGTAGCGGTCGACGGAGGCGGCCGTCATCATGCCGACGCCGTCGCCTCCCGGCCCCAGCTCGGTCAGGTGCGCCACCGGGTCCATGCGCGCGTACCCGGCGGCGACCTGCGCGTTCAGCACCCACGCGCGTGGTCCGATGCCGCCGCCGAGCATCGCCGAGGAGATCATCCGCCACCCGGGCCCGAACTCCCACAGCAGCGACCCGAGCCTGTCGCCGTCCTCGACGCGGTAACCGAGCTTCACGTCCGCCCCCTGACCAGGTGGACCACGGGCCGGCCGCCGGGTCCTGGCTCGATCATGACCCGCGCCTCGAAGTGCTCGCCGACGAGGGCGCCGGTGAGCACCTCGGCGGGGGCGCCGCGGGCGACGGACCGGCCGCCGGCCAGCAGCAGGAGCGTGTCGGCGTACTGGCCGGCGAGCGTCAGGTCGTGCAGCGTGGTGATCACGGTCAGGCCGTCGGCGGTCCTCAGCCGGTCCACCAGTTCCAGCACCTGCTGCTGGTGCCCGAGGTCGAGCGCGGTGGTGGGCTCGTCGAGCAGCAGCACCGGAGCCTGCTGCGCGAGGGCGCGGGCGAGCACCACCCGCTGCCGCTCGCCGCCGGACAGCTCGCCGACCCTGCGGGCGGCGAACGCGGTCAGTCCCAGCCGCGCCAGCACGCCCGCGGTGATCTCCCGGTCGCGGCGGCTCTCCCGCCCGAGATACGGGATGTACGGGGTACGGCCGAGCAGCGCGTAGTCGAAGACCGTCATGTCGGGCGGCAGCGCCGGCGTCTGCGGCGCGTAGGCGACCAGCCTGGCCCGCTCCCGGGGCTTGAGCGAGCTGCCCGGCCGGTCGCCGACGACCACCTGGCCCCGATGGTCCAGCACCCCCATGACGGCCTTGAGCAGGGTGGACTTGCCCGCGCCGTTGGGCCCGATGACCGCGAGCCACTCGCCGCGCGGCACGTCGAGGTCCACCCGGTCGAGCACGTCGCGCCCGCCGAGCCGTACCGACAGGTCCTCGACGCGGATCATGTCGCGACCCCTCGCCTCATGCGCAGCACGGCCACGAAGAACGGCGCGCCCACGAACATGGTGACGACCCCGATCGGCAGTTCGGCGGGGGCGATGACGGTCCGCGCGAGCAGGTCGGCCAGCACCAGGAAGGCGGCGCCGCCGATCAGGGACAGCGGCAGCACGCTGCGGTACGAGCCGCCCGCCAGCAGCCGGGCCACGTGCGGCACGACGATGCCGACGAACCCGATGAGCCCGCTCACCGCCACCGCCGACGCCGTGGCCAGGGAGGCGGCCAGCAGCACCACGAGCCGCACCCGGGCCGCCCGCACGCCGAGCGAACCGGCCTCCTCGTCGCCGACCGCCAGCACGTCCAGCATCCGCCCGTGCGCCATCAGCACGGCCACGGCGACGGCCGCGTACGGCAGCACCAGCCGGACCTGGTCCCAGCCGCCGCTGACGTCGCCCAGGATCCAGGAGTAGACGCGCCGCAGCTCCTCCACCCCGAGCTGCTGCACGAACGTCTGGATGGCGGTGAGGAAGGAGGTGACGGCCACCCCGGCGAGCACCAGCGTGGCAGTGCCGCCGGTGCGTCCGGCGGCGTTGCCCAGCGCGTAGGCGAGGAACACGCCGCCGACCGCGCCGGCGAACGCCGCGACCGGGGTGGTGAGCGCGGAGCCGGGCAGCAGCACGACCGCCACGGTCGTCATCAGCCCGGCCCCGGCGGCGGCGCCCAGCAGGTACGGGTCGGCCAGCGGGTTGCGGAAGACCCCCTGGTAGCCGGCCCCGGCCATGGCCAGCAGCCCGCCGACCACGGCCGCCAGCAGCACGCGGGGCAGCCGCAGCTCGTAGAGCAGCCCCTGCTCCACGGGCGTCAGTCCGGCGTCGGCCGACACGAACGGCAGCCAGTCGGCCACCTGGAGGACGACCTGCCAGGGCGAGATGTCGGCGGCGCCGCCCAGCAGGCCGGCGATCATGACGGCGGCCAGCAGCAGCAGCGCCCCCGCCAGCCACAGCGGCCGGGCGCGGGCCGGCCGGACCTGCGCCGCCGGGACGGGCTCCGCGTGGGCCCCGGCGGCCTGCTCGGCGAGCACTATCGGGAAGCCGCCTTCGTCACCGCGTCCCCGACCGTCCGCGCCAGGTCGACGACGCGCGGCCCCCAGCGGGAGGCGATGTCGTCGTCGAGCTCGATCACCTGGTCGTTCTTGATGGCGGACAGGTTCTTCCAGCCGGGGCGCCGGGCGAGGGCGTCCTTGTTCTGCCCGCAGCACTTCACGTCCGCCAGGAAGATCAGGTCGGGGTCGGCCTTGGCGATGAACTCGGTGGACAGCTTGGGGTAGCCGCCCGCCGCGTCCGGCGCCTGGTCGGCGATGTTGGTCAGGCCGAAGAGGTTGTAGACCTGGCCCATGAAGGTGGTGGACGTGGCCGCGTACGGGGTCTGGTCGATCTCGTGGTAGTACGTCAGCTTCTTGTCCTTGGGGGCCTCGGCGGCGAGCCGGTCCAGGGTGGCCCGCATGGTGGAGACCACCTCCTCCGCCTTCTGCCGGTTGCCGGTGGCCGCGCCGAGGTCGGTGATCTCGTCGTACGCCTCGTCGAAGGTCTTGGCGGAGGGCTCGAAGAGCACCGGGACGTTCAGTTTGGCCAGCTTGTCGACGATCTGGTCCATGTCGTCGGAGACCACGACCAGGTCGGGCTTCTGGGCGATGATCGCTTCGACGTTCGGCTTGAAGCCGGACAGATCGGTCCTGGGCGCCTCGGGCGGGTGGTTCGACCGGTCGTCGACCGCGATGACCTGGGGGCCGGCGCCGATGGCGAACAGCGTCTCGGTGTGGGTGGCCGACAGGGACACGATGCGTTCGGGCTTCTCGCCGATGGTGACCGCGCCGTTGGCGGCCTGCACCGTCACGGGGAAGGCGGCGCCGGCCTGGCTCGAGGTGCTCTGGCCGGTGCTCTGAGTGGTGGGGGCGGGGGTGGCTGTCGTGCCGGGCTGGCCGCAGGCGGCCAGGACGAGCGTTCCCAGCAGCGCGCCCGCGAGCGCCGTGCGTACGGGCCTCACAGGTAGTCCTTTCACACTGTCGGAACCGAGAGACCCGCGATGAGCGACGGATCACCCTTTTCCACGAGGGTTGATGACGTCACGCAGAGGCAGGCGACCTGGCTATGACAGTTGCGGGACAGCGCCGGACTCGCACCGGACTTCGCTGCGCACTGCGCGTCGGACAAACGCTATCAATCCTCCTGGAGGCGTCCGCGTCAAGGGGTGCGCAGCTGGGATTCGGCCTCCTCGATCACCCGCTGGAGGCGCAGGCCGTGCGCCGCGTCGAGCGGATGGCCGCCACCCCGCCGCACCGTGCGGGCGAACTCCTCGGCCACCCGGGGCAGCGCGTCGCCGCCCGGGTCGAGCACCGCGGACCCCTTCCTGCCGTACACGGCCGCGCTCGCGGGCGGCAGGTCACCGGCGGCGGCCTGGCTCAGCGACACCTCGCTGACCGCGCCGCCCTCGTGCTCCAGCAGCAGCCCCGCCCAGCGCAGCGGGTCGCCGTGCGCCCGCACGCCGGTGATCGGGCCGAGCGCGGCGTCCATCAGGTCCACCATGTGCGGCCCGGCGTCGAGCAGCGCGCCCCGCTCCAGCCGCCAGGGGGTGGCGAACGGGTGGTCGCCGAGGAGGGCGCCGGAGATGTTGGCGGCGTGCCCGCCGAACGGCTCGATCTCGCGGCACCGCTCCAGGAAGACCCGGGTGCCGGGCGCGTACCGCAGGGTGAGCACGAGCTGGCTGGGCACGCCCGACTCGACGACCGCGTCCGCGAGCCGGCGCGCGCTGTCCAGGCAGTCGCCGAGCGGCTTCTCCAGCAGCAGCGCCTTGCCCGCCCGCGCGGCCCGCACGGCCAGCTCGGCCTGGACCGCGGGCGGCACGCAGAACGCGACCGCCTCGCAGGCGTCGAACAGCTCCTCCAGCCGCTCGTACACGGGCGCGCCGAGCCGGGCGGCGGCCTCGGGCCGGCGCGCCCAGACGCCCGCGAGCCTGGTGTGCGGGCCCGCGGCCAGCATCGGCGCGTGCGCCATCTCCGCCCACGGCCCCGCCCCGACCAGCCCGACGGCCACCGGCTCCATCGCGATCCCCTCCCGCCCGATGCTTCTCGGTTGGAGACCCTACTCAAACGTCCCCGCCGCTATCCGCCGGGGCGTGCCGGATGATGGACGCATGGACGAGATGGTGTTGCTCCGCCACGGTGAGACGGAGTGGAGCCGGACGGGCAGGCACACCGGCCGGACCGACGTGCGGCTGACCCCGCGCGGCGAGGAGCAGGCCAGGGCCCTCGCCCCGGTGCTCGGCCGGAGCCCGTTCGCCCTCGTCCTGGTCTCGCCGGCGCTGCGCGCGACCCGGACCGCCGACCTGGCCGGGCTGGCCGCGTACGAGGTGGACCCCGATCTGTGGGAGTGGGACTACGGCGGCTACGAGGGCGTGACCACCCCCGACATCAGGAAGGACCGGCCGGGCTGGTACCTGTGGCGCGACGGCGTGATGCCGGGCGGCACGCCCGGGGAGAGCGCGGCGGAGGTGGGCGCCCGCGCCGACCGGGTGATCGAGCGGTGCGTGCGGGTGGAAGGGCGGGTGGCGCTGGTCGCGCACGGTCACCTGCTGCGCGTGCTCACCGCCCGCTGGCTGCGCCTGCCGCCGGCGGACGGGCGGCTGTTCGGGCTCGACACCGGCACCTACTCGCGGCTGGCGTTCGAGCACGGCGAACCGGTGATCAGGACGTGGAACGCCCCCGTCACCGGCTCCTGAGCGGCGGGCCGCCGGGGCGGCTCAGGACAGGGCGGCTCAGGACAGGGCCTGCGCGGGCTGCGGCCCGCGGCCGGTCAGCCACTCCAGCACGCTGCGGTGGCCCTGGGCGGCGTCCTCGAAGTGCCCCCAGTGCCAGTAGCGCGGCTGATCCCTCAGGCCCGTCACCCAGGTCCGGTACGACACCGAGCCTGTGGAGGTCGCGGGCGCCACACCGTAGGTGCGGACCACGACCTTGCCGCCGGGTGCGAACAGCACGTCATCGGCGATCGGGTACAGCGTCATCTGGTCGAGCATGATCCGATCGTCCCCCGGTGAGTCGGCTCGCCCGTTACGCCTCCGGCGCGCCCCGGTTAAGCAGGGCCGCCGGAGGTTAACAGCGTGTTACACGAGCAGGCCGTCGAATTCTCCGTCCTTCACCCCGAGCACCAGCGCCCGGATCTCGTCGCGGGTGTAGATCAGCGCGGGGCCGTCGGGGAAGCGGGAGTTGCGCACCGCCACCCCGCCGTCGGGGAGCTTCGCGAGTTCCACGCAGTTGCCCTGCGAGTTGCTGTAGCGGCTCTTGCGCCACGCCACACCGGACAGGTCGCCGGCAGGCATGCCGTTATAGGTCTGATTCATCTACATCTTTCTGAGAAGGCCGCCGATGAGCTCGACGGTGCCCCCCGGCGTGGTGCTCTCCACGCACAGCTGCTCCATGGCCGTGAGGTACGGGTCGATGTCCTCGCGCTTGTCCAGGTACAGGGCACCCCAGAGCTGTTCGACGTAGACGACGTCCGACAGGTCGGACTCGGGAAACCGCAGGATGCTGAACGCGCCCCCTTCGGCAGCGTGCATGCCGAATCTGAAGGGCATCACCTGAAGGGTGATGTTCGGCAGGGCGGCGACTTCCAGCAGATGACGGAGTTGCTCGGCCATGACCTTCCGCCCGCCGATGGTCCGCTTGAGCGTCGCCTCGTCGATGACCGCCCACAGCCGCGGGCCGTCGTTCTTGGTGAAGCGCTCCTGACGCTGCATGCGCAGATGCACGCGGCGTTCTATCCGTTCGGCGGACATGTCGGGGTTGCCGAGCTGGATCACCGATCGCGCGTATGCGGCCGTCTGCAGCAGGCCCGGCACGAACTGCACCTCATAGGTGCGGATCATGCTCGTGGCCTCCTCCAGCCCCACGTAGGTGGTGAACCAGGTGGGCAGCTCCTGCGAGTAGTTCTGCCACCAGCCGGGGGTGTTGGCCTCTCGGACCATCTCCAGAAGGGCACGGCGTTCGGCGTTGTCGACGACGCCGTACAGCGTGAGCAGGTCCTCCACATCACGTGTCTTGAAGCCGACGCGCCCGAGTTCCATTCTGCTGATCTTGGACTCGGAGGCCCGGATGTGGAATCCGGCCTGGTCACGCGTGAGCCCGCACTTCTCGCGCAGGCGCCGCAGGCTCGCACCGAGCATGATGCGCCGAACGGTCGAAGCTGAACCGGGCGGATCAATGGACACGTGGTGCTCCTTGGTCGTTTCCTTGTCACACAGTCTGTCACTTCACGGCCGAAAGATCATGGGCCGCGGACAAGATCCCCTTTCCGACTGATTGACCCTTTGGAGGGAACGGTAGCGCTTGCACGGGGTGTCTGCACGTGCATTCGCTCTTGCAAGTGCACGAGAGCTTGCCGCACAATGATCACCGTGCAATCCACCACCGCAGTCGGCCAGTGGACCACGTTCGACTGGTGGCCCCCCGTCGGCTGGTGGCCGGAGGCGGCGCGCGATCTCCTCGAACCCGGCCCCTCCGCGAGCGCCACGTTCGTGCTCCCCGCCACCGCCTCGTCCATCCACTGCGCGCGCAGCTACACCACCGGCGTGCTGGCCGCGTGGGGCCTGGCCGAGCTGGCGGAGAACATGGAACTGGTGGTCTCCGAGCTGGCCACCAACGCCCTGCGGCACGGCGTGCGCGCCGACGACCCGTGCCGGCGCGGTCCCGTGCACATGTCGCTCGTCCGCCGCGGCAACCTCGTGACCAGCGCGTTCGCCGATCCCGGGGCCTCGGTGCCCGCCCTGAGATACTCTGGCCCCCTGGATACCGGCGGCCTGGGTCTCCACATCGTCGACTCACTGAGCCTTCGCTGGGGCTGGTCCGCGCTCTCGCCCCACGGGAAGATCGTGTGGGCGGTCCTCTCCTGACCGAGAGTGATCTGCACTACCGTGGATGGTCATGGCTCACGGTGAGTTCCACGCGCGACCCCATGAGAGTGCTGACCGATGGACGATCACCTGCTCGGCTGGCTACGGACCCTCGACGAAGACAGGCTCGCCCGCGTCCTGACGCACCGGCCTGACGCCCTCGCCGCCCCCTGGCCGCGCCGGCTCGACACGCTGGCCCAGCGGCTGAGCAACGGCTTCGCGGTGATGGCGGCGCTGCGCGCCCTCCCGCTCCCCTGCCTGCAGCTCGCCGAAGCCTGCCTGGTCCTCAACCGGCCGACCGCCGAGCGGCTGGCCGGCTTCCTCGCCGCGCCGCGCGCCGAGGTCGACCGGTGGCTCGACCACCTCTACGACCACGCGCTCGCCTGCCCGACGCCCGACGGTGAGATCCACCTGGCCGAGGCCCTGGCCCGCTACTGGAGCGCGCCACTCGGCCTGGGCGAGCCGCTCGACCACTACCTCAACTCCTGGACGATCAGCGGCGACACGCTGCGCGCCCTGGCCCGCAGTCTGGGCCTGCCGCCCCACGCCAGCAAACGCCGCATGATCCTGCGGGTCGGCGAGGCGCTGTCCGACGGCGACCACCTGGCGGCGCTGCTGCGCCACGCCCCGGACGGCACCATCGAACTGCTCGACACGTTCGCCTGGCACGGCCCCGTACGCGAGGTCGACGGCGCCCTGTTCGTCACCCCCGGCACGCCCGAGCGGTGGGCGGCCGATCACGGCCTGCTCTACCGGCCCAGCTGGAACGTCGCCGAGATGCCGCGCGAGGTGGCGCTGTCGCGGCGCGGCCCCGGTTACCACCCGCCGTTCACGCCGCGCGCCCCCGAGGTCGCCACGATCCCGGTCGACCCCGAAGAGGTCGACCATCTGATGACGCTGGCCGCGCCGCACGTGGTGGAGCGCTGCGCGGCCCTGCTCGACAACACGTCCAAGACGCCGCTGCCGCTGCTCAAGACCGGCGGCGTGGGCGTGCGCGAGGTGCGCAGGATCGCCAAGGAGACCGGCTGCGACGAGGACGAGACCCGGCTGCTGCTGGAAGTCTGCGCGGTGGCGCGGCTGCTGGCCTGGGACGAGGAGTCCGGCGGCCTGGTGCCGACCGAGCGGTTCGACCGCTGGCGGCTGGACGAGGGCGCCGCGCGGCTGCGGGTGCTGCTGTCGGCGTGGTGGCGCATGGAGCGCTCGTCCCTGCGCAAGGTCGACGGCCGCTACGGCACGGTCCTGGGCGACGACCAGAGCGGCGCGGCGATGGCCCGCATCCGCCACGCCGTGCTGCCCGCGCTGCTGCGGCTGCCGTCCGCCACGGCCTTCGCCGGCCTCGACAGCCTGGTGGCCAACGTCCACTGGCACGCGCCGCTGCTCGACCGCGACCTGCTCGACCGGTGCGCGTCCGCGGTGATCGACGAGTCGCGGCTGCTCGGCCTCGTGGTCAACGACGCGCTCACCGACCTCGGCCGGGCGCTGGCCGCGCTGGCGGCCAAGGCGGGCGGCGAGAGCGACGACGCGGCCCCGCTGGTCGAGCGCGATCCCGCGCTGGTGGAGGCGTCCGTCCGGGCGCTCGCCAGCGTGCGCAGGAGCGCCCTGTTCGGGCCCGACCTGACCGCGGTGGTGACCGGGCCGCCCTCGGCGGAGCTGGCCGAGCTGCTCGACCGGGTCGCCGAGCGCGAGTCGCGGGGCGCGGCCTCGGTGTGGCGGTTCACCACCGAGAGCGTGCGCCGCGCGCTCGACCGCGGCCACGACGCCGACGAGCTGCTGGAGGAGCTGGCCGGGGTGGGCGCGGTGCCGCAGCCGCTGGAGTACCTCGTGCGCGACGTGGCCCGCCGGCACGGCGAGGTGACGGTGACCACGGTCGGCTGCGTCGTGCAGGCCTCCGACCCCGCGCTGCTGGCCGAGATCGCCGCCCACCGGCGGCTGTCGCGGCTCGGGCTGCGGCTGCTCGCGCCGACCGTGCTGATCGCCTCCGCCGACGCCGGGCGCACGCTCGCCGTGCTGCGCGAGGCGGGGTACGCGCCCGTGCCGGTCGCCGACACCGGCGAGATCGCCATCCGCCGCACCCGCGCCGAGGAGCCCCGCCACGGCAGGCTGATCCTGCTGCCGGGCGGGCAGGTGGCCGAGCTGTCCGACGTTGAGCCGCCCGACGGGCCGCTGATCGCCGAGCCGGCGCCCGACCCGCACGAGCACGCGCGACGCCTGATCGCCGAGAGCCGCCAGGCGGGCGAGCGCAACGGCCGCACCTGGGCGGTGATCGGCCGGATGGCCACCCGCCTGCCGACCGCCCAGCAGTCGCTGCTGGGCTTCGTGGTCGACCGTGGCGTGCGCGCGGGCATCACGCTGACGGACGGCCTGACCGCCACCATCAGCCACGGCGAGCTGCGCGGCGGCGCGCTCGACGCGTGGTGCGAGGAGGCGGGCGACTACCTGGAGTTCCCCCTCGCCGAGATCGTCGAGGTCAGGGGAGCTTACTAGCCTTCTTCAGGTTGGCCACGAGCTCCTCCAGGAAGTCGGCGTAGCCCTGGTAGCTGAAGGGCGCCTCGGCCCGCCACGGGTAGAGCTGGCCGGCCTTGACCGCGGGGAGCTCGGCGAAGGTCGGCTTCTTCATCATCTCCTCGGGCTTGAGCGCCTGCGTGCGGGTGTCGTACAGGATCACGTCGGCGTCGTAGGTGTCGGCGTTCTCCCAGCTGAGGGTCTGGAAGAAGCCGCCCTCGTCCACCTTCTCCGGCACGACGATGTCGAGGCCGTTGTCGACCAGGTGGCGCAGGTCGGCGTACTCGGGCGGGTTGACCACCCACATCTGGTCGGCGCCGCCCGACATCATGAGGATCTTGAGGTCCTTGAACCCGGCCAGCTCCTTGGTGGCGGCCTCCATGCGGGCCTTGGCCTCGGGCACGCCCGCCAGGTCGGCGCCGAGCGAGGTGGCCAGCTCCTCGTACTTGCCGATCACCTCGGTGGCGGTCTTGCCGGTGAGCATGACGCCGGCGGTGGGGGCGACCTGCTCGATGGTGTCCTTGGACTTCTCCGGGACGTACCAGAGGGTGCCGTTCTCGTACATGCTGCTGACGAGCAGCTCGGGCTGCAGGCTGATGTACTGCTCGACGTTGAACTCGTCCCACACGTTGCCCAGGCCGGTGACCTTGGTGATGTCGACGTTGCCGACCTGCGGGTCCTTGCTGCCGTCCTGGAGCTTGTGCGGGCCGAAGACGCCGATCGGGCGCACGCCGAAGTCCCACAGCGCGGCGGCGGCGCCGACCTGGGCGACGATCCTGGTGGGGGTCTTGTCGAGCTCGATCTTCTTGCCGCGGTCGTCGGTGAACGACCACGGCCGGGCGGCCGGCGCCGGCGATCCGGCGGGTTCGGCGGAGGAGTCCGTGCCCCCGCCGCCCCCGCCGCCGCAGGCGGCGAGGGTGACGGCGGCGGCCAGGCCCGCCGTCGCGGCGAGGAACCTCCGCCGAAGCATGACCGATCCCGACATGATCACTCCCTAAGGTTAGGCTTGCCTATGTGGCAAGGCTTTAGATTAGCCTTGCCTAAGCAAGACCGTAAGGAGAGGGGGTCGGGTGCGCCCGGCTGAGCACACGGGGCCCGCTGCCGGGCCGACCGCCGGGCCGACCGCCGGGCCGACCGCCGGGCCGACCGCCGGGGACGCGCACACGGCGCCCGCACGCGGGACGAGCGGACCGCCCCGGCGCGGTAAACAGGCCGCGCTCGCCGCGGGCCTGCTGGTCGCGCTCGGGCTGCTGCTGCTCGTGGGGCTGGCCAGCGTGGCGTTCGGCGCGCGGGCGATGCCGCTGACGGCGGCCCTGGACGCGTTCCTCGCCCCCGACGGCTCCAGCGACCACACCGTGATCAGGGAGCTCCGGGTGCCGCGCACGCTGCTCGGCATCGGCGTCGGCGCGGCGCTCGGCCTGGCCGGCGCGCTCATGCAGAGCCTGACCCGCAACCCGCTGGCCGACCCCGGCATCCTCGGCATCAACGAGGGCGCCGCGCTGGGCGTCACCCTCGCGCTCGGGCTGTTCGGGCTCACCGACCCGGCCGTGTACGTGTGGTTCGCGTTCGCCGGCGCGGCGGGGGCCTCGGTCGTCGTGTACTCGCTCGGCGCGTCGGGACGCACCGGAGGCGGCCCGGTACGGCTCGCGCTGGCGGGCATCGCGGTGGGCATGGTGTTCCACGCCGTCTCCTCGGCCATCCTGCGCCTCGACTCCCAGACCTATGACCGGATGCGGTTCTGGCTGACCGGCTCGCTGGCGGGGCAGACGGCCGACACCGCGCTGCGGCTGGCCCCGTTCCTGGCGGCCGGGCTGGTGCTCGGCCTGTTCCTGGGCAGACCGCTCAACATGCTCTCGCTGGGCGACGACGCCGGGCGCGCGCTGGGTGTGGCCGTCGGCCGCACCCGGGCGCAGACGGCCGTGGCGGTGACGCTGCTGTGCGGGGCGGCGACGGCGGCGGCCGGGCCGCTGTGGTTCATCGGGCTGGCGGTGCCGCATGCGGTGCGCGCGGTCGTGGGCCACGACATGCGGTGGGTGCTGCCGTACTCGGCGCTGGTGGCGCCGGTGCTGCTGCTCGGCGCCGACATCGTGGGCCGCCTCATCGCCCGGCCGGGCGAGGTCCAGGTCGGCATCATGTGCGCGGCCATCGGCGCGCCGATCTTCATCCTGATGGCCCGGCGCAGAAGGCTGGCCGCCCTATGAACGTCCGCCTGGGCCCCTGGTCGATCCGGCTGGCGCCGCGCTCGTTCGCCGTCACCCTCCTGCTGCTGCTGATCGCGTGCGCGGTGGCGGTGGCGGCGATCTCGACGGGCGAGTTCACCGTGCCGGTGCCGGACATCCTGGCCGCGCTGACCGGCGACGGCACGCCCGTCGCCGAGCTGATCGTGAACAAGCTGCGCGCCCCCCGGGTCGTCACCGGGCTCCTGGTAGGGGCGGCGTTCGGGCTGAGCGGCGCCATCTTCCAGAGCCTGACCAGGAACCCGCTCGGCAGCCCCGACTTCATCGGCTTCACCGCCGGCGCCTCGACCGGCGGCATCCTGACCGTGATCGCCGGCGGCTCGGCCGCGACCATCGCCGGAGGCGCTCTGGCCGGGTGCGTGATCACCGCCGTGCTGGTCTACGGGCTGTCGTTCCGGCGCGGCGTGCAGGGCTACCGGCTCGTCCTGGTCGGCATCGGGGCCAACGCCCTGCTGCTGGCCGCCAACTCCTACCTGCTGACCCGGGCCAACATCTACGACGCGGCCACCGCCGCCGCCTGGCTGACCGGCAGCCTGAGCGGGCGCGGCTGGGACCACGCCGTCCCTGTCGCCCTCGCGCTGGCGCTGCTGCTGCCGCTCTGCGCGTACGTGGCCAGGCCGCTGCGCATGATCGAGATGGGCGACGACGCCGCCAAGGCCATGGGCATCAGGGTCGAGGCGGTGCGCGCCGCCGCGATCGTGGCGGGCGTGCTGCTGTGCGGGGTGGCGACCGCCGCCGCCGGGCCGGTCGCGTTCGTCGCGCTGGCCTCGCCCCAGCTCGCCCGCCGGCTGACCCGCTCCCCCGGCGTCACCCTCGCCTCCTCGGCGCTCATGGGCGCCGTGCTGCTGACCGCCTCCGACCTCGTCGCCCAGCGTCTGCTGGCACCCGTCCAGCTGCCCGTGGGCGTGGTCACGGCCGCGATCGGCGGCGCGTACCTGGCCTTCCTGCTGCGAAAGGACCGTTACTGATGACCGCCCGCCTGTCAGGAACCGACCTCACCCTCGCCTACGATCAGCGGATCGTGGCCAGTGAGCTGTCCGTGTCCATCCCCGACCGGTCCTTCACCGTGATCATCGGCCCGAACGCGTGCGGCAAGTCCACCCTGCTGCGGGCGCTTGCCAGGATGCTCAAGCCGAAGAAGGGCGCGGTGCATCTGGACGGCGGCGTGATCACCGCGCTGCCGTCGAAGGAGGTGGCGCGCCGGCTCGGCCTGCTGCCGCAGAGCTCGATCGTGCCCGACGGCATCACCGTGGCCGACCTGGTGGCGCGCGGCCGCTACCCGCACCAGCGGCTGATGCGGCAGTGGTCGAAGGCCGACGAGGCGGCCGTCACCGAGGCGATGCGCGCCACGGACGTGGCGGGCCTGGCCGACCGGATCGTGGACGAGCTGTCGGGCGGCCAGCGGCAGCGGGTGTGGCTGGCCATGGCGCTGGCCCAGGAGACCCCCATCCTGCTGCTGGACGAGCCGACCACGTTCCTCGACATCTCCCACCAGATCGAGGTGCTGGACCTCTGCGCCGACCTGCACGAGGCGGGCCGGACCATGGTGGCCGTGCTGCACGACCTGAACCAGGCCTGCCGCTACGCCACCCACCTGATCGTCATGCGCGACGGCAGCGTCCTGGCCGAGGGCCGACCGGCCGAGATCGTCACCCCCGAGCTGGTCGAGCGGGTCTTCGAGCTGCGCTGCGAGATCATCCAGGACCCGCTCTCGGGCACCCCGCTGATCGTCCCCGAGTGCCGGGGCCGCCGGGTCGCCTCTCCCGCCTGACGCGGGCCGGTCAGGGCGCGCAGCGGCGGACGGCCAGCACGGCCAGGGCGCGGATCGTGCCC
>NZ_JAPNNL010000155.1 GCF_027620315.1 Nonomuraea corallina | reverse complement strand
CCCACGCCCTTCAGCGCGCCGATCATCGTGTCCTTCCAGATCGGGCCGGGCAGCGCCGCCCCGTCGACCGCGCCGTAGTAGCGTCCGCCGATCGTCACCCCGGTCAGCTTGTGCCCCTGGGAGCCGCGCGGGTCCCCGATGCTCACCGCCGCCGCCAGGTCCGGGGTGAAGCCGGCGAACCAGGCGGCGGCGTAGCCGTCGGTGGTGCCGGTCTTGCCCGCCGCGTCGCGGCCGATGCCGCCGACGCCGCGCATCGTGCCGTCGGTGAACACGCCGGACAGCACGTCGGCGGTCGCGTCCGCGATGGCGGGCTCCAGCGCCTTACGGCAGTCCGGCCGGTAGGCGGTGGCCTCGCCGTCGCGGCCGGTGATCCGGGTGATCGCCATCGGCGCGCAGTAACGGCCCCGCGCCGCGATCCCCGCGTACGCGGCGGCCACCGTCACCGGGTCCATCTCGTTGATGCCGAGCGTGAACGTCTCGTACTCCCGCAGCGCCCGGCCGTCGGCGCGGCGGATGCCCAGCGACGTGGCCGTCTCGACCGTCTCACACAGCCCGACCCGCTGCTCCAGCTCCATGAAGAAGGTGTTGACCGAGCCCCAGGTGCCGGTGCGCAGCGTCTTCCACCCCGGCGAGCCCTCGTCGTTGGTGACCGTGTGCCGCGGGTCGCCGACGCTCTCCCCCGCGCAGTTCTTGAACGCCGTGTAGCCGGGTGCCCGGTAGCCCGCGCCCGCGGTCAGCCCGTCGTCGGTCTTCATGCCCTGCTTCAGGGCGGTGATCAGGGTGAAGGTCTTGAACGTGGACCCCGCCTGGAAGCCGGTGCCGCCGCCGTGCCGGGCGTCCGCGACGACGTTGTACGAGATCTCGTGCCTGGCCCTGCTCCGCCCGTACGGCTTGCTCGCCGCCATCGCCTTGATCGCTCCGGTGCCCGGTTCGACGAGGGCCTGGGCGGCGACGGGGGCGTCCGAGGCGCGCACGTGCTTCTTGACGGCCCGGTCGGCCGCGGCCTGCATCGAGGGGTCGAGGGTGGTCCTGATCGTGAGTCCGCCGCCGTTGAGCGCGCGCAGGCGCGCGTCGGCGGTCTTGCCGAAGGCGGGGTCGTTGGCGATCTCCTGGCGGACATAAACACAGAAGTACGGATATTTGCTGACTTCGCAGCCGCCCGGAAGCTTCGTGCCTTTGTACCCCAGCTTGGTGGCCTTCGCCGCGGCCGCCTGCGCCGAGGTGATCACTCCCAGCTCGGCCATCCGGTTCAGCACGACGTCACGGCGCTTCAGCAGCCGGGCGCGGTGCTCGCGGCCGCGGTTCGGGTCCGTGGCGTTCGGGTTCTGCACGGCGCCGGCCAGGGCGGCGGCCTGCGGCAGCGTGAGCCGGCTCGCCCGGACGCCGAAGAACCGCTTGGCCGCCGCCTCCACCCCGTAGACGCCTGCCCCGAAGTACGCGATGTTGAGGTACTTCTCCAGGATCTGGTCCTTGGTGTACTTCTTCTCGACGCCCAGGGCGTACCGCAGCTCGCGCAGCTTGCGCGCGTAGCTGGTCTCCAGGGCGGCCTCCCGCTCCGCCTCGGTGTCGGCGGAGTTGACCAGCACCTGCTTGACGTACTGCTGGGTGATGCTCGACCCGCCCTGGCTGACCTCGCCCGACTGCAGGTTCTTGGCCAGCGCCCGGGCCGTGCCTTCGAGGTCTATCCCGCCGTGCTGGTAGAAGCGGAAGTCCTCGATCGCGATGATCGCCTTCTTCATGACGTCGGACACCTGGTCGAGGCCGACGACCTCGCGGTACTCGTCGTAGAAGCGCGCGATCTCCTTGCCCCGCGCGTCCAGCATCACGGAGACCTCGGGCAGCGGCGGTTCGGGCAGCTCGATCGGCCGCAGGTCGGCCATCGCCGCCGCCGACTTCAACCCCAGACCCGCCCCGCCCACGGCCGGCACCGTGATCCCGGCCACCAGCACGCCCGCCGCCGCCCCCGCGGCCGCGAGCCGTACGATCATCGTCCCCCGACGTGTCATCAGAGCCGTTCGCCCTTCTTCCTCACCTGACAGTGGGGAGGAGCCAAACAGATCCGATCCGGCGGTGTCCAATAGCGATATCGGCAAGCCATTGATACCGGTTCGCGTATCGGCCCTGCTCAAGGGCGGTACGACGAAGGCCGCCGCCCCTGAGCAGCGGGACGGCGGCCTTCGCGGAGGCGTCAGGGAACGATGTTGACCAGCTTCGGCGCGCGCACGATCACCCGCCGGGGCTCGCCCTGCAGATGGGCCCGGACCTTCTCCGAGGCCAGCGCCAGGGCCTGGAGCTCGTCCTCGCCGATCTCCGGAGAGACCTCCAGCCGGTCGCGCACCTTGCCCGCCACCTGGACCACGCAGGTCACCAGGTCGCGCACGAGCAGCGCCGGGTCGGCGGCGGGCCAGCCGGCCTTGGCGACGGTGCCGCCCACATGACCGAGCCGCTCCCAGCCCTCCTCGGCGGTGTAGGGGGCCACCAGCGACAGCATGACGGCCAGCGCCTCGGCCGCCTCGCGGACCGCCGGGTCGGCCGCGCCGGGCCCGGAGTCGATCGCCTTCCTGGCGGCGCTGGTCAGCTCCATCAGCCGGGCCACCGCCACGTTGAACCGCTGGGACTCGATCAGCTTGGTGACCTCGTCGATGGTGTGGTGGGTGACCTTGCGCAGCTCGACGTCGCCGCCGTCGAAGGAGACGCCCGGCTCGCTGGCCACCTCGCTCATCACGCGCAGCGCGCGGGCCAGGAACTTCTGCGACGCCGCGGGCGAGACGTCGGCCCAGTCGATGTCGTCCTCGGGCGGGCCGGCGAAGACCATGGTCAGGCGCACCGCGTCGACGCCGAAGTCGTCGATCTGCCTGCCCAGGTCGACGCCGTTGCCCAGCGACTTGGACATCGCCTTGCCGCCGTTGATGACCTGGCCCTGGTTGAGCAGGCGCAGGAACGGCTCGGTGAAGCCGACCATGCCCATGTCGTACAGGACCTTGGTGAAGAACCGCGAGTAGAGCAGGTGGAGCACGGCGTGCTCGACCCCGCCGACGTACTGGTCGATCGGCCCCCACTTGCGCACCTGCTCGACGTCGAACGGGCCGTCGGTGTGGCCGGGCGAGCAGTAACGCAGGAAGTACCAGGACGAGTCGACGAAGGTGTCCATCGTGTCGGTGTCGCGGCGGGCCGGGCCGGCGCATTTGGGGCACTCGACGTTGACCCAGTCGGTGGCGCTGGCCAGCGGGCTGACGCCCTTGGGCGCCAGCGCCTCGCCGCGCAGGTCGGGCAGGGTGACCGGGAGCTGGTCGTCGGGGACGGGCACCTCGCCGCAGTCGGGGCAGTGGATGATCGGGATCGGCGTGCCCCAGTAGCGCTGGCGCGACAGCAGCCAGTCGCGCAGCCGGAAGTTGACCGCGCCGCGGCCCTTCCGCTCGACCTCCAGGACTTCGATGATCTTGGCGATGGCCTCGGCCTTGCGCAGCCCGTCGAGCGGGCCGGAGTTGACCATCTCGCCGTCGCCGGAGGTGGCGACGCCGGTCTCGCCGGGGTCGGCCATCCCGGTGTGGACCACCACCCGCACCGGCAGGCCGAACTTCCGCGCGAAGTCGAGGTCACGCTGGTCGTGGGCGGGCACCGCCATGATGGCGCCGTGGCCGTAGTCGGACAGCACGTAGTCGGCGGCCCAGACGGGGATGCGTTCGCCGTTGACCGGGTTGATCGCGTAGCGGCCCAGGAAGACGCCGGTCTTCTCCTTCTCGGTGGACAGCCGCTCGATGTCGCTCAGCTTGGCGACCTCGGCGCGGTAGGCCTCGAAGGCGGGGCGGTGCTCGTCGGTGACGATCTCGTCGGCCAGCGCCGCGTCGACGGCGACCACGAAGAACGTGGCGCCGAACAGGGTGTCGGGGCGGGTGGTGAAGACGTGCACCGGCTCGTCGCGGCCTTCGATCTCGAAGAGCACGTCGGCGCCCTCGGACCGGCCGATCCAGTTGCGCTGCATGGTCATCACGCGCTCGGGCCAGCCGCCCTCCAGCTGGTCCATGTCGTCCAGCAGGCGCTGCGCGTAGTCAGTGATCTTGAAGTACCACTGCGTCAGCTCGCGCCTGATGACGTCGGCGCCGCACCGCTCGCACTTGCCGGCCACGACCTGCTCGTTGGCCAGCACGGTCTGGTCCTTGGGGCACCAGTTGACCAGGCCGCCCTTGCGGTAGGCCAGGCCGCGCTCGAAGAAGCGGTTGAACAGCCACTGGTTCCAGTGGAAGTACTCGGCGTCGCTCGTGTGGAGGCGGCGCGACCAGTCGAAGGAGATGCCGTAGCGCCGGAACGAGGTGGCCTGCGTCTCGATGTTGCGGTAGGTCCACTCGGCGGGGTGGGCGTCGTGCTTGATCGCGGCGTTCTCCGCGGGCAGGCCGAAGGAGTCCCAGCCGATCGGGTGGAGGACGTTGTAGCCGCGCTGGAACCAGTAGCGCGCGATGACGTCCGCGAGAGCGAAGACCTCGCCGTGACCCATGTGGAGGTCGCCCGAAGGGTACGGGAACATGTCGAGGAGGTAGCGCCGCTCACGGGGGTCGGCGGCGTCCTCGCTCGCCCGGAAGGGATCCATCTCCTCCCAGCGCGGCTGCCACTTGGCCTGCAGCGCCTGCGGATCGTACTCACTCACGGCGGTCGTCCTTCTGATTGACTCGGACCCATAAGAAAACCCCCCGTGACATGACGAGGGGCAGCCGCGACGGCGAGCTCTCAGAACCGTCGCGGCCCACTAAGAAGCAGGGTCGCCGAACGCATAGGTCAAGCCTAGCGTACGTCTTGGGTTGAATGCGGGCGGTCGATCGAGGTGAACGGGCACAATGGACCCTTCAGGCTCGCGAGACCTGATGGTGATCTATCCGTTGTGACCTCATATGTCCCATTAGAATAATCTCGTCACCGTGGTGCACTCAGCTGGACCGGAACGCTCGGAGGCCGACCTGCCGATGCAGGATCCGCCGACCGATCCGCACGGCTTCGCCCGTTTCGCTGCGGAGTCAGCTGGGTCTCTTGGAAAATCCCATGAGATCATGCACGGTACGTCGAATCCGGACACGCACTCGGGAGGGCCGGAACTCATGGCAACGGAGCATTCCGGAGCGTCCCACCGGCCACCCTCCTGGCCCGAGGTGCCACGGGAGGACGTGCCCACCTCCTGGCCCGAGGCGCCCAAGCCGCCGTGGCAGGAGCCGCCCCGCGACGGGACCGCCTGGCCCGAGCAGCCGCCGGCCGTCCCCACCGCGTGGCCCGAAGCGCCGCGGCCCGCCCCCTCGTGGCCCGACGCCCAGCCCGCCTCCGGGCCCGACGCCCGGCAGGGACAGGCCCCCTCGTGGCCCGAGCCCTCCCCCGCCGCATGGCCCGAGGCGCCTCGCCAGGGAGGCGACACCGGCTCGCGGCACCGGGACGCGCAGCCGTCATGGCCCGAACCTCCCGTCAAGGACCCGCTGCCGGCCTGGTCGGAGCCGCCGGTCAAGGCCCCCGTGCCCGCCTGGTCAGAGCCGCCGGCCTCGTCCTCCGGCGCCTGGTCCAACCTCAACTCCCCCGCCCCATGGCCGCTCCCGGCCGACCCGTCCCGCTCCGGCGACCCGCTGGAGGGGACGATGACCATGAACCGGGTGCCCGACCTGCAGCCCGCCCCGGTGGCCGCCGACGCGGACGCCGCCGTCCTCGGCACGTACGGGCCAGGCGGCCTCGACGACCAGACGGGCCGCGCCCGCAGCTCGTCGGCCGCGGCCGACGAGCACACGATGATGTACGGACGCGCGAACCTGACGGGCGCGGCCGGCCAGACCGCCCTTGACGGCCCCGGCGGGCGCGGCGGCTCGGACGGCCGCGGCGACGGCCACGGGTACGGCGGCGCAGACGGATACAGCGGGCTCAGCGGATACGGCGGGTCCAGCGAGACCGGCGGGTACGGCCAGACCGGCAGATACGGCGGGTCCGGCGAGACCGGCGGATACGGCGGTCAAGACGGATACGGCGGGTCCGGCGGGTACAGCGGTCAAGACGGATACGGCGGTTCTGGCGGTTCTGGCGGGTACGGCGACCCCGGGCTGGGCGCGCAAGCGGCGCACACCGGCCCGGGCGTGAACGCGCCGGTCAACCCCGGCGGACCGGGAGCCGGCGGGCCGTATGGATCCGGCGGGCCGGGCGGACCTGGCGGCCCGGGTGGTTACGGGGGTCCCGGTGGCCCGGGCGGGGCCGGAGGTCCCGGAGCCGGTGGCCACGGGGCCGGAGGTCCCGGAGCCGGAGGTCCCGGAGCCGGAGGTCCCGGAGCCGGAGGTCCCGGAGCCGGGGGGCCCGGAGCCGGGGGGCCCGGAGGGCAGGGGCCGGGTGGTCCTGGGGGGTACGGAGCCGGCGGACCCGGAGGTCATGGCGGTCACGGCGGACATGGCGGGCCCGGGGGCGAGCAGGGAAGGCCCGGCTCGAACCTCAGCCGCGACCCGTCCGACCCCGACCGCCCGTTCGTGACGGCCGGCCAGATCAGCGGTTCGCGCACCCCTCCCCCGGAGCGTCAGCAGGAGCTGTGGAACACCGTCTTCGGCGACAACTACCAGTCGATGGGTGAGCCGGAGTCGCTCGACGAGCCCGGCAAGCCGTTGTGGATCTACGCGCTGGCCAGTTCGGCGGCCGTCGCGCTGGTGATCGCGCTGCTGTGGGCGTTCATCGCGGGCCCGCTGGCCGGCGCGAAGGACAGCGGGGCCGAGGCGCAGGCCGTCCCGTCCCAGTCGGCCCCCGCCACGCCGCGCAAGTCGTCCAACGCGATCGGCAGGCTGCCCGCGTACAAGGGCGACGCCTCCCCGGTGGTCGGCACGCTCCAGGACGCGCGGGCGGGCATCTCGGTGCCGCGGCTGGGCGGCACCTGGCGGCTCGACGAGCGGCCCACGGTCAAGGGGACGTACGGCTACGAGACGCGCCAGTACGCCATGGTCGGCGACGACGTGGCGGCGCAGGTGCTCACCGGCCCGCTGCCCGCGAAGCTCGCGGGCAGGTACAGCTCGCCGGACGACCTGGAGCCGGTGATCAAGGCGGTCGTGGTGGACGCGCGCAAGCGCTTCTACCAGGACGGCAACAAGGTGCGCAAGATCGCCCAGCAGCCGCTCAAGGTGGGCGGGAGCACGGGCAGTCTCATCGCCTACCAGCTCACCTCGCCCACCGAGAAGGTCACGATCGTGGCCGCGGCGCTCAACACCGGCGGCGAGGTGCCGGCGATCGTCTTCGTCTCGGTGCCGGCCGAGGGCAAGGCGCTGCTGCCCGACGTCAACACGGTCGTCAAGCGGCTGCGCCCGATCACCCAGGGCTGAGCGTCACCACACGCACTCCAGGTGCTTGGTCCCGTTGATGAAGCTGGAGTAGAGCCGGTCCGGGCGGTGGCCCTCGATGCCGGGGACGCGCCGCAGCAGTTCGCGGAACATCACCGTGATCTCGCGGCGCGCCAGGTGGGCGCCGAGGCAGAAGTGCGGCCCCGGCCCGCCGAAGCCGACGTGCGGGTTGGGGTGGCGGGTGATGTCGAACCGCTCGGGGTCCTCGAACACCTCGGGGTCGCGGTTGGCGGCCCAGTAGTAGAGCACGACCTTCTCGCCCGCGCGGTACTGGTTGCCGTTCATGACGTGGTCGCGGGTGACCTTGCGGCGCATGAAGTTGACCGGTGAGGCGAGGCGGACGATCTCCTCGACGGCGGTGGGCGCGTGCGTGTCGAAGTCCTGGAGCCAGAGGGCGCGCTGGTCGGGGTTCTTGGTGAGCAGGCGCAGCCCGTACGAGATGGCGTTGCGGGTGGTCTCGTTGCCGGCCACGACGAGCAGGATGAAGAACGACCCGAGCTCCTGCATGGTCAGCCGCTCGCCGTCGATGTTGGCGTTGACCAGCGAGGAGGTGAGGTCGCCCGTGGGGTTGCCGGTGCGTTGGGCGGCGAGGTCCTGGACGAGTTGCTGGAGCTCCATGCCGGCGGTGAGCAGGCGGCCGGCGATGCCTTCGACGTCGGTGCCGACGTACTCGGGGTCGAAGCCGCCGAGGATCATGTTGGAGCGCTCGAAGACGAACTGGTAATCCCGCTCCGGGATGCCCATCATGTCGCAGATGATCTTCAAGGGCAGCCGGGCCGCCACCTCGGTGACGAAGTCGCAGCCGGGACCGGTCACCAGGAGATCGTCGACGATCTTCTCGGCGGCGCGGTCGACGTCCGCCTCGAACTGCTTGATCATCTTGGGCGTGAAGGCCCGGGAGACGATGCGGCGCAGGCGGGCGTGGCGCGGGTCGTCCATATTGATCATGGAGCCGAAGTACTCGGTGAACTCCGCGGGCATGTCCGGGATGTTCGTCGCGCCGCCGTCGCCGGAGCAGAAGACGTCCGGGGTGCGGCTCGCTTCGACGATGTCGGCATGCCGCACCAGGGCGTGGTAGCCGGGGCCCCTCGGGGCGAAGGAGATCTCCGGCTCCGCGAAGAAGGCCGGAGTCTCACGCCGGCGCAGCAGGTCGAAGGCCTGCCGGCGCTCGGCCATGGGCTTGGCCCAGAAGCGGATGTCCGACAGGTCGAAGTCCAGGACGCTCATGGTGCCATCATTCGAGCCCGGGCAGCCCCACGTCAATGGGTGCGACGTACACCGTACGTACCTTTCGCCGGAAAATCCGTCGCGGTCGCCGCCGATGATCGCTACAGTGCCCGCGTGACCTTCTTCTACCTGCGTTAGCGATCCGCCGGCGGGTCGCGGACGACCCCACCGCCGGTGATGCGGGACGGCAAGCCGCCGCCCCGGGTCGCGACGTGGGAGAAGAGCGGGTGCGAGGTTCGCCACCCGCGGAGGGCCGCTGGGCGCGCCCCTCCGCGCACACTCTCGCCGTGGCCAGGTCGGTTCGTGGCATCGAGCCCCTGGTCGCCGCCGAGATTCGCAATTCACGACAGGGTCGCGTGCGCGCGCTGCGCCATCGCGAGGTGTGGTTCGAGCCCGCCGGTTCCCCGGCCGGGCTGACGGGACTGCGGACGGCCGACGACGTGCTGCTGGTGGCGGCCGTCGTGGACGGGGTCGGGGCCGCCCGCGCGGCGCTGCGCCGCCTGGCCGCCGCCGCCCGGACGATCACCTGCCCTCCGGAGGCGGCCGGGCCGCCGGAGGCCGCGGGGATCGAGGTGTCGGCGTCGTTCGTGGGGCGGCGCGCCTACACGCGGTTCGAGATCGAGGACGCCGTCGGGACGGAGCTGGCGCGGCGGCTGCGGGCGCCGTACCACTCTCGGGCCGGCGGCGCGGTGCCGCCCGGCGGGTGCGCCGCGTGGCGGGTCACGATCGAGGGCGAGCGGGCGGTGATCGCGGTACGGCTCGCCGACCGGCCCCTGCACCGCAGGGCGTACAAGACGGCCTCGATCCCGGGCACCCTGCACCCTCCGCTGGCCGCCGCCATGGCGGGGCTGGCCCGGCTCGGCGGGGCGGGCACGGTGCTGGACCCGTGCTGCGGCGCGGGCACCACGCTCATCGAGGCCGCCGCGTCGGCGCCGGGTGCCCGGCTGCTGGGTCTGGACCACGACCCGGCCGCCGTCGCCGCCGCCCGTGCCAACGCCCGCCGCGCGGAGACCGGGCGGACCGCGCACGGCGGCACGCGGTTCCGGTGGGGCGTCTCCGACGCCGGGCGGCTGCCGGTGGCCGGGGGCGTCGTCGACCGGGTGCTGGTGAACCCGCCGTGGGGGCGTCAGGTGCCGCCCGCCGGCCTGCTCGCCGGGGACCCGGACCGGCTCTGGCGGGAGATCCGCCGGGTGCTGGCCCCCGGAGGGCTGGTCGTCGCGCTGTCGTACGACGGCGACCCGCCGGGGTTCGAGACCGTGGAGCGGATGGAGGTCAGCCTGTCGGGCCGCCACCCCGTCCTGGCCGTGCTGCGGCTCAGGGAGCGGCGGCGAGCCAGTCGAGGACGAGCCGGTTGACCACGTCCGGCCGCTCCAGGTGGAGGAAGTGGCCCGCGCCGGGCACCAGCTCGGCGCGGGACCCGGCGGGCAGGTGAGGCAGGGCGTCCTTGACCATCTCGGGCGCCAGGCAGCCGTCCCGTTCGCCGTGCAGGTAGAGGATCGGCGTCGACGCCGCCGTGCCGGGGTCGGGGTAGCGGCCCGAGGGCGGGGTCGTGCCCATCATGGCCCGGTAGTAGCCGATGGCCGCCGCCAGGTTGGCCTGCTCGCCGATGCTCCGGCGCACGAAGGCGAGGTCGTCGGCCGCGTCGTAGCCGGGCGACCAGTCGCGCCAGAGCCGGTCGAGGAACCCGGGGCTCGCCGCGGCGGCCTCGGCCAGCGGCGTCTGGAAGAGGAACACGTAGAACGACCGCTTGAGCTGGTCGTACTCCATCAGCCCGGTGAACAGCGCGGCGGGCGGCGGGACCGCCATGGTCACGGCCGCGCGGAACCGGTCGGCGACCGCGTACACGGGGAACGCCCCCCAGTCGTGCCCGATCAGGACCGCGCTCTCGTCCCCGCCGAGCTCCTCGTGCAGGGCGAGCGCGTCGGCGGCGAGCGCGGCGCCCTCGTAGGCGGCGTCGGCGGGGATCTCCGTCGGCGCGTAGCCGCGGGTGAACGGCGCGACGGCCCGGTACCCGCGCTCGGCGAGCGCGGGCAGCAGGTGCCGCCAGGTGTGCGCCGTGTCGGGGAAGCCGTGCAGGCACAGTGCCAGCGGCCCGTCCCCTACGGTCAGGTACGAGAACTCCACCCCGTTGGCGTGGACGGTCCTGATCTCCATAGCTGGGCAACCTACACCCCGGGCCGCGCCCGGGGTGGTCGGTCGCTGATCGGCTTTCCGCGATCAGCCTTCGGCGATCAGGTCGGCGGCCTTCTCACCGATCATCACCGCGGGGGCGTGGGTGTGGCCGCGGTTGAGCGTCGGCATGATCGAGACGTCCGCCACCCGCAGCCCCGCCACGCCGCGCACCCGCAGCGAGGGGTCGACGACCGACGCCTCGTCCACGCCCATCCGGCAGGTGCCGACGGGGTGGTAGAGGGTCTCGCCGCGGTCGCGGATCCACTGGGCGATCTCCTCGTCGCTCTCCGGCATGGTGTACGGGGGCATCGGCCCGCCCGCGTACGGCTTCATCGCGCTGGTGGCGAACACCTGCTTGGCCGTCTTGAGCCCGGCCGTCAGCCGCTGGACGTCGACGCCGGCGCTCAGGTAGGCGGGGTCGATGACCACGTCGCGGCCGTTCAGCCCGATCCTGCCGCGGCTCTCGGGCTGCAGCAGCACGACGCCGACGGTCATCCCGTGGCCGGTGGGCGGGGTGAGGCCGTGGTCCTTGAACGGCACCGGGGCGAAGACCAGCTCGATGTCGGGGGCGGGCTCCTCCGGGGTGGTCCTGATGAAGGCGACCGCCTCGCCCACGTTCGAGGTGAGCATGCCGGATCGGAACACCAGGTAGCGCAGCAGGTTGACGGGGGATTCGGCCCGGGTGAGCGTGACGGGCCTGGTGCAGGCGACGAAGGCGCCGGTGGACAGGTGGTCCTGGAGGTTCTTGCCGACCTCCGGGAGGTCGCGCACGACCGGGACGCCCGCCTCGCGCAGTTCGTCGCCGGCGCCGACGCCGGAGCGCATGAGCAGGTGCGGGGAGCCGACGGCGCCCGCCGACAGGATGACCTCGCGCCTGGCCCTGATCTGGGCGCCGCCGCTGTGCTCGATGCCGACGGCCCGGCCGTCCTCGATCAGGATCCGGTCCACCGGGGCCTCGGTGATCACGGTGAGGTTGGGCCGTTTCATCGCGGGGCGCAGGTAGGCGTCGGCCGCGCTCCAGCGGCGGCCCCGGTCCTGGGTGACGGGGGTGGGGCTGTAGCCCTCGTTGGAGGGGCCGTTGAGCTCGTCCAGCCGCTCTAACCCGAGCTCCTCGCAGGCCTTGAGGAACGCGGCCGTGGTGACGTTGGGGCTGCGCAGCTCGGAGATGTACAGCGGGCCGGAGGACCCGTAGACGTCGCCGTGGTTGCTGCCGACGCGGCGCTCGGCCCGGCGGAAGTACGGCAGCACGTCCTCGTACGTCCATCCGGGGATCTTCCACTGGTCGTAGTCGAGGGCGCAGCCGCGCACCCACATCTGGGCGTTGAGCGAGGACGACCCGCCGATGACCCGCCCGCGCGGCCAGTAGAGCTCGCGGCCGGCCATCTCGCTCTGTTTGGCGGTGGTGTAGTCCCAGTCGTACGGGGTCTTGAAGAGCTTGGCGAACCCGAGAGGCATGCGGATCTCAAGTCTGTCGTCCCGGCCTCCGGCCTCCACCAGTGCCACGGACACCCCGGGGTCGGCCGAGAGCCTTCCCGCGAGCACGCATCCAGCCGAGCCGGCTCCGACGATCACGTAGTCGTACTCCATGGCCACTCCCAGGGGCAAGTAACTTGGTACTTGCTTACTCCAGGAGTGGCAGCGCGTCCATACGCATCCGTGACCTCGGTTACCTATCGTGAGCCGCGGTCAGTGGATCACGATAGGGAACGGGTGAAGTCTGCCCCTACTGGCTGGTATGTCCGTGGTGCGAAGATGTGGCGCCACGGTTCAACAAGGAGAGAAGGCGTCATGCTCAACCTGTCGATCGTCCTGGAAGACAGCGCCAGGAACACCCCGGAGAACACGGCCGTCGTCTTCGGCGACATGCGGCTGCCGTACTCCATGATCGACACAGTGGCCAACCAGGTCGCCAACCTGCTGGTCTCGCGCGGCATCGGCAAGGGCGACAAGGTCGCGGTCTCGTGTCCCAACCTGCCGTACTTCCCGTTCGTCTACTTCGGCATCCTCAAGGCCGGGGCGGTCGTGGTGCCGCTGAACGTGCTGCTGCAGTCCAGGGAGATCGCCTACCACCTCGACGACAGCGACGCCAAGGCGCTGTTCTGCTTCGAGGGGACCCCCGAGCTGCCCCTGGGCGAGCGGGGCAGGGCCGGGTTCGAGGCGGCCGAGGGGTGCGACCACTTCTTCGTGCTCCCGGCCACGCCGCTGGCGACCGAGTCCGAGTACGGCGAGTCGTTCTGGGCGGCGCTGGGCGGGATGTCGGGCGAGTTCGAGACCGTGCCGACCTCGGCGGACGACACGGCCGTGATCCTCTACACCTCGGGCACCACCGGCCGGCCCAAGGGCGCCGAGCTGAGCCACCAGAACATGCTGATGAACGTCCTGGTCAACGACAAGATGTTCCCGCGCACCGAGGGCGGCGACACCTACCTGGGCGTGCTGCCGCTGTTCCACTCCTTCGGGCAGACCGTGATCATGAACACCGGGTTCATGCGGGGCGCCAAGCTCGTGCTGATGCCGCGCTTCGAGCCGGGCGAGGCGCTGGAGCTGATGCGCCGCGAGGAGGTGACGTTCTTCGCGGGCGTGCCGACCATGTACTGGGCCATGCTGACCAAGATCCACGCGGAGGGCGCGGAGAAGCCGACCTCGCTGAAGATCGCGGTGGCCGGCGGTTCGGCCTCCCCCGTCGAGGTGCTCAAGGACTTCGAGCAGACCTTCGGCGTCAGCATCCTGGAGGGCTACGGCCTGTCCGAGACCTCCCCCGTGGCCAGCTTCAACCAGCCGGGCCGCCCGGCCAAGGCCGGCACCATCGGCACCCCGATCTGGGGCGTGGAGATGAGGCTGGTCGACCACGACTGGAAGACCGTCGAGGGCGAGGGCCCCGGCGAGATCGCGATCCGCGGCCACAACGTCATGAAGGGGTACTACGGCCGTCCCGAGGCCACCGACGAGGTGATGCGCGACGGCTGGTTCCGCACCGGTGACATCGCCACCGTCGACGCCGACGGCTACTACTCGATCATCGACCGGGCCAAGGACCTGATCATCCGCGGCGGGTTCAACGTCTACCCGCGCGAGGTGGAGGAGGTCCTCATGACCCACGAGGCGGTCTCGCTCGCGGCGGTGGTGGGCGTGCCGCACGACTCCCACGGCGAGGAGGTCAAGGCGTACGTCATCCTCAATCCGGGTGCGAGCCTCACCGAGGCCGAGCTGACCGCCTGGGCCAAGGAGAACATGGCGGCGTACAAGTACCCCAGGATCATCGAGTTCCGCGACGCCCTGCCCATGACGGCCACCGGCAAGATCCTCAAGCGCGAGCTGCGCTAGCCGTCGCACCTTCCTCCGCGTCCGGTCCGGGGCCGTCCGGCGTCACGCCGGCGGCCCCGGCGGGCACCCGATCAGGGCCAGTCGCGGGCCGGGCGCAGCGGCATGCCCGAGCGTCCCTGGTCGTCCAGCTTGACGCCGAGCACCTGGTGGAGCTGGACCTTGTTGCGTTCGAACCCGACGACGCAGCCCGCCATGTAGAGGGCCCAGACCCGGGCGGTGCCCATGCCCACCTCCCGCACCGCGTCCGCCCAGTTGGCGTCCAGGTTGGCGCACCAGTGGCTCAGGGTCCTGGCGTAGTGGTGGCGCAGGTTCTCCTCGTGGTGGATCTCGAAGCCGGTGTCCTCCATCTGCCGGACGAGGTGGCCGACCGACTCCAGCTCGCCGTCGGGGAAGACGTAGCGGTTGATGAAGCCGCCCTTGTTGAACGTCTTCTCCTTGCCGGTGGGCCGGGTGATGCAGTGGTTGAGCAGGCGGCCGCCCGGCTTGAGCCTGCCGTGCAGGAAGCCGAAGTAGGCGGGCAGGTTGTCCTTGCCGATGTGCTCGGTCAGGCCGATCGAGCTGACGGCGTCGAAGCCGGTCTCGGGGACGTCGCGGTAGTCCAGGTGGCGGACCTCGGCGAGGTCCTGCAGCCCGGCCTCGGCGATGGCCTTCTGGGCGTACTCGGCCTGCTGGCGGCTGAGCGTCACCCCGAGCGCCCTGACGCCGTAGTGGCGGGCCGCGTGGATGACCATGCCGCCCCAGCCGCAGCCGACGTCCAGCAGCCGCATGCCCTCCTTGAGCCCGAGCTTGCGGGCCACCAGGTCGAACTTGGCGAACTGCGCCTCCTCCAGCGTGGCGTCCTCGGTGGGGTAGGTGGCGCAGGTGTAGGCCATGGACGGGCCGAGCACCCACTCGTAGAACCGGTTGGACACGTCGTAGTGATGGTGGATCGCCTCGGCGTCGCGCTGCTTGGCGTGCCGCGAGCCCAGCCTGGCCAGCGTGCTGGTGCGCACCTCCTGCGGCGGCAGGGGAACGCGCATGAGCAGCGGCTTGAGCCCCAGCGAGCGCACGGCCGCGATCTTCTCGGCCGTGGTCAGGTCGTTGGTGGTGATGTTCCACATCCGGTCGAGCAGGGTGTAGAGATCACCGTGCACGTCGAGGTGGCCGGACACGTACGCCCGGGCCAGCCCCAGCTCGCCCGGCGCCTGCGCCATGTAGGCGACCGCGATCGGCGACTTGACCTCGATGGCGACCTCGGCGCCGTCGGGCCCGGCCTTGCTGCCGTCGTAGGCCATGAACGCGACGCCGGCCTCCGGGCCGACGATCTTTTCGAAGACGGAAGCGAGAGCCATCACATCACCTTCCCCGCACGCACTTGTCGTACAGATCAAGCAGGCGCCCGCTCGGGTCGTATTCCCGCTTGACCAGCCAGTAGGCATCCCCGTTGTAGAGCCGCCAGAACTCGTCCCGGTCGTAGAAGGACGTCGAGTAGAGCGACTTGTGCCCATCGAGCTCGTGCACCGCGTTCTCGATGAGCCGGTTGTGGTAGCCGTCGAACCGCCCCCGCGGCAGCGGCACCATCCCCCAGAAGCCGAAGTTCACGTACAGCTTGCCCGGCTCCAGCGGATAGAGGGGCCAGTCGGAGCTCGCCCGCAGCGGGCACATCCAGACGGGCGTCATGCCGACCCGGCCGTCGAAGAACTCCAGGAACTCCGCGCCCCGCTCGACCGGCACCTCGACGTCCTGGATGACGGACTCCTGCACCGGCCGGTCGCGCCAGCGGTCGATGCGGGCGGTGACGCCGTACTTGCGGTCGAGGGCGACGAGCCTGCGGTAGACGTCGGAGCGCATCCAGCGGCGCGGCATGAAGGTGCGGACCACCGGCTGCTGCACGCCGAACGCGCGCGAGCACCAGAACCAGTCGGTGTCCCAGCGCCACAGATAGTCGCGCACCGTCAGCCAGTCGCGGCCGCGCTGCCGAATCGACTGGTAATAAATGCGCATTCCGGTGTAATCAGAGACATAAGGGGCGCGCTCGGCGAACCGGCCGACCGTGAGATAGAGCTCCTGCGGGCCGAAGAACACCCCGTCGACGAAGTCGACCGGCTCCCCGTCGTGCTCCATGCTGTCGCAGATCTCCTGCATGGCCAGCATGCACTTGTCGGCGTCGGTGAACCTGACGTGGGTGAGCCGCACGTACGGCCGCACCTCGCGCAGCTTGATCCGCAGGCGCAGCGCGTAGCCGAGGGTGCCGTAGGAGTTGGGGAACGCCCGGAACAGGTCGCGGTGCTCGTTGTCGTCGCGGGCGACGACGACCCGGCCGTCGCCCGTCAGGATCTCCAGCTCCTCGACCGACTCGTGCGGCAGGCCGTCGCGGAAGCTCGTCGACTCGATGCCCAGCCCGGTCACGGCCCCGCCCAGGGTGATGGTCTTGAGCTGCGGGACCACGTACGGCATCAGGCCGTGGGCGAGGGTGGCGTCCACCAGGTGCTCGTAGGTGGTCATGCCCTGGACCTCGGCGGTCATCGTCCCGGGGTCGACGCTGATGACCTCGTCGAGGTCCCTGGCCGACAGCTTGGCCGTCCTGCCCGGGTCGCGGAACCTGAAGAGGTTGGAGGTGGGCTTGGCCAGGCGGGGCGCGGTGCCGCCGGGGATCTCGGCGTACGAGCGCCGGATGTCCTCCACTGCACGTTGGTGTGTCGACATCGTCGTCTTCACGCAAGCACCCCCTAGAGCCGGCAGAGATCGTCCACAGAACGTTATCTCTCCGGAACACCGTGGAACAGACCGGGGTCGTTAACGACACGAAAACTGTTCTTTGTTCCAGCCAGGCGCACCATCAAACCTACGAATCCAGAAATTTTCTCCTTATTATCGAAGAAACCCCATTGACCACGTGAGCCACCTCGCGGCCCTCGACGGCGGCGGCCAGGTTCTCCAGCGTGACCGTCATCAGGCGGCCGGTGGCCTCCTGGGTGACCCCGCCCACGTGCGGCGAGAGCAGCACGCCGGGCAGCTCGCGCAGCGGGTCGCCGGCCGGCAGCGGCTCGGCGTCGAACACGTCCAGCGCCGCGCCCTCCAGATGCCCGGCGCGCAGCGCCGCGACCAGCCCTTCCTGGTCCACCACGCCGCCCCTGGCCGCGTTGACCAGCACGGCGCCCCGCTTGAGCCGGCGCGGGTCGATCAGGCCGCGCGTCTCCTCGGACAGCGCGATCACCACGACCACCACGTCGCTGGACTCCAGCAGGTCCTCCAGCGCGGTGTAGCCGGGGTCCTCGCGGGGCGTGCGCGTCCAGAAGGAGACCCGGCCGCCGAACGCCCGGAACAGCCGGACGCACGCCTCGCCGATCGGGCCGTGGCCGACGACGCCCACCCGGGCCGCGCCCAGCTCACGGGGCCGGAGCGCCTGCTGCGGCCACTCACCCGCGCGGACCGCCGCGTCGGCCGCGTC
>NZ_JAPNNL010000154.1 GCF_027620315.1 Nonomuraea corallina | reverse complement strand
CACCACCAGCCGCGCGGCGGCGGGCATCAGCCGCTCGACCGCCTCGGCGGCAGCGGCGGCGCGCGCGTCACCACCGCGCGTCTCGTCGTACGAGGTCGCCTCGCGGTCGTAGTCGAGCACCGTCAGCGCCCCCTCCCCGTGGACGCGGCCCGGACGAGCCCCACGCCGGGGCGGCCCCGGCCGCTGTCATGACCGGCGTGCCCGCCGGCCGCCGCGCTCCGCGTCATGCGCCCACGCTACCCGCGGACGGCCCGCTCGTCCGGCGCCCCGGACTGCGCGACCGCCGCGGCTGCCCTGCCTCCGCGCGCCGGTGGGCCGCGTCGCGGGACAATGGAGTGGTGATCACCGTCATGACCGGGGCCGGCATCTCCACCGAGTCCGGGATCCCCGACTACCGGGGCCCCGGCGGGCTGTGGCGCAGGGACCCGGACCACGAGAAGCTCGTCACCATCGGCTACTACCTCGCCGACCCCGACATCCGGCGCCGGTCCTGGCGGTTCCGGCGCGACAACCCCGTGCGCGCCGCCGAGCCCAACGCCGCGCACCGGGCGCTGGTGGAGCTGGAGCGGGCCGGCCGCCTCGACCGGCTGATCACGCAGAACATCGACGGGCTGCACCAGAAGGCCGGGTCCGACCCGGAGCGGGTGCTGGAGCTGCACGGCAACATGTCCGGGGTGGTGTGCGTCGACTGCGGGGCGCGCTCGACGCTGGACGAGGCCCTGGACCGGATCGACGCGGGCGAGCAGGATCCCGCCTGCCTGGCCTGCGGCGGGATCCTGAAGACGACCACGGTCATGTTCGGCGAGAACCTGTCCGAGGACGTCGTCGCCGAGGCGGCCCGGGCCGCCGAGCGGGCCGAGGTGTTCGTCGCGATCGGGACGTCCCTTCAGGTGCTGCCCGCCGCGTCGCTCGCCGCGCTGGCGGCGCGGAGCGGGGCGCGGCTGGTCATCGTGAACGCCGAGCCGACCCCGTACGACCGGATCGCCGACGAGGTGATCAGGGATCGGATCGGCGAGGCGGTCCCCCGGCTGGTGGCGCGGCTCACCGCTTGAGCTGGAACCGGTCCGCCTGGAACGGGGTGAACGGCGTCGACAGCGTCCTGGCCTGGGCCGGCCCGCAGAGCGCCGTCAGCAGGTGGTCGGCGAAGGCGTAGTCGATCGCGTGCGGGACGAGCTGCCCGTTCTCGTCGATGGTCTGATACTTGGCGCGGTTCAGGCCCACGGAGATCTGGCGGCTGCCGTCGGGGCTGGACAGCGACTGGGTGAGCATGCCCCACACCGCCCCGTCGTGCCCCCAGAACCGGCCGCAGGGCAGGTCGGCGGCGTAGATGCCGAGCCCGTACGGGATCAGTCCGCCCCCGGCGGCGACCGGCACCGTCCGCTGCATCTCGGCCAGCGTCCCGGACCGGATCAGCTTGCCCCGCAGCAGTTCCCGGTAGAAGCGGTTGAGGTCGTCCATGGTGGAGACGACGGCCCCGGCGGTGCCGGCCCAGGACATGTCGTAGACGCCGAAGTCGCGCGGCGGGTCGAACAGGCCGTAGAAGGACTCGTACGCCCCGGAGCTCGGGCCGGGGATGCGCGGCGTGCGCGGGAACGACGTGCGCCGCAGCCCCGCCTTCTGGATCACGTGACGGGTGATGTACCGCTCGGCGTCCATGCCGGAGACCTTCTCCAGCAGCAGGCCGGCCAGGATGTAGTTGGTGTTGGAGTACGAGCCCGGCGTCGTCCCTGGCTGACCGGTGGGCGGGAACGCGAGGCCGAGCCGCACCAGCTCCTCGGGCTCGACGCGGCGGTAACGGTGCTCCTCCAGACTGTCGAGGGAGCCCTCCAGCAGCGAGGGAAAGGCGCCGGGGATGTAGTCGGCGAGGTGGCTGGTGTGGTTGAGCAGCATGCGCACGGTGATCGCGTCGCCGGTGATCAGGTCGGGCAGGTAGCGGCTCACCGGCGCGTCCAGCGCGACCTTGCCGCGCTCGACCTGCTGGAGCACGGCGACGGCGGTGAACGTCTTGCTGATGCTGCCCACCCGGTGCACCATGTCCGGCTTGACCGGTCGCCCGGTCCGCACGTCGGCCACGCC
This sequence comes from Nonomuraea corallina, assembly GCF_027620315.1. Lineage (GTDB taxonomy): Bacteria > Actinomycetota > Actinomycetes > Streptosporangiales > Streptosporangiaceae > Nonomuraea > Nonomuraea corallina. The sequence goes on along the minus strand of NZ_JAPNNL010000154.1, from coordinate 15,481 downwards.
GGAGGCGCCCTTCCACGACGAGCCGCCGTCGCGCACCGCGGAGTAGACCCCGTACATCCCGGCCTCGTGGATCGCCTCCAGCGTCGCGCGCAGTTCGCCGCCGGGCGGGGCCGCCGCCTGGGCGGGCGCGGCGAGCGTCCCGGCGACGAGCAGCGTGCTCACCCCCGCGAGCGTCCTTCTCAGGATCGACATGTACCGCCACCTCCGGATCTCGGTTCCTGGTCGCGTACGAGCCTGGCCGAGCGGCGGCGGCGGGACCAGTCGGCCCAGTCATCGACCGGACATGACAGCTGTCATGTCCCGGCGTGGCGGGGGTCGTTGACCCCGGCCCCGCGCCCCGCGCATGATGCTGGCCATGGCTTTGCGCACACTCCACCACCACGACCGGCACGGCGCCGCCGGCGTCATGAGCCACCCGCGCGCCTACGAGATGACCTCGGCGATCGGCTTCCTGGGCGCCCGGCGTGAGGTGTTCACCCGCCTGGCGATCCAGGCCAGGCCGCGGCCGGGCGAGCGGTTCCTGGACGTGGGCTGCGGCACCGGTTACCTGACCCGGGTGGTCGCGCCCGTCGTCGGCCCGGCGGGACGGGTGACGGGGATCGACCCGTCCCCTGAGATGATCGGCTACGCCCGGGGGCGCGCTCCGGGCAACTGCGACTACCTGGTGGGCGAGGGGCAGTCGCTGCCGTTCCCCGACGAGTCGTTCGACGCGGTGGTGTCCAGCCTGGCCGTCCATCACATCCCGGAGGACGCGCGGCAGGCGGCGATCCGGGAGATGGCCCGGGTGCTGCGGCCGGACGGCAGGCTGCTGGTCGCCGAGTACCGTCCGCCGGCGCGCCCGCTGGCCCGGCGGCTCGCCGAGCTGGTCGGCGGGCCCGCCCTGCACGGCGACCCGTACGGGATGCTCCGCACGCTCCTGCCCGAGGCGGGCCTCCGGATCGAGGCCGAGGGCGACCTGCCGGTGATGCTCTCTTACGTACGGGCCCGCAAACCGTCATGATCCCCCCATGAACCCCCTCGACCGCATCGCCCGGGTCCGCCTGTCCTCGGTCTACCTGCCGCTCGACGCGCCGGTCAGCGACGCCAAGGTGCTCACCGGGCGGCAGCGGCCGATGACGGAGGTGGCCTTCCTGTTCGCCGAGATCACCACCGAGGGCGGCCTGGAGGGGCTCGGGTTCTCCTACTCCAAGCGGGCGGGCGGTCCCGGCCAGTACGCGCACGCCTGCGAGCTCGCCCCCGACCTGATCGGCGAGGACGCCAACGACATCCCCAGGCTGTGGGAGAAGCTGGCGTGGGCCGGCGCGTCGGTGGGGCGCGGCGGGCTGGCCGTCCAGGCCATCGCCGCCTTCGACATCGCGCTGTGGGACCTCAAGGCCCGGCGGGCCGGGCTGCCGCTGGCCAAGCTGCTGGGCGCGCACCGCGACTCGGTGCGCTGCTACAACACCTCCGGCGGGTTCCTGCACGCGCCGATCGAGCGGGTGCTGGAGAACGCCGCGGCGGCGCTGGAGCGCGGCATCGGCGGCATCAAGATCAAGGTGGGCCAGCCTGACGGGCGCGCCGACCTGGCCAGGGTGCGGGCGGCGCGCGAGCGGCTGGGCGCGGACGTGCCGCTCATGGTCGACGCCAACCAGCAGTGGGACCGGCCGGCGGCGGCCCGGATGGGGCGGGCGCTGGAGGAGTTCGGCCTGGTGTGGATCGAGGAGCCGCTCGACGCGCACGACCACGCCGGGCACGCGGCGCTGGCGACGGCGCTCGACACGCCCGTCGCCACCGGCGAGATGCTGTCCAGCGTCGCCGAGCACGCCGAGCTGCTGCGGGCCGGCGTGGACGTCCTGCAGCCGGACGCGCCGCGGATCGGCGGCATCACCCCGTTCCTGCGCCTGGCCGCGCTCGCCGAGCACCACCGGGTGCAGCTCGCGCCGCACTTCGCCATGGAGATCCACCTGCACCTCGCGGCGGCGTACGGGCAGGAGCCCTGGGTGGAGCACTTCGAGTGGCTGGAGCCGCTCTTCGAGGAGCGGCTGGAGATCCGCGACGGCCGCATGCTCGTGCCCGACCGGCCGGGGCTCGGCCTCACGCCGAGCGAGCGGGCGAGCGCCTGGACGGCCGAGCGGCGCGAGTTCCGCTGATCACGCGACGACCGGCGCCCGCGGCCCCCTTCATCCGGGTGGCGGTCTCGCTCTCGCAGGCGGACACCGCCGCCGGCGGCGAGGCGTCACAGGTGGCCCTGGCTGCCGACCGTCGCGAGCTCGCGCAGTTCCTGGGTGAGGCTCTCGCGGACCTTGGCCATGATGCGGCCCTGGGTGGCCTCGTCCGTGACCTCGAACACCACCCGGGCCAGGAACACCGCCCGGCGCCCGTCGCACCCGGCCCGCGTCGCCACCCGCTGGATGAACTCCTCCCGGCCGAAGTGCTCGCCGGTGCCGAGACCGCCGTAGACCTCGGTGCGGCGCAGGTTCTCGCCGATCTCGTGCGGCAGCTGGGCGGCGAGCTTGTCAGCGAGGCTCTCGGGCAGGCGTTCGCCGAGCGTCTCCAGCGTCGCCCGGATGGCCCGCTCGGCGTGCGCCCGGTCACTCAGGCGTCCGCGCGCCTGTACTTGGCCGACGAAGTCGTCATGTCGCATGATTTATCCCCCTTCGTCCCACCCAGCGGCTACCCGGTCCCGGCGGCGTCACAGGAGGCCAGGCCCCAGAAATGGGTAAAGCTCCCGGGCGGCACGGCGCCTTCAGGACGCGTGCAGTGCCGCCACCTGCTCCAGGGCGTCGGCGTGCAGCGCGCCGTGGAACGCCGGCGCCGGGTCAGCGGCCTCCTCGGTCGCGGTGACGACCGTGACCACCACGTACGGGCCGGCCGCGCCGACGCCGACCTTGCCGTACGCGTACCGGCCGTGCGTGCCGCCCCGCCGCCAGCGCAGCGCCGCCGACGAGCGCAGCGACAGGCTGAGCGCGGCGGCCTCGGCCCGGTCCTCGGCGGGGAAGGCCAGCAGGAGCTGGACCGCCTTGAGCTTGCCGTCCCGGGCGGAGTAGGCGCACTGGGAGGCGTGGTCGCAGCCGTGCTCGGCCAGCGGGCGGCCCTCGCCGTCGACGGGTTCACAGGTGTCGTGGTCCCAGCCGCCCACCTTGCGGGCCCGCGGCACGCGGGCGTGGTCCAGGTCTCCGAACTCCTCGTGGCTCAGCTCGTGAGTCAGCGGCTTGCTGGTGGGGGTGCGCCGCGGCTCCTCCGTCGTTGCCGCGGGCGGCGTCGCCGGCGGGGCCGGGACCGCTCGCAGGCGGACGTCGATCGCGCTGACCGTGAGGCCGGCCATGAGCAGCGCCGCCAGGGTGACGGTCAGTCCGACGGCCAGGGCCCCGCGCCGGCCGGCCGTCTCCCCTTCGGACGCGTACAGCCTGGGTTCCGGGCCGTCGGGCGCGCACGGCGGTGATTCCGGCGGTGATTCCGGCGGGCGGTCGGTGGGCGCCTGCGGTTGTGGGTCGTCCCCTAAAAACGACATATCCCATATTCTGCGGATAAGTCACTACAGGCGCTCCCGCTCAGCCGATCAGCCCGCCGCCTTGCGGCTCAGGTGCTCCCAGGACCGGTACTCCTCCGTCCGAGCCCGGTCCAGCTCAGCGACCAGATCGTACGAGGCCGCGCCCACGATCAGCCGCCGGGGCGGATCGGGCAGGGCCACCAGCTCCATGATCACCGGGGCGGCCGTCCGCGGATCGGGCCCGGCGTCCTCGCCCCACATCGCTGCCAGCTTCTCCCGCAGCGGGTCGTAGACCGCCAGCGGCTCGGCCACGGTGGTGCCCGTCGTGAACAGGCCCGTGTCGTACCCGCCCATCTGCAGGTTGGTCACCTTGATCCCGAACGGCTCCACCTCCATGGCCAGCGCCTGCGTGATGGAGTCGAGCGCGGCCTTGCCCGCGCCGTAGAACCCGACGGACGCGAACCCGACACCGGCCGCCATCGAGGTGACCTGGAGGATCCGTCCGCCTCCCTGTCTGCGCAGGTGGGGCACGGCGGCTTGGCAGACCCAGACCGCGCCGAGCACGTTCACGTCGAGGTGCGCCCGGATCTGTTCTTCGGCGGCTTCCTCGATCATGCCCATGAGCAGGCCGCCGGCGTTGTTGACCACGACGTCGAGCCGCCCGAGCGAGGCGACCGCGCCGTCCACCGCCTCGCGCACCGCCGCCCGGTCGGAGACGTCGAGCGCCACCGGGACCAGCCGCCCGTCGTGCCCGGCGGCCAGGTCCTCCAGCGGGGCGACGTTCCTGGCCGCGCCGACGACCCGGTCTCCCGCGGCCAGCGCCGCCTCGGCGAACGCCCGGCCCAGCCCTCGCGACGCCCCGGTGATGAACCAGACCCGTGACACGGGCCCACCCCCTCGTTCTGTGGATACGAGACGTTGCGTCTCGCCTCCACATGCTGCACCTCCGGCTTCACCCTGTCAAGACGGACCGTCTCGTCTTAATGCCAGGCCGTTCCGGGGCGCCACCGGTGGGTAGCGTGCGGTCATGGGCGACACGTACACACTGGGCCCGGAGACGGGACGGCTGCTGGTCGAGACGGAGCGCACCGGACTGGGCGCCAAGGCCGGGCACGATCTCACGATCGAGGTGACCCGGTGGAGCGGCGAGGCCGTGGTCGACGCCGACGATCCGGGCGCCTGCCGGGTGAACGTCGACGTGGACGCCGGGTCGCTGCGGGTGGTGTCGGGGACGGGCGGGGTCAAGCCGCTCACCGACTCCGACCGGGCCGACATCGAGCGCTCCATCCGCGGCAAGGTGCTGCACACCGACCGGTTCCCCGCCATCGCGTTCCGGTCCGGTCAGGTGAGCGGGACGCGGGAGTCGTTCCGGGTGGAGGGGGAGCTGACGCTGGCGGGCGAGACCCGGCCGCTCACCCTCGACTGCCGGTTCGACGGCGAGCGGGTGCGGGGCGCGGCGACGGTCACGCAGAGCCGGTGGGGCGTCAAGCCGTACTCGGCGTTCTTCGGCGCGCTCAAGCTGGACGACGACGTCGCCGTCCGGTTCGACGTGGCGCTCGTCAGCGCGGCTTCCTGAACAGCGTCTCCTGGGTGATGCTGGCGGCGAGCCGGCCGTCGCGGGTGTGGATGGTGCCGGTGTACCAGCCGCGCCCGGCGGACACCGTGTGCGGCACCAGGTCCATCAGCACCCATTCGTCCATCACGGCCGGCCGGTGGAACCAGACCGCGTGGTCCAGGCTGGAGCCCGAGCGCCCGCCGCCCCCGTGCGGGATGCCGGTCAGCCCGCTGGAGATGTCGGAGAGGTACGTGAGCACGCACGCGTGCAGGAGCTGACCGCCGGGCAGGTCCTGGGTGCAGCGGGCCCAGAACCGGGTGGGCCATTCGGCGGCCGCGTACGGCTGCGGCGGCAGACGGCTCTCCATGGAGAACAGCCGGGGCAGTTGGGCCGGCGCGAGCCCGTCGGGGTCCGGCGCGTCCGGCGCGGGGTGCATCTGCACGTCCACGCCGGGCTCGGGGACGTGGAAGGACGCCGACATGTTGAAGATGACCTTGCCGTTCTGGATGGCGACCACCCGCCGGGCGGAGTACGACCGGCCGTCCCTGTCGCGGTAGACCCGGAACACGGTGGGCCGGGCGGCGTCGCCACTGCGCAGGTAGTAGCCGTGGAGCGAGTGCGGCAGCCGGTCGGGGGACACCGTGTCGCCGGCGGCTGCCAGGGCCTGGGCCGCGACCTGTCCCCCGTACAGCGGGAACGGCTCCTCGAAGACGGTGGTCCCCCGGTAGAGGTCCTCTTCGAGCTTCTCCAGCGTCAGCAGGTCGAGCACGGTGGGGGCGGCCACGGGGCTGAAGGTCGGCATGAGGCTGACGGTAGAGGACGCCGCCGGGCGGGCGCGAGCCGGGGTGGGGCGCTATGAGAAGCTCGTCCCGGTGTTTCCCAGGGAGAGGAGAAGCCGGTGGCCGAGGACGAGCTGATCTACGAGGTCGACGGCGGCGTGGCGGTGATCCGGCTGAACCGTCCGCGCCACCTGGGCGCGTTCACCTGGCCGATGATCAACGCCTGGGCGCGGGCGCTGCGCGAGGCGCAGGAGGACGAGGGCGTCCGGGTGGTGGTGCTCACCGGCACCGGCGAGGGCTTCTGCAGCGGCGTGGACCTGAAGGCGCTCGACGAGATCGAGGCGACGCCGATCGAGCGCAAGCGCATGCTGACCGATCGGGTGCACAAGGTGGCGCGGGCCGTCGAGGACCTGGACAAGCCGCTGATCGCGGCGGTGAACGGGGTGGCGGTCGGCGCCGGGATGGATATGGCGCTCATGTGCGACATGCGGTTCGCGGCCCGGTCGGCCCGTTTCTCCGAGGGCTACATCCGCATCGGCCTGATCCCCGGCGACGGCGGCGCCTACTTCCTGCCCCGGCTGGTCGGCCCGGCCAAGGCCATGGAACTGCTGATGACGGGCGACTTCGTCGACGCGGACGAGGCGCTGCGACTCGGCATCGTCAACCGGGTCTACGACGACGAGGCGCTCATGGCCGAGACGATGGAGTTCGCCAGGGGCATCGCGGCCAAGCCGCCGATCGCCATCTCGATGATCAAGCGGGCGGTCTACCAGTCGGCGCGCGCCGACCTGCGCACCAGCCTGGACCTGATCTCCTCCCACATGGCGATCGTGCAGGCCACCGACGACTACGCCGAGGCCATGACCGCCTTCCGCGAGAAGCGCCCCGGTCACTACCGCAACAGGTGACCCACGTTGACACGACAGAACATTATTCGATAGGCCAGGGGCATGGTCGCAGCCGACGAGTTCGATGAGATCCTCCACCAGGTACGGCAGTTCGTCCGCTCCCGGGTCGTGCCCCGGGAGCAGGAGATCGCCGACGCCGACGCGATCCCGGACGACCTGCGCCGCCAGGCGGCCGGCATGGGCCTGTTCGGCTACGCCATCCCCGCCGAGTACGGAGGGCTCGGGCTGGACATCGCCCAGGACGTCCGGCTCGGCTTCGAGCTCGGTTACACCACGCTCGCGTTCCGGTCGATGTTCGGCACCAACAACGGGATCGCCGGCCAGGTCCTCGTCGGGTTCGGCACCGAGACGCAGAAGGAGCGCTGGCTGCCGTCGCTGGCGTCGGGCGAGGTCACCGCGGCGTTCGCGCTGACGGAGCCGGAGGCGGGCTCCGACCCGTCGGGGCTGAAGACCTCGGCGGCGCCCGACGGCGACGGCTGGGTGATCGACGGCACCAAGCGGTTCATCACCAACGCCCCGATCGCGGGGTTGTTCGTGGTGTTCGCCCGGGTCCGACCGGCCGACGCGGCGGGCAGCGGCATCGCGGTGTTCCTGGTGCCGGCCGACGCTCCCGGGGTGACCGTGGGGCCGAAGGACGCCAAGATGGGCCAGGAGGGCGCCTGGACCGCCGAGGTCGCGTTCACCGGGGTCCGCCTCGGCGCGGACGCGCTGATCGGCGGCGAGGTCGACGCCGGTTTCCGGGCCGCGATGACCGTGCTGGCCCGCGGCCGGCTGCACATCTCGGCGGTGGCCGTGGGCCTGATGGAGCGGGCGCTCGACGAGTCGGTGGCGTTCGCCGCGCACAACCGGCAGGGCGGCCGGCCGGTCGGCGACTACCAGCTCGTGCAGGCGATGCTCGCCGAGCAGAAGGCCCTGTGCATGGCCGGCCGGGCGATGGCCGCCGAGGCCGCCCGGCTCTGGCTGACCGGCGAGGACCGCAGGCTCGCGCCCTCGGCCACCAAGCTCTTCTGCACCGAGGCGGCGGGCAAGGTCGCCGACCTGGCCGTCCAGGTGCACGGCGGCAGCGGCTACATGCGCGGCGTGCCGGTCGAGCGGATCTACCGCGACGTGCGCCTGCTGCGCCTGTACGAGGGCACCAGCGAGATCCAGAAGCTCATCGTCGGGCGGGAGCTGATGCGCGGCGCCGGCGCGGGAAAGGCGGGTCGCTGATGTCCGCACCGCTGGAAGGGCTGCGCGTCGTCGAGCTCTCCGGGTACGTGGCCACGCCGCTGTGCGGCATGACGCTGGCGCAGCTCGGCGCCGACGTGGTCCGGGTGGAGCCGATCGGCGGCCAGGCCGACCGTTCCCGGTGGCCGCTCGGCCCGTCCGGCACCAGCCTCTACTGGACCGGGCTCAACAAGGGCAAGCGCGCCATCGAGGTCGACTTCCGCTCCGAGGAGGGCCGCGCGGTCATCGCCGACCTGGTCGAGCGGCGCGGCGTCGTGGTGGCCAACGCCGATCTGCCCGGGCTGTCGTACGAGAAGCTCCGCGAGCGTCGCGGGGACCTCATCCACGCGCTGCTCACCGGCAGGCGCGACGGCGGCACCGCGGTCGACTACACGGTCAACGCCGAGGTGGGGCTGCCCGCGGTGACCGGGCCGGTCGGGATCGACGGGCCGGTCAACCACGTGCTGCCCGCCTGGGACATCGCCGCCGGGCTCTACCTGTCCACCGGGCTGCTGGCCGCCGAGCGGCACCGGCTGCTGACCGGTGAGGGGCGGCGCATCACGGTGGCGCTGCGCGACGTGGCGCTGTCCATGGTCGCCAGCCTCGGCTACCTGGCCGACGCCCAGCTCGGCGGCGAGCCGAGGACCAAGGACGGCAACCACCTGTACGGCGGCTACGGGCGCGACTTCCGCACCGCCGACGGCCGGCGCGTCATGCTCGTGGTGCTCACCTCGCGCCACTGGTCTGACCTGCTCGCCCTGACGGGCCTGGCCGCCGCGGTCGAGGCGGTGGAGCGGGCGCTCGGCGCCGACTTCCGGCGCGAGGCCGACAGGTACGCGCACCGCGCCGTCATCGGCGGGCTGCTGGAGCCGTGGTTCGCGGCGCGGCCGTGCGCCGAGGTGGAGGCGGCGCTGTCGGCCCGGCGGCTGCTGTACGCGCCGTACCGGACGTTCGAGGAGCTGGCGGCGGACCCCGAGGCGCTGCTGGCCGGCAACCCCGTGCTGGGGATGCTCGACCAGCCGGGCGTGGGCCCGCACCTGTCGGCGGGCTCGCCGCTGGTCGTGGACGGCGAGCAGGAGCCGCCGCGCCCGGCGCCGTCCGTGGGCGGGCACACCGGCGAGGTGCTGCGCGAGGAGCTGGGCTACTCGGAGCGGGACGTCGCGGCGCTGCGCGAGCGGGGCGCGATCGGCTGACCCGTCAGGTGAGGGGCATGGTCATGCGGCGGACCAGGGTGTGCAGGTAGGCCCGGAAGTCCTCCACCACGGCCGGCCCGGCCCGCTCCCCCTGCTTCTGCGGCCAGTCGGGGGACACGTTGCGCATGCCGCCCGACAGGAACCCGTACACGCACCACACGATGGTCCACACGAGGTGGTGGCCGTTCACGTCGGCCGGCAGGAGCCCCCGCACGGCCTCCACCACCTCGGTGACGAGCGGCCGGGTGTAGATGTCCTCCATGTCGGGTGTGTCGGTGGCGTCGCCGGTCCAGCGGTGCAGCCACAGCGCCAGATACTCCGGATGCGCGACGTTGAAGTCCAGGTAGGCGTCGACCAGGTCGAGCGCGCCCTGGAGGCCGGGGCCCGCGGATCTCAGGGCCTGCCCCATGACCTCCCGCTCGGCCTTGACGGCGCGGACCATCACCTCTTGGTACAGCTCCGGCTTCTCGCCCACCAGCCGGGTCAGCCGCTCCAGATCGACGCCCGCCGCGTCGGCGATCATCCGCATCGACGTCCAGTCGTACCCCAGCTCGGCGTAGAGCCGCGTCGCCACCCCGATCAGCCGGTCCGTCTCCGCATTCATGGCCCTCACTGTAGGTGATGTCACGATCGCGTAGCGACAGGGGGTGGGATGTCGCCCCTGGTGCCCGCTCGGTCCCTGCACCTGGTGCGGTCCGGGAGCGCGCGAGAACGGCGCGGCGGCCCGGAGCCGCCGCGCCGCGATCATCGGGGTCAGCTCGCGCTGCAGGAGACCGTCGGCCAGGTCCAGTTGCCGTTGTGCTGGATCGTCACCCCCCAGTTGTTGCCGCTGCCGTTGGGCCTGGCGGTCAGCGTCTGGGCGCTGGGATAGCCGGCGCTGATGTTCCAGGTGGACAGGACCCGCGCCGGGGACGGCACGTTCATGGTCACGGTCCAGTTGCTCGATCCGCTGACCGCGACGTTGAGGTTGTAGCGGTCGCTCCACTGCTGGCCGGCCGAGAGCGTCGCGGTGCAGCCACCGCCCGGGTTACCGGGGTTGCCGGGGTTGCCCGGGTCGCCGCCGCTGCCACCGATGGTGATGTTGGAGTTCCCGCTGCTCTGGTAGCCCTCGGTCGCCATGATCATGTAGTCGTGGCTGCCCATGCTCATCCCGTTCCTGGCCCACGCGTCGAAGTGGTTGCCGGAGGTGATGGTGCCGCCGGTCCGCCGCGACTGGCGGACGCTCCAGAACTGCTTGAACGTCCTCGTGCCCTCGATGGAGGGGGCGTTGTAGCGGGTCGTCTCGTAGATGTCGTACGTGCCGCCGTCGCTGGAGACCGTGCCCTTGTACGTACCGGTAGGCCGGTAGCTGCCCCAGTTGTCGACGATGTAGTACTCGATGAGCGGGTTCCGCGTCCAGCCGTAGAGCGTCAGGTAGGCGTTGCCGGACGGGTTGAAGCTGCCCGAGTAGGTGACCGTCCTGCGCCCGCCGGTGCGCCAGCCCTTGCCGGCGACGAAGTTCCCGGTGTTGCGCCAGGAGGTGCTGTAGTTGCCGCCGGAGCCGAGCTCCATGGAGACCGTGCCCTGGCTGTCGGTCCAGAACGAGAAGAAGTAGCCGTTGTGGTCGCCGGTCTGGTTCGAGGTGATGGGGGCGGCGTGCGCGACGCCGGGCATCGCCACGGCCATGAGCAGTGCGGCGGCTACGGCGCAGGAGCGGCGGACGAGCGAGCCCAGGCCGCCGCGGCTGCGGATCTTCGGGGGTGCGGGGGCGCCGTGCATGGTGCTTCCTCCTCGCGAAGGCGGACAGCGTGGTACGACCCGGCGAGGCCGGTGGCCGGAGGTCGATGGCGACAGTGTTCATCCGGCCCCGAAAGTTGTCAACAATTCCCGAAACATATCGGCGACACTTAGCGCTAATAGACCTGGCCATCGTGCTTTACCTGCGTATTAGAGGCCCACCTGGCTGGTGAAACTTTCATGAATCCTCCGACCGGTCGGTTGATCACTATCATGGCGCGAATGCGGAAATTACCGTTATTCGGCCTGATCGCGGCCCTCACTGCCACCTGTTGCGGCGCCGCCTCGGCGGCCGTCACCCCCCTCGCGGACGACAAGCACCCCTACAGCAAGGGTCTTTCCCGACCGGTCAGGGACCCGATCTATCCCGCATACGGCAACCCGTCCATCGACGTGCTCCACTACGGGCTGAAACTGGCCTGGCGGCCGGACCGTCGGAGCCTGGCGGGCACCGCCACCCTCACCGTCCGGGCCGTGAAGCCGATCAAGGAGATCAGGCTCGACTTCGGCCGGGCCCTGAAGATCGACCACGTGACCGTCGGCGGCGAGCGCGCCCGGCCGAGGCACACCGGCGACGACCTGACGATCCCGCTCCCCGCCACCCTCGCCACCGACAAGAACGTCCGGCTGGTGGTGCGCTACCACGGCGTGCCGAAACCGCACTCCTCCGGCCAGCGGCGCCCCGACCTCGCCCGGCTCGGCCTGCGCTCGGCCGCCGACGGGTCGGCGTGGGCGCTGCAGGAGCCCTTCGGCGCGTTCACCTGGTTCCCGGTGAACGACCATCCGTCGGACGAGGCGCTCTACGACATCGCGATCACCGTGCCGAAGGGCTGGGCGGGCGTCGCGCACGGCACGTACCAGGGCAGAAGCGTGCGGGGACGCGCGGTCACCTACCGCTGGAGGTCGACCGACCCGGTCGCGAGCTATCTGACCGTCTTCACCGTCGACAGGTACCGGCTGCACCGGGCGAAGGGCCCGCGCGGCATCCCGATCACCTACTGGGTGCGGGGCGACGAGGGCCCCCGGGCGCTGAAGGCGGCGCGCCGGATGCCGGAACTGCTGCGCTGGATGGAGAAGAAGGCCGGGCCCTACCCGTTCCCCAGCGCCGGCCTGGTGGCCACCAGCGACTCCGGCATGGAGACCCAGCAGATGATCACGCTCGGCGGCGAGTACCTGACCCCCGCGGTGGTGCTGCACGAGCTCGCCCACCACTGGTTCGGCAACAGCGTCGGGCCGCGCACCTGGAAGGACGTGTGGCTGAACGAGGGCTTCGCCATGTACTTCGAGATCCAGTGGACCGCCGACCACAGCCCCGGCTCCATGGACCAGCACATCGCGCGGGCCCGCGCCGACGAGCGACTCGCCCGCGCGATGGCGGGCCCGCCGGGTGACTACCGGCGCGACTCGTTCGCGGCCGGCAACGTCTACTACGGCCCCGCGCTGATGCTGCACGAGATCAGGAAGCGCATCGGCGACAAGAGGTTCTTCGCCATGACCCGGGCCTGGGCCCAGGAGCACCGCAACACCAGCCAGGACCGGGCGTCCTTCACCGCCTGGGTCAACCGGCACACCGGTGAGAACCTCACCCAGCTGATCGACGCCTGGCTCGACTCCCCGACGACTCCCGGCGACTGAGCGGCGACTGAGCGGCGCCCGCCCCGCGGGCTGCGGGGCGGGCGCCGAGGTCAGCGCGGCCTTGGGGCGACCTGTCCTGGTCCAGTGGTCAGCCGGTGGCGCAGAACACGCGGTCGAGGGACTGGAAGCCGGCGAGCGCGGCCTTCTCGTCGTTCGCCTTCGGCAGGGCGGTCAGGGCGAACGAGACGGCCCGGCCGTCCTCGGTGACGCCGTTGCGCGTCTCGTAGCCGTCGATGTCGCCGCCGTGGCCCCAGATGTGGCCGCCGCAGGAAAGCTTGATCTTGAACATGCCGAGGCCGTACTCGAAGCCCGGCAGGAAGTTCTTCAGCTTGACCGTCTCCTTCATCTCCTTGAGCTGCTGGGGCTTGAGCAGCTTGCCGTCCATCAGGGCCACGAAGAAGCGGTTCACGTCGCTCGGCCTGGCGATGAGCTGGCCGGCCGCCCAGCCCCAGCTCGGGTCGATCTCCGTGATGTCGACCGGCTTGGCCCCGGGCTCGCCGATGTGGTAGCCCGTGGGGTGCGGGTCGCGGATGGTCTGGACGCCGGGGCCGGGCCAGTAGGTGTGCCTGAGCCCCAGCGGCTTGATGATCCGCTTGGTGATCTCCTCCTGGATCGGGCGGCCGGTGACCTCCTGGATGAGCAGGCCCAGAGCGACGTAGCCGGTGTTGCTGTAGGCCCAGTCCTTGCCGGGCGGGAACAGGCGCTTGTGGCCGAGCCCCTGGCGGAGCAGGTCGTACGGCTCCTGGTACGTGTCGCGCAGCTCCAGGATGGAAGGCATGTACTGGGTGTAGTTCGGCAGGCCGCTGGTGTGGTTCAGCAGCATCCGGACGGTGATCTTGCGGCCGTCGTTGCCGTTGCCGCGGATGACCTTGGGCAGATACTTCTCGACCGGCGCGTCCAGGTCGATCTTGCCCTCGCCGGCGAGCTGCAGCACGACCACGGCGGTATAGGTCTTGGTGTTGCTGGCGATGCGCACGTACGCGTCGGCCGGGATCTTCGCCTTCGTCTTCAGGTCGGCGACGCCGGCGGTGACGTGGCGGACCCGGCCGCTCTTGTCGCGCACCGTGCCGAGGGCGCCGGGGAAGCCGTGCTCCTTGACGAGCCGCTGCAGTTCCTTGCGCAGGGCGTCGTCGCGACCCGCCCCGGCCGTTCCCGCGGTGGCCTTCCCCGCCTCGGCCTTCCCGGCGGCGGCCTTCCCGGCGGCGGCCTTCCCGGCGGCGGCGGTCGCCGGCGCGGCGGTCAGGGTGAGCGCGGCCAGCGCGGCGAGCGCGCCCGTAGTGATCTTGGTGAACATGGTGGTCGGTCCCCGTCGGAGTCGGTGGCGTGGTGACGGGTACAAGACTCCCGCCGCGCGCCGCCATGATCGATCCCGTGTGCTGGAGACCCGGGGTACAGCAGGCACTACCGGCCGGCGCTCACGACGCGCCCAGCCGGACCTCCGCCATCGGACGCCACCGCCACGTCGCCGTCGCGTCGTCCTGCTCGACGATGTGGATGCTGCGGATGGTCACCTCCCGATCCGGGAGCCGCTCCCCCAGCGCCTCGATCACCGGGGCCGCCGGGCCGTCCGCGTTGCTGTAGGCCACCGCGACGTGCGGGGTCCACGAACCGTGAGGCAGGTAGCCGTCGCGGCCCGTCGCCGCCCGCGTGGCGAACTTCGCCGCCTCCATCAGGGGCCGCAGCCGCTCGGCCGGCCGCGCCTCCAGCGCGACCTCCTCCGGGTCGTACAGCACGCGGCCGAGCGTGACGGTGAACGGCTCGACCCGGGCGAGCTGGCCCGCCGCCTCCTGAGCCATCACGCCCACCTGGTCCCCGGTGATCTCGTCGGCGCTTCCGGCGACGAACGTGGTGAGGTGGAGGAACGCGGGCGGCACCGGGTCGAGCCCGGGCACGCCCTCCAGGCGATCACGGGCGTCCTGCGCGACGGCCCGCGCGTGCGGGTCGTCACCCAGCAGGACATGCCAGTAGATGCGGCCCTGGGATCGGCGTCTCCCCCATCGGTCGGCCATGCGCGTCGGGAGTGGACTCACACATCCTCCTCGTCCGGGCGGGGAGTGGTACGTGGTGATCTGCTCACACAGCGTGGTCACCATATCGGAGCGGCGCCGGAGCGGGCGGCCAATCGCCCGGCCCGTCCGGCCCGGCCGTACGGGCTCACGCCGGCGATGCCGCGGCCCACCAGGCAATGCCCGCGGAACCGGGACCCAGGCAAAATCTCCCGCGCGCGCCGATGATTTCCACGACCCGGGCAGGTCTACCTCTGAACACAGAACGAAACGCACGTCATCAGGGAGACACCATGGCCACGAACGCGCTACCGCCGGTCGTCGACGCCGAGACCTGGCAGCGCGAACTCGACGCGCTGCGGGCCAGGGAGAAGGCCGCGACCCGCGAACTCGACGCCATCGCCGCCCAGCGCCGGCGCCTGCCGATGGTGAGGATGCCGGACTACACGCTGGAGGGCGAGCAGGGACCGGTCCGCCTGGCGGACGTCTTCGAGGGCAGGCGCCAGCTGATCGTCTACAACCACATGTGGTTCCCGGGCAAGGAGTGGCAGTGCCCGGGCTGTACGGGGTTCACCTCGCAGTTCACCCGGCTGGAGTTCCTGGACAACCACGACGCCCGGTTCGTCATCGTCACCCAGGGCCCCATCGACGAGGCACTCGCCTACAAGCGGCGGGTCGGCAACAAGATGACCTGGTACTCCACCGCGAACAGCCCGTTCGGCGCCGACGTCGGCGCGCCGCCCGGCGGCGGCTTCGCCGTCAACGTGTTCCTGCGCGACGGCGACACCGTCTACCGCACCTGGCACACCAACGGCCGGGGCACCGAGCAGATCGGCCACTCCTTCGCGCTGATCGACCTCCTGCCGTACGGCCGGCAGGAGGAGTGGCAGGACTCGCCCGAAGGCTGGCCGCAGTCGCCCACCTACAGCCGCTGGGCCGACTCCAAGGAGATCG
>NZ_JAPNNL010000153.1 GCF_027620315.1 Nonomuraea corallina | reverse complement strand
CACACCTACAAGTGGCAGATGACCGCCTGCGTCACCGCCCCCCAAACCGAGGACCCAGGACCCGATCCTGACCCCGACCCGACACCCACACCCACACCCACACCGACCCCGACTCCGACACCAACTCCGACGCCCACACCGTCGGGTCTGATCGCCGCCTACGGAATGAACGAAGGCACCGGTAGCACCGTCAACGATGTGACCGGCACCAACCATGGCACCGCTGTCGACACCTCGTGGGTCAACGGCAAGTACGGCAAGGGCCTGTCCTTCGACGGTCTCTTCGGCCTCGTCACCGTCGACCACAACGCCTCGCTCCGGCTCGGCTCCGGGATGACGCTTTCGGCCTGGGTCAAGCCGTCGAGCCTGGACGGCTGGCACACCGTCATGGGCAAGGACTACGCCACACTGGACGACCTCTCCTACGCCCTGTACGCCTCCAGCGGCCTCACTCCTACCGGCTGGCTGACGACGGAGGACGAGCCGGCACAGGTGGACGGAACCGGTCCGCTCTCGGTGAACACCTGGAGCCACCTCGCTGTCACCTACGACGGCACCACCGCCCGCCTCTACCTCAACGGCAACAAAGTCGGCGAAGAGTCCGCGTCCGGCGCCCTGCTGGACGACGGCGGCGACTTCCACATCGGCGGCAACACCATCTACGGCGAGTTCTTCGACGGCGTCATCGACGAGGTCCGCGTCTACAACCGCGCCCAGACAGCCGCAGAAATCACCACCGATATGAACACTCCGCTCGGCGGCACGATGACTGTCGGGCCGACTGGGTCGGTCGCACCCACTGCTGCCACCGCATCTGACACAGGCCACACCGAGGTCTGCACGTCCAAGAGCGCCGCTGTCAGCTTCACCACTCCGGGCACGCCACCTCCGTTCCCAGAAGAGGACGTGCAGCACCTGACACTGGCCAAGGACAATTTCGTCATCAAAATCGCCAAGGTCGATCCGGGCGCGTGCGATGGTTCGCCGTGCACGGTGCTCGACTCGGCCGCCCTACGCATTGGTGGCACCGGCGCCGATCGGACTGCAGCCGTCATCGGCTTCAAGCTCGATGAAGTTCCCGACGGTGCCATGTTGCAGGAGAGCCGCCTTTCTCTCGGTACTGCTACCTGTCCCGACTCGGACTGCCCTTTGGATGCAGTAATCACTGCAACACCCCTGAAAGGCACTGTCACCAACGAGTCGAAGGGATCAGATCTGGTTGGCGACGCTGACGACTCAACGTCGTACGCGATGTCACTGAGCGAGTCGGAGGCAGACATAAGCGGCAGTGAATACCGGTGGCTGCTGCTCACTTCGGACAAGGACGAGGTCATCACTTTCGGCGATGGTCTGGCAGCCGAGCAACCGTCCTTGGCAGTCAGCTACCTTCCGCCGGGGGCTCCGAGCAACGTGCTCAACCTTCTCGCGCAGGCAGGCGACTCCAGCGCGACCGCCAGCTGGGGCTTGCCGGAGGATAACGGCAGCATTGCCATGCTGGACGGCTTCGATGTGGAGGTGCAAGACAGTAGCGGGGAATCTGTCAAGAGCTTGGAGGTCACAGATCCGTACGTTGCGGTGAGTGGACTGGAAAACGAGACCGCTTACACCGTCAGGGTTCGTGCCAGAACTCGATTCGGAGTCAGCGGCTGGGAGAGCACCACTGTGACGCCGGAGGCCGTGCCGCTCCCGGTAACTAGCGGCGACTCCTGTATTCCTTTCTTGGACTCCCCGCAGCAGACCGCGAAGGCGGTCGAATCGGGGGAGTCGAACGCGCAGACGTACATCGATCGCGTCAAGAACTATTACGGGGCACAAGACGCGGTACTGGAGGGACATGCCGACACCATCTGGGCAGTGCCTGGAGTGACAGCAGATGCCCCCAGCACGGCCAAGCTGTCGCTACTGAACACCGCGCTCGTGGAAGAGCGATGGCGGATCGTGCAGTCAAACGAGTCAAGGACGGGATCGACTGTATCGCTCGAAGATCCGGTAGTCTGGCAGAGCCGAACGGACGGCAGCGTACGTGTGACCGTCGCTATAAAACAGACATGGGACCCGCCTGCGAGCTCGTCAGATGCTGTCTCGGGCACGGCGTTAAGGCCTGCGGGACAGATCGAACCCAGCGATTTCACCATATCGGTGCATGTATTCGACCGCTGCGGCAACATGACTAGAATCGAGGTGCCTTACGACGCCTACGCGGACTCAACTGACCTGTCAGACCACTGCCTGGGCCTCATTGAGGGTTCCACAGTCGGCATCACCGCGGCAGCGGCAGCGCCCGATGCCTGCGGCAAGCGTAACGGCGGTCACTACACTCCGGGAACTATCAAGCCCAAATACGCCTGTAAATCGGACGACGGTACGAGTTCGGGAAAAATATACTGCTATTTGACGTTCTTCGGGAAGAAAGTGCTGCGAAAGGGGCTGGAGGCACATTACGATGCCGGCACCACCTGGTTCGGAACACTCCTGTACAACGCCGACAAAGTCAGTATCCTACACCATTATTCAAACGCCCGAGTCACTGCTACCTCGAAGTTCGAGAAGGACCCGAAGAACAAGCACCTGCTGGGCACGATGAAAATCTATTCGACGACATCTGTCGCCTGGCAGGCCAACGCCAGTGAGGTTTCTGTAGGACTCCCTGCATCGGGTGGTATCTCACATATCATCGGGAGAGACAAGGTATCCTTTCCTTCTGATACAGGTGACGGGCGACGCGTGAACAAGACGCCCAAGGAGGGGATTCTTACCTTCCCTTTGGACGCACAAGGGTTTCTCGCCACCATCTCGGCGCTGCGCCACGAGGTTTTCATCGAGGTATATCTCGAAGACAGCAAGAAGCCGACCAGCGATGCCGGGCGAGTTCCAGTCGGGCCGATCCAAACCTGCTGGATGCGGGCCTGGACGGCCTTTGAAGACCTCTAAATCCTAGAGGGCGGAGGACTGGTTGCTCAGCGAGGCTCCAGGTCGCCTCGCTGAGCAACTACGCTGACAGATCACGTGAAAGAGGAAGAGTCGAAATGTTATCCAAGCGCGCCATGTCCGTTGGTCTGATCGTATTAGTGACAGTGACGGCGCTTTGGATGTCGACATCTCTTCACAGTGAAGAAGTAATCGCACGAACCAAGCTCGTTCTGGCGAACGGGCTGCAGGTAGCTCGACCCGATTACCGTATCATGCTGTGGGATGGTGTCGGGGACGCGAAGAAGGCGCCTTTCTCCGTCTCAGTCCCGGTCAGTATTCTTGACTATCCTTCCACTGGACCCGGCGTGCGAGTCTGGCTCACCCGCCCGCTGATTGGCTCCGCCGGACTGCGACCTGACCTACCGGCGTCGCGGGTGGCCGAACAACTGAAAACTTTTTCCAAGATACACGGCAAGGTGGGCATGGAGGCGGCAGTCCGTGACATGCCCGCCGAGCAGGAGGCTGCGGTACTGATTAAGTTTTCACCACCTGTGTCAGAGACAGAGGCTAGAAAGTTCGCCGATATGGATTTAAGTGGGCATGCGCTATATATCCTGTCGGATGACACAGTGGCCAATGGATTTCCCGTAACCTGGCGCATGGGTGGAGACACGTGCGTGCACCGACTGCTCTCCGGCTGCAATCCCACCTCACCCACCGCCCAACTCCGGCAATGGCTCTCCCTCTTGCAAAGCGAGGACAGCGTTATGTTGGCGGATCTCGGGCTGCGCATGGAAGGCCTGTATCAGGCCCAGCGAGAGGGCTTGGTGCACGGCCTCGTTCTGAACGTCAGCGGGCGCGAAAGGCTTCTATACTTGCTGGCCCGCCCTCGTGTAACGGTCCTCGGCGTTTTCCCAGCCTAGGGCGAGGCGCGTGATTTCATCAGGCCCACCAACCCGGTGATCGTTTCCGGTCACAGCATTAATACTTCCAGTTGCACCGGTGACGTGATCCCAGTGAGTTGCCGGCAGGTAGTAGCACTCGAAATGGGTGAGGACGACGCCGCTCTACCGGACCGGGTGTTGAGCCTCTTGCGCAGCGTATCCTAGCCGCGAATGATCAAAGGTTGGCCAGCGGTCGCATCGACCGGTCCGATCAGATGCACTGCCCGTCATGCCAGCCAGGCGTACCTGACACGCCGTGAAGATCCGCTGCCTCAGCCGCTGTACTTCCTCCTCGATCGACCCCGTTCACCATGAAACGGTGAACGGCTCGGAGTGAATCGTGTGCTGGTGTCGGCATCTTTAAAAGGGGCCGGCACCAGCACACTCAGTAGATTGTGAGGACGGTGTCTTGGTACTCGTCGGCCGACGTCGAATATTTATGATCATATCGCCCCTTACTGCCCTGGCCCTGCTGTCTGTTTTCATTTATCAAGCTTCCGGGCCATGGACTGACTTATCCACGGAGCGGGCGAAGCTTGTCCTGGCGAACGCCTTCGCCGTTTCTCGCCCGGACTACCGTATTCGCGCCGATCCGTCGAAGGAGGCGGACATCGGTCCCCGGGGCGGCACCGTTCCCTTGCTGGTTGATCCCCGTTCCGCCTATCCGCTGAACAAAGGGGACGAGGCAACTCGTGAAGCAGCTGTCGAACTCCTTCCCTCCGGTGACGTCTCGGCACCGCACCTGAGGCCCTGGTACCTGACTTCGGTCATCGGTAGTTCAGGGGAATCGGCGCCGATCGGGCTTACCCCGAAGGATCAGGGCCTTGTCGACCTGCCTGACAAGAACAAGTACCTGCGCGCCTTGGTCATGGTCGAACTCTCTGCCTCCACCTCCGCGAAGACTGTTGACGCCTGGCTGCTGAACGGTATCGACGTAGCCATCTTTCGCCTGCAGAACGACTCCAAGGGGTCGGTTTCCTGGGATGACTCGTTCTGCGATGACAAGAGTCTGCCATGTGCGAGTGACCATCCCATGCCCGCGTCCGACGGTTTCCAGTTGTGGGTCTCGACTCTCCGGGACGAGGATGCGCCGCTCCTCGCTCGACTCAATCTGGACCTGGGTGAGCTGCGCAGACTGTCCCAGGCCGGAACGGTCGAGGGATTTATCGCAAGCGTCGAGCTCGAAGAGATCAAGTCGCTGTCGCAGAACAGGCAGGTCAAATCGGTCGAGATAATCTCGGTAAGCCTGGGAGACGGGCGAGACTGAGGTGCCGGCTTGCGGGCCGCCTGCGCCGAGGCACCTGAACCACGGGGGACCGTTCCGGGATCCGACAATTAGAGAAAAGCTCAGCTATCAAGGGAGTTCAAGTGGTTGAGGTCACCCGTATGTGGGGCTAGCTTCGGAAGTAGGAGCGCCAGAAAAGCAAGGGCCACCAAGGCCTTAAGCCGTTCAGCTGATGATCACCTCCGGCTCGGGGCTGCCGGGGCAGGAGCATGGTGGCGGGCGATCCTACGTGCCGGATGCCCTTGTCGGAGGGGCGGCGTTCTCTGTGGCTGCTTCGTCGGGCGCGTTTGAGACAGCTCGGGGGCAGCTGCGGTGACGGCGGGAAGGGTTGCGGTTGCGTGGCCGGTCGAGCCAACTGGGCTTCACGTTCGTGCGGGATGTCGTTACTCGTACCGGCCGTATTCGGCTCGCCCAGCCGACCCCACCGGACGTAAAAGTCGGTAACCTCCCCTCACACGGGCCGGTCGCCGACCTGGAACACGCCCTCACCGAGACCGGACGTGCCGGTCAAGGACCAGCCGGAGTGTGCCGCGGCCCCCGCCGCATACGCCCATCAAGGGAGACGCCATGACCGGTGCCGGCATTCTGCGGAGAAGCGTAGCTGTCGCGCTGATGCTCGTGTTCCTGACCGGCTGTGAGTCCGACGGTCGCGACGTCCATGCGGGCGATGGGCGCGAGCACTTCTATGTCGTCGCGAGGAACGGGATCTCCGTCGCGAATCCCGAGTTCCGCTTCGCCACTGTGTCGTGGCCGGGACAACCTGTTGACGAGCATTCCGTCCGGGTGGCGGCCGAGCCGCAGTGGGCCCGCGCCGGGGAGGAGCGTTATTCCGTCCAGTCATTCGACATCTACCGCAACGTTCGTGGCGCCACCCTGATCTCTCCCGCCGGGACGTCCGATATCCATAAGCCGGTGTTCCCTGATACCCGCATGCGCCGGGTGCTGCGGCGACTCGGCGCGGAGAAGCAACCGGACGACAGCGCCGGCCTGCTCGACCACCTGGGCAACGCTGTCGCCGTCACGGCCGTCGTCGAACTGCGCACCCCGATGACCTCCGAACAGCACGAGAGCGCTTACGGAGTCCGTGGGGACAACATCCTCATCTCTTCCGGGGTGGCCGGCGACGTCCCCCTGTACTGGGACAGGACCCCGGCATGCGAGGAGCGGCAGGTGGCGCGCAACTGTGAGGACCTGCCCCTCTTCGAAGAGTTCCGCGCGTGGGTGGCCCTGCTCCGCTCGGCCGACCAGAGCGTCCTGTCCGCTGTGGGGCTTCAACTGCCGAACGTGCAGGAGGCCGCCGCTCGTGGCCGCATCGTCGGGTACGTCGATGACAACACCGCTCCGAGCGAGCTGCGCCTGCTTCTCCGCGACAAGCGGGTCCGCGCTGTTCACATCATCGACGCCCGGCTCAACTGCGAGACCGCCGGCAGGATGGTGTGCGAGCCGGCTTTGTGGTCGACCAGTGTGCCGGCCCCGTCCTGAACGAGTCTTTCCACCTGCCTGCAGACATGAGGGAGAGGCATCCATGACGACGAACCTG
Source organism: Nonomuraea corallina (assembly GCF_027620315.1). Taxonomy (GTDB): domain Bacteria; phylum Actinomycetota; class Actinomycetes; order Streptosporangiales; family Streptosporangiaceae; genus Nonomuraea; species Nonomuraea corallina. The sequence goes on along the minus strand of NZ_JAPNNL010000153.1, from coordinate 11,139 downwards.
GACACCTTCGTGCTCGTCCGGTACATGAAGATCGATGACGGGTCAGACGTCTGACCGATGGGCGGGTGAGGGAACGCCGTGCTTCGCCTCCACCGGGGAGCCCGCCTGTCGTCGCCCCGAGGCTCTTCCTGGAGGAGATAGTCCGTGCGCAGACTGGCTCGGTGGGCGCTGTTGGTCGCATGCCTGGTGGCGGCTGGTTGCTCGCCGGGCGCGAATTCGGAGAGTACAGACCGGAAGGCCCTCGTATGGATCAACGCGCTCGCCGTGGCCCGTCCCGACTATCGAGTGGTGCACGAGGAGAACATGCTGTCGGGGGTGTGGAAGACCCCTGGCGATACTGTCCGGGTCGTCGTGGAGCCGCGGTGGCCGAGCCGGTGGTTCAAAGAAGTGCTCGGCAGGCAGGACCTGGAGATCAGGACGGCTCCCGATGGCTCCGCAGTCATCCCCCGGCTGAGGAGTTGGCGGCTCAGTGAGGCCATCCGCGAGCTGGGGCAGGCACCGGACCGGGCTCGGGCGACCACGAAGGCCCTCGACGCGCTCGACGGCCTGGCGCGCGCCGGGGACACCAGGGTCATGCTGGTCGTGGGATTCGCGCATCCCATGAGCGAATCCGAAGCGCTCAAGATCTCGGCGTCCCACCCGGAGGTCGCGTTCTTCTCCCCGCTGCGCGGCAACGGAGGTCTTCCGATCTCGTGGGACCGTTCCGGCTATTGCCGCTCACGCGGGTTCGATGACTGCGATCCCGCCGTCCGCGCGTCGCTCACGTCGGGTTTCCGGCGCTGGGCGGAGTTGCTGACCCCGCAGGACGCCGCTCTGCTCGCGCCTTTCGAGCTGGGCCTCTCCGAGGTGAAGGAGCGGGCGGTCGCAGGGTTGTGGCACGGGGCGATCTACAACGTGTGGTCGGAGCGTGCACGGGAGATCGTCGAAGATCCGCGCGTCGGGCTCGCGGTGATCGGACACACGGAGCTCCAGTGATGATCGTGGGCGAAACCCATGGGTCCCGGGCTACACGAGAACAGCGGCCCGGCGAGGAGTTTCGCCGGGCCCGGTGTCATTCAGCCGTGCGGCCGGTGAGCGGGTTCTCCGGCCGGTCCAGCCAGACACGCTGGCCGTCCGGTCCGACCGTCATGCCGAACCGGTCGTAGTCGGGCTCACCCCAGCCCACCCACCGGAAGTAGGCGTCGGTGATCTCTTCCCACAGGGGCCGGTCGCCGACCTGGAACACCTCGTACTCCTCGCGGTCCGGCCGCCAGTCCATCACGGCCCAGGAATCCGGATCGCGGGGGTCGGCGACCCACAGGCGGTAGAGCTCCCCGTCCTCGTCGGGTTCGTCGCTGCCGTGCGCGGTGAGCCCGGTCATCGCCCCGATGGCGAGGTCGGCGCCGGCGGGGGCGCAGGCGATCGTGCGGGGGTCGATGCGGGTGGTGAGGCGGTGTTCGTTCTGCGCCCCGTCAGGCTGCCGGCCGGGCATGGAGCGCTGGGCACGCATCAGCATGTACGACGCGAGCCCGGGAAACCTCCCGTGCGCCACGCCAGAGGGAGTGACCACGAGGCGGAGCTGGAAGTCGCTCTGGAAGCGCGGAGAGTACGGGGCCACCAGCACCGCTCCTGGTCTAGCCTGCGAGATCCACGCGTACGGCACCGTACGGATCCCGCAGGTGACGTGCACCCGGTCGAACGGCCCCCGCGATGGGCAGCCCTCCGCGCCGTCGCCGACGATCAGGGTGGGCTGGAACCCGGCCTCGCTCAGGTTCTTGGCCGCCTGTTCGGCGATGACCGGGTCCACTTCGATCGAGGTCACGTTGGCCGCGCCGACCAGGTGGCAGAGCAGGGCGGCGGTCCAGCCGGTGCCCGTCCCGATCTCCAGCACCCGGGTTCCCGGTTCAGGGTCGAGCAGTTCCAGGAACTGGGCGACGATGCCAGGTGCGGAGCATGACGACGTGGAGTCACCGGAGCCGGTTCCGATGTCGGTGGCGCCGTCATCGAGCTGCGTGATGATGGGGTTGTCGGAGTAAACCGCGTCCCACCAGCCGCGGGGGTCGGCCTCGCGGTCGATGAGCCGCGGGTTCTCGCCACCGAGGCTCGCCAGGGCGACGGGCGGGATGAACAGGTGACGGGGAACCTCGCGCATCGCGTCGGCGATCCGGTGGTCGAGGGGGGCCAACTCCTGGATGAGCGCCTCCGTGCGGTTGAGTGCGCTGATCACTTCTCCTGCCCGCCCTGTTCGCCGTTCTTGGTGTGCTTGCCCTTCCCTCCGGGCCAGGTGTCATCCGTCGATTTCCCCGGCTGGCCTGTCTTGGTCAGCGGCTCGTCCTTCTTCGGCTTGCCTGCGTGCTTCGCGCTCATGGCGATCTCCCCTCGCGGTCTCGGTGACTCCAAGTGAGCGCAAGGTTACGACAGGGCGTGGAAACGTGATCTGGTCGAGAATGATTTTTTCCACCGGCACACGGAAGGCAGCGGTGAGCGTCATTATCACCGCGTGAACCTTCTCGGCCGGATCGGGACCGTGCGCCACGAGCTGCCCGGCGCGCTGCGCAGAGTGTCCGACGCCATCCTGGAGAACCCCGCCGCGACCGCCCGTCTGACCATCGTGGATCTCGCCGAGCGCAGCGGCACCTCCACCGCCACCGTCACCCGCCTCTGCCGCGTCCTCGGCTTCGGCGGGTACGCGGAGCTGCGGATCGCGCTCGCCGCCGAGACGGGCAGGGACGACCAGTGGGCCGACGTCGGCCGGGAGATCCTGCCGGGTGACAGCCTGGAGAAGGTGCTGGGCGTGGTGGCGGGCAACGACCTCCGGCTCCTCCGGGAGACCGCCGGTCAGCTCGACCTGGCCTCGGTGGAGAAGGCGGCGCAGGCCATCGCGCGGGCCGGGCGCGTCCTGCTGTTCGGGGCGTCGGGCGGCGCGGCCGGTGCGATGGAGCGCAGGCTGCAGCGCACCGGCATCCCCACCTGGAGCAGGTCCGACGTGCCCAGCGCGCTCACTGACGCCGCGCTGCTCGGGTACGGAGACGTCGCCGTCGGCGTCTCCCACAGCGGCAGGACCCGCGAGGCGGTCGAGGTGCTGGAAGAGGCGGGCGGCCACGGCGCGACCACGGTGGCCGTGACCTCGAACCCCCGCTCACCGCTGGCCGAGGTGGCCGAGCTGGTGCTGACCACGACCAGCCGGGAGACGACGTTCAGGTCCGCCGGCTCCGCCGCGTTCCACTCGCAACTGCTCGTGCTGGACGTGCTCTACGTCGCGGTCGCCCAGCGCACGTACGAGCGGACAAGACCGGCCTTCGACGTCACAGCCAGGGCGGTCGCGGCGGAGTGACGGGCTCGCGGCGGCTCGCCCCGGAGGCGGAGTTCACGGCGTGGCGGCGCCGGTGAAGGCGGCGTGCACCGCGGCCGCGCGGTCTTCCGGCAGGTGGTCGCGGGCCGCCAGCCAGGCCGCCGCGCCCGCCGCGTCGCCCGCCGTGCGCACCTGCTCGCCGCCCAGCAGTTCCAGGACGCGGGAGCGTACGGGACCGTCGTTGGTGAGCACGCTTCCCGCGAGGACCACCGGCCCCGAGACGTGCACCCGGCGGACGGTGGCCACCAGGTGGTCGGCGGCCTGGCGGGTGATCGCCAGGGCGGCGGGGTCGCCCTCGGCGGCGGCGCGGCTCACCGGGGAGGCGAGCTCGGCCAGCCGCATGTGGTCGCCCTGGACGAGGCGGACGAACCGGTCGGCGGTGTCGCGGGCCGTGGCGCCTCGCCAGTCGCCGAGGAAGTGGCGCAGCACCAGCTCCGTCAGCCTGTCGGGGGAGGACGCGTCGAGGGCGGCGGCGGTGTGCTGGGCGGCGGCGCGGCCGATCCAGAAGCCGGAGCCCGCATCGCCCAGCAGCCAGCCGAGCCCGTCGGCGATCCGGTCGAGCCGGTGCGACCTGATGGCCGCCGCCACGGCGCCGGTGCCCGACAGCAGGAGGGAGCCGTCCGGCTCCGGTGAGCCCGCGGCGTAGGCGATCTCGACGTCGCCGGAGAGCCGGGGGCCCGACAGGATGCCCAGGTCGGCCCAGGCCTTGTCCAGGCCGGGGAGCATCCGCTGGACGTGCCCGGCCACCCCTGCGAGCGACCCCACCACCTGGGAGCCGTCGTGGCCGGTGAGGGCCTGGCGCACCGCGCCGGCGATGGCGGCCACCGCCTTGCCGAGACCGTGCGCGCTCGGGTTGCCCGCCCCCGCTCGCGCGTACCCGACCCGGGTGCCGTCGAGCGTGTGGACCGCCACGCGGGTGGCGGTGGCGCCGGCGTCGACCCCGACCACGAGCGAAATAGTCACGATCAGATTGTGGGTCTTGACGTGACCAGTAAGCAAGAATAATTTTCGCCGAAAGGCCGAATGTTCGGAAGGAATGTTCGTGACTCCAGGTGCCCTGGGCCGCGTCGAGACCGAGCTCCCCGCTCTGCCCGAAGCGTTGCGCAGGGTCGGCGAGGTGATCCTCGATGACCCTGCGGAGGCCGCGCGGTCGACCATCATCGCGCTGGCCGAGCGGTCCGGCAGCTCGCCCGCGACCGTGACGAGGTTCTGCCGGGCGTTCGGCTTCTCCGGCTACGCCGAGCTGCGGGTGGCGCTGGCCACCGAGACCGGCCGGGCCGCGCAGGCCGGGTGGGGCGCGGGCGTGGGCCACGAGATCGGCCCGGACGACCCGATCGACGCGGCCATCGAGGTGATCGCCGCCGCCGACGCCCGGCTCATCCAGGACACCGCCGCCCAGCTCGATCCCGAGGTGGTCTCCAAGGTCGCCGATGCCGTGGTGGCCGCCCGCAGGGTGCTCCTGGTCGGCGTCTCCACCAGCGGCAACGTGGCGACCATGCTGGAGGGCCGGTTGCGCCGCATCGGCATCCCGTGCTGGAGCGCGTACGACGCGCACGTCGCCCTGTCGGAGGCGGCGCTGCTGCGCGACGGCGACGTGGCCATCGGCATCAGCCACCGGGGCCGCACCCGCGAGGTGATGGAGTCGCTGGCCGAGGCCGGCGGCCATGGCGCGCTGACCGTGGCCGTCACCTCGTTCGCCCGCTCGCCGCTGGCGGAGCTGGCCGAGCTGGTGCTGACCACCGCCAGCAGGGAGACCACGTTCCGGCTCGGCGGGCTCGCCGCCGTCCACTCCCAGCTGTTCGTGCTGGACACCGTGTACGTGGCGGTCGCGCAACGGACGTACGAGCGCACGAACGCGGCGTTCGAGCTGACGATCGCCGCCGTGGAGAGTCACCGGGTGGAGAGAGGCTGAATGACGTACGCAACCATGGCGTTGGAACTGGCCCGTCAGGTCGCGGAGAGCCAGGCGGAGCCGGTCGGGCGGGCCGCCGGGGCGCTGGTCGGCGCGCTTCGCGCGGGCGGTGTGGTAAACGCTTTCGGTTCCGGGCACTCCGAGGCCATCGCCATGGAGATCGCCGGACGCGCGGGCGGACTGGTGCCGAGCAACCGGCTCTCGCCCAGAGACCTCGTCCTGTACGGGGGAGAGCCGCCCGGCGTGCTCACCTCCGAGCTGGAGCGCGACCCCGCGATCGCGCACCGGATCTACGCGCTCGCGCCCGTGGACCCGCGCGACGCGTTCGTGCTGATCTCCAGCTCCGGCGTGAACGGCGCCGTGGTCGAGCTCGCCTCGCTCGTCAAGGAGCGCGGCCACCCGCTCATCGCGATCACCTCCGTCAGGCACAGCAGCCGGATGACCTCGCGCCATCCGTCGGGCGGCAAGCTGCTCGACCTGGCCGACGTGGTGCTGGACAACGGCGCCCCGTACGGGGACGCGGTGCTGGAGCTGCCGGGCGGGGAGACCTACGGCGCCGTCTCCACCATCACCTCGGCGCTGCTCGCGCAGCTCATGGTCACCGAGACGGTCGAGCGCCTGGTGGCGCTCGGCGAGACGCCGCCGGTCTACCTGTCGGCCAACGTGATCGGCGGTGACGAGCACAACAGAGCCCTGGAGAACCGGTACGCAGGGCGCATCCGCCGTTGAGTCAGACAAGTCAGGAGTAGGGACCCATGGAGAACACCCCCCAGATCACCCGGCGCGGGCTGCTCCGCGCCGCGGCCCTCGCCCCGATGGCCGGTGCGCTCGCCGCGTGCGCCACTCCCCAGGCCCAGGCCCCCACCTCGTCCGCCGCGCCGGCGGCCACGAGCGCGGCCAACCCCTTCGGCGTGGACGCCAAGAAGCCGCTGGAAGTGTGGATCTTCGACGGCGGCTTCGGCGACGCCTACGCCACCGACATCCACCAGCCGCTGTTCAAGACCAAGTATCCCGACGTCGCGATCAAGCACAGCGCCACCAAGGAGATCACCAAGGTCCTGCAGCCGCGCTTCGCCGGCGGCAACCCGCCGGACGTGATCGACAACTCCGGCGCCAACGCCCTGGACATGGGCGCGCTCGCCCAGGACGGCCAGCTCCAGGACCTCGGCCCGCTGCTGGACGCGCCGAGCTGGGACGACCCGAACGTCAAGGTCAGGGACACCCTCGACCCGGCCGTCGTCGACTTCGGCACCCTCGACGGCACGTTCCTCAGCGTCGGCTACGTCAACTACATCCACGGCATCTGGTACTCGCAGAAGGCGTTCCGCGACAACGGCTGGGCGGTGCCCAAGACCTGGGACGAGTTCCTGGCCCTGTGCGAGACGATCAAGAAGTCGGGCAAGATGGCGCCGTTCACGTACGCGGGCAAGCACCCTCAGTACCTGTACGAGCCGCTGCTCACCATGGCCGCCAAGATCGGCGGCAACGAGATCCTGGTCGACATCGACAACCTGGAAGACGGCGCCTGGACGGCCGAGCCGGTGCTCCGGTCCGCCGAGGCGTGGGCCGAGGTGGGCGCCAAGTACATGATGGAGGGCACGGCCGGCCTCGACCACGTGCAGACCCAGACGGCGCAGAACAAGTACCAGGTCGCCATGCTGCCGAGCGGCTCCTGGCTGGAGAACGAGCAGAAGACCACCACGCCGGACGACTTCGAGTACGGCATGTTCCCCATCCCCGACGTCACCGCCTCCGACAAGCTGCCGTACGGCACCCTGCACACCCGGCCGGGCGAGACGTTCATCGTGCCGTCGCGCGGCGCCAACCCGCAGGGCGGCGTGGAGTACCTGCGCGCGATGCTGTCGAAGAAGGCGGCCGGCGACTTCAGCGAGCTGGTCCGTACCGTGTCCGTGGTCAAGGGCGCGGGGGAGGGCCGCGACCTGACCCCGGGCGCCAGGAGCGCCACGGAGGCGCTCGCCGCGGCCGGCGCCAACACCGTCCACTTCCGCTGGCGCAGCTGGTACGCCCAGCTCCACGACGAGGCGGTCGCCGCGACCGGGCGCCTCATGAGCGGCGGCGCCACCGCCAAGGAGTTCGTGGATCGGCTGCAGAAGAAGGCGGACGAGCTCAAGGCCGACTCCTCGATCAAGAAGTACCGGCGCTGATGTTCGCCACGTACCGCCGGGGGCTGTTCATCCTGGCCTTCCTGGCGGCGCCCGTCACGCTCTACCTGGTGTACGTGATCTCCCCGTACCTCCAGGCGTTCTACATCGCTCTGACCGACTGGCGGGGCGTGAACGCCACGCCCGCCTTCATCGGGTTCGACAACTTCATCCGGTTGTTCGCCGACGGGGTCTTCTGGAAGGCGGTCACCCACAACGCGGCGCTGCTCGTGCTCCTGCCGCTGCTGACGATCGTCATCGCCCTGTTCTTCGCGTTCCTCCTCAACGTGGGACGCGAAGGGCAGGGCGTGGGGGGCGTGGCCGGGTCCTCGTTCTACCGGGTCGTCTTCTTCTTCCCGCAGGTGCTGGCCGTGACGGTGCTCGCGGTGCTGTTCCAGCAGGTGTTCCGGCCCGACGACAGCGGCATGCTGAACGCGCCGCTGATGGCGCTCGGGATGGGCCCGATCGGCTTCCTGTCGGACCCGGACGTCGCGTTCTGGTCGGTGCTGGGCGTCATGGTGTGGCAGGCGGTCGGCTTCTACGTGGTGCTGTTCTCGGCCGGGCTGGCGTCGATCCCGCGCGACATGTTCGAGGCCGCCAGGATCGACGGGGCCGGCCGGTTCAGCCTGTTCTTCCGCGTCACGCTGCCGCTGCTCTGGGACACCGTGCAGGTCGCCTGGGTCTACCTGGGCATCCTGGCGCTGGACGTGTTCGCGATCGTGTGGGTGATGACCGACCAGCACGGCGGGCCGGACTTCTCCACCACGGTGATGGCCACCGAGATCTACCGCAACGCGTTCCAGTACTTCCGCTTCGGCTACGCCTCGGCGCTGGGCGTCGTGATGTTCTTCTTCACCATCGGCTTCGCGATCCTGTCGCTGCGCCTGTCCCGTCGCGAACGAATCGAGTACTGACGCCATGACGACGACAACGTGGACGGCCGCGAACTCGCGCAGGCTCGCCCGCCGGGAACGCCGCCGGCAGCTCGGGCCTCTGAACGTCCTGACCCATGTGGCCCTGCTGGTGTGGACGGTGCTGACGATGGTGCCGATCCTGTGGACGTTCCTCGCCTCGGTGAAGAGCGAGGAGGAGATCTTCGGCGACGCCTGGTCGCTCCCCGCCGCCCTGCGGTGGGACAACTTCGCCCGCGCCTGGGAGCAGGCCCACATCGGGCAGTACATGCTCAACAGCGTCATCGTGGTGTCGTTCAGCACGTTCGGCACCATGCTGGTCGGCTCGATGGCCGCCTACGTGCTGGCCCGCTATCCGTTCCGCGGCAACCGGGCCGTCTACCTGCTGTTCGTGTCCGGGCTGGCGTTCCCCGTCTACCTGGCGCTGATCCCGTTGTTCTTCGTGGTGCAGAACATGGGGAACGTCCCGCTGGTCGGCCCGTTCATCGGGCTGAACACGCACGCCGGGCTGGTGCTGGTGTACATCGCGTACTCGATGCCCTTCACCGTGTTCTTCCTGTCGGCGTTCTTCCGCACGCTGCCCACGGCGGTCGCGGAGGCGGCCACCGTCGACGGGGCCTCGCACACCCGGGTGTTCTTCCAGATCATGCTGCCGATGGCCAAACCGGGGCTGGTGAGCATCACCATCTTCAACGTGCTCGGCCAGTGGAACCAGTACCAGCTTCCGCTGGTGTTGCTGCAGGAGCGGGACAAGTGGGTGCTCACCCAGGGCATCGCCGACATCTCCACCGCGGCGGGCTACGACCAGGACTGGGCGGCCCTGTTCGCGGCGCTGACGCTGGCCATCCTGCCGATGCTGGTGGTGTACACGATCTTCCAGCGGCAGATCCAGGCGGGGCTCACGGCCGGGGCGCTCAAGTGATCGCTCAAGTGATCGCTCAAGGAGGCAATAGTGAAAAGGCTCGCACGTGAGGGGCGGCGGGCCTACGCTTCAGGATGTGATCGGCGACATCCGCGCGTTGCTGGCCCGCCATCTCCCCGGCTACGAGGTTCACACCGTCGTCCCCGCGGGCCAGGGCCTGGACAACACCGTGCACCTGGTCAACGGGGAGCTCATCGTCCGGGCGCGGGTGGCCGACCCCGCCGCCGTCCGGCGCGAGGTCGCCCTCCTGGCCGCGATCAAGGACCTCGTCGGGGTACGGGTTCCCGAGGTGCTGTTCGGCGACGACAAGGAAGGCGTCATCGCCTACTACGCGCTGCCCGGCAAGCCGCTCGACCAGCATCCCGTACGGGACCCGAAGCGGCTGGCCGAGCCGCTCGGCAGGCTGCTGAGCGCGCTGCACGGCGTCCCGCGGGAGCGGGCCCGCGAGCTCGCGCCGCTCGACGTCTACCCGGCGCCGACCCTGCTGCACGACGCCCAGCTGGAGTACCGCGACGTCGAGAGGCACGTGCCGGAGGAGCAGCGTCCCCTGGTGGAGCGGTTCCTGGCCGCCGAGCCGCCGCCGGAGCCGCGCGAGCTGCGCCTGTGCCACAACGACCTCGGCGCCGAGCACCTCCTGGCCGATCCCGGGACCAGCGCGCTGACCGGCGTCATCGACTGGACCGACGCCGCCGTCACCGACCCGGCCCACGACTTCGCCAAGCTCTACCGCGACCTGGGGCCGGAGGTCTTCGACCTGATCCTGGCCTCCTACGACGGGTCCTTCGACGCCGAGGACCGCCGGCGGGCGCTGTTCTACGCCCGCTGCGGCCTCATCGAGGACCTCGCCTACGGCCTCAGCACCGGCCCGTCCCGCTACGCCGAGGCGGCCCTGGCCCACCTGGAGTGGACCTTCACCGGCTGAGCTCGGCCCGCAGGGTCGCGGCGGCCGCCACCACGTTCGCCAGCGCCGCCTCCACCTGCTCGTAGGTGCGGGTCTTCAGCCCGCAGTCCGGGTTGACCCAGACCCGCTCGGCGGGCAGCACCGCCAGCGTCCGGCGCAGCAGGTCCTCGACCTCGGCCGCGTCCGGCACCCGCGGCGAGTGGATGTCGTACACCCCCGGCCCGAGGCCGCGCCCGAACGACCCGACGGCGTTCAGGATCCTGGCTCCCGACCGGGCCGACTCGATCGTGGTCACGTCCGCGTCCAGCCCGTCGATCGCGGCCAGGATCTGGTCGGCGTCCGAATAGCACAGGTGGGTGTGGATCTGCGTGCCGTCGCCGGCCCCGGAGGTCGCCCTGCGGTACGCGGCCACCGCCCACTCCAGGTAGCCGGCCTGCGCGGTCCGGCGCAGGGGCAGCAGCTCGCGCAGCGCCGGCTCGTCCACCTGGATGATCGGCACGCCGGCCGCCTCCAGGTCCCGCACCTCCTCCCGCACCGCGTCCGCCACCTGGCCCACCACCTCGCGCAGCGGCAGGTCGTCACGGACGAACGACCACGCCACGATCGTGACCGGGCCGGTGAGCATGCCCTTGACCGGCCGCTCCGTGAGCGACCGCGCGTAGGCGGCCCACCGCACGGTGATCGGCTCCGGCCGCGCCACGTCCCCGTGCAGGATGGGCGGCCTCGTGCAGCGCGACCCGTACGACTGGACCCAGCCGTTCCTGGTCACCGCGAAACCGTCCAGGTGCTCGGCGAAGTACTGGACCATGTCGTTGCGTTCCGGCTCGCCGTGCACCAGCACGTCCAGGCCGAGGCGCTCCTGCAGGCGGACGACCCGCTCGATCTCGGCCCGGACCCGGTGCTCGTACTCCTCGGGGCCGAGCGTCCCGGCCGCCACGGCCGCCCGCGCCGCCCGCAGCTCGCCGGTCTGCGGGAACGACCCGATGGTGGTGACGGGCAG
>NZ_JAPNNL010000152.1 GCF_027620315.1 Nonomuraea corallina | reverse complement strand
CTTCGGGTACGGGCGCACCGACGTGTCGCGGTTCCCCCGGGCCGCCTGGCTGCGCTCGGTCCGGGCCGTGCTCACCACCACGCCCAACGACCGGTTCGCCTACCTCGACGGCCGGGGCGTCCCGGAACTGCGCGAGGCCCTGTGCGACTACCTCAACCGGGTCCGGGGCACCTCGTGCGTCCCGGACCACATGGTGATCTGCAACGGCTACGGGCAGGGCATCTCGCTGCTGATCCAGGTGCTCGTCCGGCGCGGCGCGAGAAGGATCGCCCTGGAGGACCCGTCGTCCGACGACGACGCCAGGGTGCTGGCCCGTGCCGCCGGTCTGGACGTGGTCGGCGTCCCGGTGGGCCCGGACGGCGTCCAGGTCGGCGCGCTCCATCGGACCGACGCCGACGCGATCGTGCTCACCCCGTCGCACCAGTGGCCCACCGGGGCGGTGCTGTCGGCCGCGGCGAGGGCCGAGGTGATCGCCTGGGCCGAGCGCCGCGGCGCGATCGTGATCGAGGACGACTACGACGCCGAGTACCGCTACGACCGGTCACCGGTGGGCGCCATGCAGGGTCTCGCGCCCGACCACGTCGTCTACTGCGGCACGGCCAGCAAGACGCTCGCGCCCGGGCTGCGCCTCGGCTGGATGGTCGTGCCGCCCCGCCTGACCGCCGACGTCGCCGACGCTAAGATGCTCGCCGACCGCGGCTCGCCGGTCATCGACCAGCTGGCGTTCGCCGACTTCCTCGCGCGCGGCGAGTTCGACCGCCACCTGCGCCGGATGCGGCCGGTGTACCGCCGGCGCCGCGACGCGCTGCTGCACGCCCTGCGCACCCACCTGCCCGATCTGGAACCGGCCGGGGTCGCCGCCGGGCAGCACGTGGTCGCCTGGCTCCCGCCCGGCCTCGACGAGGCGGCGGTGGTGACGGCCGCCGCCCGGCACGGGCTCGGCATCCACGGCCTCGGCCCGTACCGGATCGCCGGCGCCGGGCCCGGCGGCCTCATCTTCGGCTACGCCGTCCTCGGCGAGAGCGCCATCGCCGAGGGGGTCGCGCTGCTGGCCCAGGCCATCAGGGAGGTACGGGGAGGCTGTCGATCCGGGCGGCGGCCGTTCGTATGAGAGATGAGAGAGAGGATGACGCCATGAAGCAGTACCTGCTGAGCATCTACGAGCCCGACGGGGACCCGCCGCCACCGGAGGTCCTCGACCCCATCCTGAAGAGGCTGGACACGCTCAACGAGGAGATGCGGGCGGCCGGCGCGTGGGTGTTCGGGATCGGCCTGCACCCGCCGTCCACCGCCACCGTGCTGCGCGCCCAGGAGGGCGACGTCCTCATGACCGACGGCCCGTACACCGAGGGCAAGGAGCACCTCGGCGGTTTCACCGTCGTCCAGGCGCCGGACCTGGACGCGGCGCTCGACTGGGGCCGCCGGCTCGCCGAGGTCGTCGGCCTGCCGATCGAGGTGCGCCCGATCATCTGATGGATGTCGAGCGCGTCTTCACCGAGGAGTACGGCCGGGCGGTGGCCGTGCTCACCCGCGTGTTCGGCGACATCGACGTGGCCGAGGAGGCGGTCCAGGACGCGTTCGCCGTCGCGGTCCGGCGGTGGCCCGAGGACGGGCCGCCGCCCTCCCCCGCCGGCTGGATCATCACCACCGCGCGCAACCGCGCCATCGACCGGCTGCGCCGCGAGGCCGCCCGCGCCGGCAAGCACGCCCAGGCCGCCCTGCTGCACGCCCGCGACGAACCCATCGAGGAGGGGCCCGTGCGCGACGACCGGCTACGCCTGATCTTCACCTGCTGCCATCCGGCGCTGTCCAGGGCCGCCCAGGTGGCGCTGACCCTCCGGCTGCTCGGCGGCCTCGACACCGCCCAGATCGCCCGCGCCTTCCTGGTGCCGGAGAAGACCATGGCGCAGCGGCTGGTGCGCGCCAAGGGCAAGATCCGTGACGCGCGCATCCCGTACCGGGTGCCCCGGGAGGCGGACCTGCCCGCCAGGACGCGGTCGGTGCTGGCCGTCATCTATCTGATCTTCAACGAGGGGTACGTGGCCGGCTCCGGCGAGCGGCTGGTGCGCGCGGAGCTGTGCGCGGAGGCGATCCGGCTGGGACGGCTGCTGGTGGAGCTGATGCCGGACGAGCCGGAGGCGCTCGGGCTGCTGGCGCTCATGCTGCTGCTGGAGTCGCGCCGCCCGGCCCGCACCACCCCCGACGGCCGGCTGGTCCGGCTCGCCGACCAGGACCGGCGGCTGTGGGACGACGACCTGGCCGAGGAGGGCCGGGAGCTGGTGCGCCGCTGCCTGCGCCGCGACCGCCCCGGGCCGTACCAGATCCAGGCGGCGATCAACGCCGTGCACAGCGAGCCGCCGACCGACTGGGCACAGGTGGTGGCGCTGTACGACCTGCTGATGATCGTCGCGCCCAGCCCGGTGGCGGCGCTCAACCGCGCCGTGGCCGTCGCCGAGGTGTCCGGCCCGGCGCGGGCGCTCGACCTGGTCGACGCCCTCGACCTGGCTCCCTACTACCTCTTCCACGCCGTACGCGCCGACCTGCTCCGACGGCTGGGCCGGGTGGAGGAGGCGGCTCAGGCGTACGAGGAGGCGATCGCCCGCACCGGGAACGCGGCGGAACGGGCGTTCCTCAGCGAATCCCGCGCGTCGCTCACTCCGTGAACCATTGCGGAACGAGATGTTCCTCAACGGCTCCTAGTGTCGTTCCTACCGACGACAAGGGAGCAGCACATGTTGCGTGGACTCGCGAACATCAGCTACTGGGCCGACGACCTGGAGGCGGCCAAGCGGTGGTACACCGAACTCCTCGGCGTCGAGCCGTACTTCCACCGGAACGGACCCGACGGCCGGCTCGGCTACACCGAGTTCCGCGTCGGCGACCATCAGGACGAGATCGGCCTCATCGACGCCGCCTGGCGGCCGCACGGCCCGGAGCTCGGCGGCGTGATCGCGTACTGGCACGTCGACGACGTGCAGGCGGCCTACGAGCGGCTGCTGGCGCTGGGGGCGAAGGAGCACCAAGGGATCATGGAGCGGGGTGAGGGGTTCGTGACGGCGTCGGTGGTCGACCCGTTCGGCAACATCATCGGGGTGATGTACAACCCGCACTACGTGGAGGTCGTCGGCTACCAGAATCGTCGGTAGTGCTCCGGCCTTCAGGCCGGGGGTGAAGCCGACCGTCTCGTGTAGCGGGGCAAGGACAGCCGATTCGCCGCCAGGCGGACCGGCGTCCACCCTGCTCAGACCGGCCGGTTCTGCTGCTCGATGTACTGGCGCAGGACACTGATGGGAGCTCCGCCTACCGACCCGGCGAAGTAGGAGCCCGACCACAGCTTGTTCGCCCGGTAGTAGTGGTGGGCCAGTTCGGGGAACTCGGTGCGCATCCGCCGCGAGGACACCCCTTTCAACGAGTTGACGAGCTTGGACAGGGCGATCTTGGGTGGGAAGTTCACCAGCAGGTGGACGTGATTGTTCTCGCCGTTGAACTCACGCAGCTCGGTCTCGAAGTCGGCGCACACATCCCTCATGATCTCTTCCAGCCGTGTCAGGTGCTCGCCGTTGAAGACCTGGTGGCGGAACTTGGTCACGAAAACCAAATGAGCGTGCAGGACGAAAACGCAGTGCCTGCCGGTCCTGATATCGCGGTACTCGGCTATAAGCCAATAGGAGGATGATCATGTGCAGCTCCGTTACAGCGTCCGCCTCGACCCGACACCGGGCCAGCACATCGAGCTGGCCAAGGCGTTCGGTTGCGCGCGTGTCGTGTTCAACGACGCGCTGCGGCTGCGTAACGACGCGCATGAGGCCGGCCTGCCGTTCGTCACCGACGCCGACCTGTCCCGGCAGGTCATCACCGAGGCGAAGAAGCGCCCCGACCGGGTGTGGCTGGGCGAGGTGTCGGCGGTGGTGCTCCAGCAGGCGCTGGCCGACTGCACGAGGGCGTTCCGCAACTTCTTCGCCTCGTTGTCGGGCAAACGCAAAGGCCCGAAGCTGGGCGCTCCCCGGTTGCGGTCCCGCAAGGACAGCCGGCAGGCGATCCGGTTCACCCGCAACGCCCGATTCTCGATCACGCCGGGCGGAAAGCTGCGCCTGCCGAAGATCGGAGAGGTGGCGGTGCGCTGGTCGCGGGAGTTGCCCTCCGAGCCGTCCAGCGTGAGCGTGATCAAGGATGCGGCGGGCCGGTTCTTCGCGTCTTTCGTCGTGGAGGTCAGCACCTCACCCCTGCCGGAAAGCGGGATCGAGAGCGGGATCGACCTGGGTCTTGGACACTTCGCTGTCCTGTCGGACGGGCGGAAGATCGATTCGCCTCGGTTCCTGCGCCGGGCGGAGAAGAAACTCAAGCGGGCGCACAAGGCCCTGTCCCGTAAGGAGAAAGGTTCCAAGAACCGGGCCAAGGCCCGGCTTGTGGTCGCCCGGCGGCACGCCAAGGTCGCCGACGCGCGCCGCGAGTTCCACTACCGGCTCTCCATACAGCTCATCCGCGAGAACCAAGCGGTGTATGTGGAGGACCTGGCGGTCAAGGGATTGGCGCGCACCCGGCTGGCCAAGAGCGTGCATGATGCGGGCTGGTCGTCGTTCGTGGCCATGCTGGAGTACAAGGCGCGCCTGTACGGCAGGACCTTCGTCAAGGTCAGCCGCTGGTTCCCGAGTAGCAAGCTGTGCTCGGTATGCGGAGCCGTACGGCAGGACATGCCCCTGTCGGTGCGGGAGTGGACCTGCTCCTGCGGTGCGGCCCACGACCGGGACATCAACGCCGCGCTCAATATCCTCGCCGCCGGACGGGCGGAGAGGCAAAACGCCTGTGGAGGGCCGGTAAGGCCGGGCGCGAGCCCGGCACGGCCCGTCGAAGCAGGAAGCCAAGGAAGTGCCGCCGCGTGAACGACAGTGGCACAGGCCGGAATCGTCGGGCTTCAGCCCGGCGAGCGCGTCAATGATGCCGCCCGGGGAGGCGGACCACCGTGACGAAGAACTCGTCGATCTGCCGTATCACGGCCATGAACTGGCTCAGATCGACGGGTTTGGTCACGTAGGCGTTCGCGAACAGCTTGTAGCTGCGCAGGATGTCCTCCTCGGCGGAGGACGTGGTGAGCACCACCACGGGGATGGCGCGCAGCTCCGGATCGCTCTTGATCTTCTCCAGGACCTGCCGGCCGTCGTACTTCGGCAGGTTGAGATCCAGCAGGATGAGGTCGGGACGCGGCTTGCCGACGTACTCGCCCCGCTTGTAGAGGAAGTCGAGCGCCTCCAGGCCGTCGCGGACGACGTGGAGGTTGTTGCCGATCTTGTTGTCCTCGAACGCCTCCCGCGTGATGAGCTCGTCGCCGGGGTCGTCCTCGACGAGAAGCACTTCGATGGGCTGGCCGATGGGGCTCATACGCGGGGTCCTTCTGAGCTGGCTGTGGCGGCCGCGAAACGGGCCTCCGACGAAAGCGTGTCAGAACGAAGCGTAAAGCAGATCCTGGTCCCCTCGCCCTCGTACGTGGTGTCCAGCCAGATGCGGCCGCCGTGGTTCTCCACGATTTTCTTGCACATCGCCAGGCCGATGCCGGTGCCGCCGTAGGCCTCGCGGTTGTGGAGACGCTGGAAGATGACGAAGATCTTGTCGGCGAACTCGGCGCTCACGCCGATGCCGTTGTCGGTGACGCAGAAGCGCCACTCGCCTTCCTCCTCCTGCTCGCACCCGATCCGGATGACCGGCGGCCGATCCGGGTGGCGGAACTTGACGGCGTTGCCGATGAGGTTCTGCCACAGCATGGTCAGCAGCATCGGGTCGCCGGTGATCTGCGGCAGGTCCTCCGGCGCCTCGACCGTCGCGCCCGACTCGTCGAGCCCGGCGGCCAGGTTGTCCAGCGCCTTGTCCAGCTTGAGCCGCAGGTTGACGGGCCTGCGCGCGTCATACAGCCGGCCCACCCGCGAGTAGCTCAGCAGGTCGTTGATCAGGCCCTGCATGCGGGTGGCGCCGTCGACGGCGAAGTGGATGTACTGACGGCCCCGGTCGTCGAGCACGTCCACGTACCGCTTCTCCAGCAGCTGGCAGAACGTGGCGATCTTGCGCAGCGGCTCCTGGAGGTCGTGCGAGGCGACGTACGCGAACTGCTCCAGCTCGGCGTTGGAACGGCGCAGCTCGACCGCCTGGGCGTCGAGGTCGGCCGCCTGCTGCCCGAGCGTCGCCTCGTGGTCGCGGGACACCTCCAGCGCGGCCAGGATCTTGCTGCGCATCTCGTCGACGTCCAGCGCGACCTCGCGGATGTCGGACGGGCCGTGGGCCGGGATCGGGTGGCCGAAGTTGCCCTCGGCGACCTCCCGCGAGGCCATCCGCAGCTCGTCCAGCGGCCGGACCACGGCACGGCGCAGCAGCACGGCCATCGCCAGGCCGGCCACCAGGAACATCACCACCATCGCGATGAACATCCAGTCGCGCAGCCGCTGCGCCGCCACGAGCGAGTCGCGCGCCTCCTGACGCGTCTGCGCGAGGCTGTCGTTCAGGGTGCCGAGCAGCACCCGGATGCGGTCGAACTCCGGCTGCCCCACCTCCATCTGCGTCGTGGTGATCGGCTGGTCGGCCTGCCGTTCCGCCATGAGCGGCTCGGCGTAGTCGCGCCGCCAACCGGCGGCGGCCTGCCGGATCTCGTGCAGGTGGGCCAGCAGCTTCGGCTGGTCACCGACGAGCTCCTCGATGCGCTCGTACAGCCGCCGCTCGTCGGCGACGCCGCTCTCGTAAGGTTCGAGCAGTTGCCGGTTGCCGGTCAGGAGGAAGCCCCGCACGCCGGTCTCCTGGTCCAGCAGGGAGCCCTGGAGCTCGGCCGCCTCGATCCGGGCCGGGGAGATGCGGTCGACCAGGTCGCCCGTGAGATGGGTGGTGCGCTCCAGCATCACGGCGCCGACCACGCCGAAGATCATGACCACCACGGTGATCGCCGCGAGCATCAGCAGGAACCACTGATGGACCGTCAGCCTCCGCAAGCCCGTGTTGGCCACGGAACGGTCGATCACGCCGTCTCCTTCCAGCGCAGGTGAACCACCGCGACGTCATCGGCGGAGGCGTCGGCGGCGGTGGCCGCCTCGGTGCCGGTGATCAGTGCGTCCACGAAGTCCTCGCCGTACAGGTGGGCGTGCTCGCGCGCCACCCGCAGCAGCCCCTCCTCGCCCAGCATCCGCATGCCCGCGCCGGGCAGGCGGCGCTCGAACAGCCCGTCGGTGAACAGCGTCAGCCCGCCGCCCGCGGGCAGCTCCAGCGAACTCTGCTCCCAGTCCGACTCCAGCGGAAGCCCGAGCGCCGGGCCCTGCCCCGGCTCGGCCCAGGTGACCTCGTCACCGGAGTGGACCAGCAGGCCGGGATGGCCGGCCCGCCACACCCGCACCGTGCGCTGGTCGGGCTCCAGCGCGAGCGTCGACAGGGTCACGAAGATCTCGTCGCCGCCGCGTTCGGCCCGCAGGACCCGCTCCAGCTGGCGGAGCAGCGCCGTGCCGGTCACGCCGGTGAGCACGAGCGTGCGCCAGGCGATGCGCAGGCAGACGCCGAGCGCGGCCTCGTCGGGGCCGTGGCCGCACACGTCGCCGATCATGGCGTGCACGACCTTGTCGTCGTCCTCCACCACGTCGAAGAAGTCGCCGCCGAGCGTGCCCGACGTGCGGCTGGCGCGATAGCGGGTGGCCACCTCGATCGGCATCTGCTGCAGCAGCGGCGTGGGCAGCAGGCCGCGCTCCAGGCGGGCGTTCTCCTCGGCGCGGATGCGTTCGGCGTGCAGCGCCACCGCTGCCTGCTCGGTCTGCTTGCGCTGCATCGCGTAGCGGAGCGTGCGGCCGAGCCACTCGGCCTCGACGCGTCCTTTGACCAGATAGTCCTGGGCTCCCGCGGTGACCGCGGCCAGCCCCGCCTGCTCCTCCGCCAGCCCGGTCAGCACCACGACCGCGGCGTCGCCGCTCGCCTCCCGCATCGCCGCCAGCGCCGACAGATCGCGCGCGTCGGGCAGGCCCAGGTCCAGCAGCACGCACTGGGCGCGCAGCCGCGTCAGCAGCCGCCTCGCCTCGTCGAGCGACCTGGCCCACTCCAGCCGCACCGCCAGGCCGCTGTCTTCGAGCAGTTCCCGCACGATGAACGCGTCCTCGGCGTCGTCCTCGACGAGAAGCACCAACGGCGGGTCGGGTTGATCCGCAGCGATCATTCCGGCACCGCCACCCTTTCCAGACAGCGCCGATCGGCTGTCGTCCCTCTTCTGGTTGACGGACAGTGCCCGGATCGCGGGTCGCCACACGCGAAACCCGGGCCCATCCGGTAACGATCTGGACTCAGCATATGCGCTCAACCTACCTGCCGACTCCAGCGGGGAAGGCCGGTGAGCCCGATGCTAGCTTGGGCGCTCAGTGCCGACATCGGGCCGAGGAGGAGAGGGCCGTGCTCGCTCTGCGTTGCCATGACACCGGCGATCTGACGACAGGGCTGACCGTGGAGGAGATCCCCGACCCGGTGCCGGGACCCGGCCAGGTGCTGGTGGAGGTCCAGGCGGCGTCGGTGGAGTTCGTCGACACCCTGATCGCCAGAGGCGGCTACCAGGTCGCCCTGCCCGTTCCGTTCACGCCCGGGTTCAACGCCGCCGGCGTGGTCCGCGAGGTGGGGCCGGGGGTCACCCGGTTCGGCGTCGGCGACCGGGTGCACGGGATGGTCCCCGGCGCGTTCGCCGAACGCGCCCTCGCCGGCGAGGGGCAGCTGCGGCCCACCCCCGCCGGCCTGAGCGCCGATCTGGCGTGCCTGACGGGCGCCACCTACCGCACCGCCTACGACGCGCTCGTCTCCACCGCGCGGCTGCGGCCCGGCGAGGACCTGGTGATCCTGGGCGCCTCCGGAGCGGTGGGCAGCGCCGCCATCACCATCGGCAAGGCGCTCGGCGCCCGGGTGGTCGCCTGCGCCTCCACCGCCGCGAAGCTGGAGTTCTGCCGCGCCCTGGGCGCCGACGAACTGGTCGAGTACACCCGGCCCGATCTGAAGCAGACGCTCAAGGACGTGTGCGGCGGCAGCGCCGACGTCGTGCTCGACCTGGTCGGCGGCGACTTCTCCGAGCCCGCCCTGCGGGCCGTCGGCTACGGCGGCAGGTTCGTGGTCGTCGGCTTCGCCGCCGGGTCGATCCCCCGGGTCCCGCTCAACCTCGTGCTGCTCAAGGGCTCGACCATCACCGGGTACGAGATCGGCGACTTCGAGCGTCACCACCCCGAACAGGCGCGGGCCAACCGCGACGAGCTGGAGGCCATGTTCGTCGACGGCCGGGTCAAGCCGCCGATCACCGGCCGGTACCCGCTGCGGGACGCGGCGGCGGCGATGCGCCTCGTCGCCGGGCGCGACAAGTACGGCATGACGATCCTGGAGGTGGCCGCGCCGGGCCCGCTGGCCTGACAGGAAGGCGCGCGTCAGGCGCCGCCGAGGGCCTACGGCGACCCGGTCTGCGGAGCGTCGCCGGGTGCCGGCGTGGGCCCACCGGTCCGGCTCAGCGTCTCGCCGAGCCGGGCGTGGATCAGGGTGAGCGCCTCGGCCGCAGAGCCGTCGCGGCCTCGCCCGTACGCGGCCTCGTACCGCCGCGCGCCCATGGCGGTGCGCAGTTCGGGCGCGAGCCGTACGAGGTCGTGGTCGAGGGCTTCGAGGGCGCCGATCAGGGTGTGGGCGGCGCCGAGCAGCTCCGCCGCCTCCGTCTCACGACCCTGAGACGCCAGGAGGTGGGCCAGGTGGGCGGCGGTGATGGCGGCCAGCGACGGCTCTTCCCCGGCGGCGTCGAAGGCCCGGGTGAAGAGCCTCCCGGCTTCCACCGGGTCTTCGCGTCCCATGGCGACCCTGGCCTTCGCGCAGGCGAGCGCGACGGCCAGGAACGGGTCCGCGGGCGGCCGGAGGTGCGCTTCGGCCTGCTCGTAGTGCGCCTGCGCGCCCGCCCAGTCGCCGTCGCGGCGGGCCAGGTCGCCGAGCGTGACGCGGACGTGGACCTGCAGGCCGGCGGGGGCACCCGGGAGCGCGGCCAGCGTCTCGAGCTCGGCGCGGGCCGTCGCGGTGTCGCCCGCGCGGGCGCGGGCCTCGGCCAGCCACACCCGCTGGGACGCGGCCTCGTCGGACGGGTCCAGCTCGCGCAGCAGCCGCACCGCCTCCTCCAGCGCGGCCACCGCCTCGTCGTACGCGCCGCCGTTGGTCCGCACGTCGGCCAGCGACGTCAGCGCCCACGCCAGCCCCGCCCGCTCCCCCGTGGCGCGGAACCCGGCGACCGCCACCTCCAGATCGTTGCCCATGCCGGCGGCGTCGCCGGCGTTCCCCCGCAGCAGGGCCCTGACCAGCCGCAGGGCCGCCCGGACCCAGGCGTCGGGATGGGCGAGCCCCCGCTCGATCGCCGTCAGCGCCGCCGCCACGTCGCCGCTCGCGGCGGCCAGAACCGGCTCGACCAGGACGGCGAGCGGATGCTCCGGCGCCTCCTGCGGCACCGAACGGCGGACGCGGGCGGCGGCCCGCGCGTCCATCTCCAGGCCCGCCCACGTGGTGGCCGCCAGCAGGTGGAGGGCGGCCACCACGGCCCTGGTCCCGGCGGGGGCGCGGCCGGGGGTGTCGAGGGCCAGGCGGGTCCAGGACTCCATGGCCGCCCGGTCGCCCCGTACCAGCCAGAACATCCCCAGCGCCGCGCAGAGCCGCAGCGCCCCCGGGGCGTCGCCCGACTCGTGCGCGAAGCGGAGCGCGGCGAGCAGGTTGTCGCGCTCGGCGGCCAGCCGGGTGATCCACCGGAGCTGCCCGGCCTCGCGCAGCTCCGGCTCGGCGCGGGCGGCCAGGCCGGAGAAGTGGGCGGCGTGGGCGGCGCGCACCCGGGTGAGCTCCCCGTGCCCGATCAGCTCGCGCAGGCCGTACTCCCTGATCGTCTCCAGCATCCGGTAACGCTCGCCGTCGAAGCGCAGCAGCGACCGGTCGGCGAGCGCCGCCAGCAGGTCCGGGCGGGCGGCGGCGACCGCCTCGGCGCTCTCCACGGTGATGCCGCCGGGGAAGGCCGCCAGCCTGCGGGCCAGCCGCCGTTCGTCCTCCTCCAGCAGGTCCCACGTCCAGGCGACGACCGCGCGCAGCGTGCGGTGCCTCGGCTCGGCCGCCCGGCTGACCCCCGACAGCAGGGCGAACCGGTCGTCCAGCCGGGCCACCAGCTCCTCCAGCGGGAACGAGCGGAGCCGGGCCGCGGCCAGCTCGATCGCCAGCGGGAGGCCGTCGAGCCTGCGGCACACCTCCTCGACCAGGTCAGGGTCGCGCACCGTGAACCCGGCGCGGGCGGCCGCCGCCCGCTCGGCGAACAGCCGCGCGGCCGCGTCCGGCGCGAGCGGCGGCACCTGCAGCACCGTCTCCCCCGGCACGCCCAGCGGCTCCCTGCCGGTGGCGAGCACGCGCAGGCCCGGAGCGCGGCCCAGCAGGTGGGTGACGACGCGGGCCGCCTCACCCGCCACCCGTTCGCAGCCGTCGAGCACCAGCAGGGAATCGGCCAGCGACTCGGCCACCCGGTCGAGCAGCCTTCCTCCGCCTGACGCCGTCTCGCGCACCCCGGCCACCCGCGCCACGGCGGCCGCGACCCCGGCGACCGGGCCGGACCGCCCGTGCGCGGCCTCGCCCAGCGGCGACAGCTCCACCAGCCACGCCGCCGGGGCGTGACCGGCGACCTCGAGCGCCAGGCGGGTCTTGCCGACGCCTCCCGGCCCGGTGAGCGTCACCAGCCGCCCGGCCCGCAGCGCCCCGGCCGCCGCCGCCACGTCGTCCGCCCGCCCCACCAGGGACGTGAGCGCCGCCGGGAGGTTGCCGGCGCGCGGCCGCGTCTCCTCGCGCAGCAGCTCCAGATGGATCTCCCGCAGCTCGGGGCCGGGATCGGCGCCCAGTTCGGCGGCCAGCAGCCTGCGCGCGTCCTCGTACGCGGCCAGCGCCTCGGCCCGCCTGCCCTGCGTGTGCAGGGCTCTGATGAGCAGCCCGCGCAGCCGTTCCCGCAGCGGGTGCGCCGCCGCGAGCGCTTCCAGCTCGGCGACCAGCCCTTCGGTCCGCCCGCCGGCCAGGGCCGCCTGCGCCTGGTCCTCGCGGGCCGACAGCCGCAGCTCCTCCAGCCGCCGCCGCACCGGCTCAGGCACCTCGCCCGGCAGGTCGCCCCGCCACAGCGCGAGCGCCTCCGACAGCAGCCGCAGCGCCGCCTCCGGCCGGTCGCGGGCCAGGGCCCGCCGGCCCTCGCCGGCCAGCCGCTCGAAGCGGCGGGCGTCCACCGCGTCGGGCTCGACGTCCAGCCGGTAGCCGCCGTCGGCCGACACCAGCCACCCGCCGGGCAGGGCCCGCCGCAGCCGGGACACCAGCGAGTGCAGGGCGTTGACCGGGTCGCCCGGCGCCCCGTCGGGCCAGAGCGTCTCGGCCAGTGCCCCCGCCGTCACCGTCCGCCCGGCGTCGAGCGCGAGCCGGGCCAGCAGCGCGCGCAGCCGCGCCCCGCCGACGGGCAGCCGCTCTCCGTCGGCCACGACCTCCACCGGCCCCAGAACGCGCACCCGCATGCCCTCCAACGTAGGCGCTCTGGTGCCCGTCCGACGTTCGGGGAAGGATGTCGCGCGAACCTGTCCGGATCCGGGCGGCGGCTCCGACGTCTCCGGTGAGAGCCCCGAGAGAAGGAGAAGGCCGTGAAATACATGATCATGCTGTACGGGTCGCAGCGGGACTATGACGTGCTGACGGGCAAGGCCGTCGAAGGCCGGGCCGCCTGGACTCCGGAGGAGATCGGCGCCCTGCACGCGTTCATGGAGAAGTGGAACGACGCCCTGGTCGAGTCCGGAGAGTTCGTCGACGCCCAGGGACTCGACGCCCCGGTCCACACCCGCCGCGTGCGGCTGGAGAACGGGGTGCCGGTCGTCACCGACGGCCCGTACGCCGAGACGCAGGAGGTCCTGGCCGGCTACACGATCGTGGAGTGCGACAGCTTCGACCGCGCGACGGAGCTCGCCGCCCGGCTGGCCGGCACCCCGCACCCCGAGCACGCCGGGCTCGACTCCGAGTGGTACGTGGACGTGCGTCCCATCCACGGCGGCGTGGACGAGATCGAGTGACCGGACCCGCCGGCGAGGGCCTGCTGCGTGAGCTGGCGCCGCAGGTCCTCGGCGCGCTCGTGCGCCGTTACGGCCACTTCGACGCGGCCGAGGACGCCGTTCAGGAGGCCCTGCTGGCCGCCGCCGTGAAGTGGCCGAAGGACGGGGTGCCGGACCACCCGCGCGGCTGGCTCGTCACCGTGGCCTCGCGCCGGCTCACCGACCTGCTCCGCGCCGAGCAGGCGCGGCAGCGGCGCGAGGACGCCGTGGCCCGCAGGCGGCTGCCCGAGGAGTGGCTGGCCCCGCCGGCCGACCGGCCGCCGAGCGCGGACGACACGCTCGCGCTGCTGTTCATGTGCTGCCATCCGTCGCTGCCGCCCGCCTCGCAGATCGCGCTGACCCTGCGCGCGGTGGGCGGCCTGAGCACGGCCGAGATCGCCCGGGCGTTCCTGGTGCCGGAGTCGACCATGACCAGGCGCATCTCCCGGGCCAAGCAGCGCATCAAGGACAGCGGCGTCCCGTTCGGCCTGCCGCCGGACGCCGAACGGGCCGGCCGGCTCCGGGCGGTGCTGCACGTGCTCTACCTGGTCTTCAACGAGGGGTACGCGAGCACGTCCGGGCCCCGGTTGCGGCGTGACGAGCTGTCGGCGGAGGCGATCCGGCTGACCCGCCTCGTGCGCCGGTGGGTGCCGGGCGATCCGGAGGTCACCGGGCTGCTGGCGCTCATGCTGCTCATCGACGCCCGCCGCCCGGCCCGTACCTCTCCCGGAGGGGAGCTGGTCCCGATGGCCGAGCAGGACCGCGGCCGGTGGGACGCCGCGCTGATCGCCGAGGGCGTCGCGCTCGTCTCCGAGGCGCTGCCGCACGGGCCGACCGGCCCGTACCAGCTCCAGGCGGCGATCGCCGCCGTGCACGACGAGGCGCCCAGCGCCGCCGAGACCGACTGGCCGCAGATCGTGGCGCTGTACGAGGTGCTGCTGAGGATCTCCGACAGTCCGGTCGTCCGGCTCAACCACGCCGTGGCCGTGGCCATGGCTCGGGGCCCGGAAGAGGGGCTGGACCTGCTCGACGGGCTCGCCGCCGACGGCCGCATCGCCGGCGACCACCGCACGCACGCCGTCCGCGCCCATCTGCTGGAGATGGCGGGCGAGCGGGACGCCGCGCGGGTGGCGTACGAGGAGGCGGCCCGCCGCGCCGGGAGCCTGCCCCAGCAGCGCTACCTCAACGGCCGCGCGGCCCGGCTGGCGGAGTGAGCTCTACACTAATTGCGAATGTGCGTAATTAATGAGATAGCATTCCCGTCAAGTGAGCATGGGGGTGTGAGGGTGCTTTTCCGAGCCGTCGCCGGGATGCGGGCCGCCGCATGAACGCGGTTCCGCTGTACGAGGCCAAGGCCGAGCTGTTCCGGCTCCTCGGGCATCCGGTGCGGATCCGGGTGCTGGAGCTGCTGCAGGAGCGGCCCATGCCGGTGCGCGATCTGCTGGCCGCCATCGAGGTCGAGCCGACCGGGCTCTCACAGCACCTGGCCGTGCTGCGCCGCTCCGGCATGGTGACCGCCCAGCGCGACGGCTCCACCGTCGTCTACTCCCTGGCCGGCGGCGACGTGGCCGATCTGCTGCGCGCGGCCCGTAAGCTGCTGACCCAGATGCTGACCGGGCAGCACGAGCTGCTGAGCGAGCTGTTGCGGGCGGAGACCAACCCCCGGTGAACCGTCACCTCTCCTCCGGCTGGGCCCGCGTGCGTTCCCTGCTGCCGGTCCGCGCCGACCTGGTCGCGATGACCCGCCGCCCGCGCCGCGACCTGCTCGCCGGGCTCACCGTCGCGATCGTGGCGCTGCCGCTGGCGCTCGGTTTCGGCATCTCCTCGGGCATGGGCGCCGAGGCGGGGCTGGCCACCGCGGTGGTCGCCGGCGCGCTCGCGGCCGTGTTCGGCGGCTCCGGCCTGCAGGTGTCCGGGCCGACCGGGGCGATGACCGTGGTGCTGGTGCCGATCATGGCCCAGCACGGCGCCTCCGGCGTGCTGACCGTCGGCGTGCTGGCCGGCGTCCTGCTCATCGCGCTGGCGCTGGCGCGGGCCGGCAAGTACATGGCGCTGGTGCCCGCCTCCGTGGTCGAGGGCTTCACCATCGGCATCGCCTGCGTGATCGCCCTCCAGCAGGTGCCCGCCGCGCTGGGCGTGCCGACGCCGGAAGGCGAGAAGGTCGTCGTCGTGGCCTGGGCGGCCGTGCTGGACTTCGCCTCGCGCCCGCAGTGGTGGGCGGTGGGCATCGCGCTGGCCGTCGCCGCGATCATGCTCCTCGGGGCGCGCCGGTGGCCGACGGTGCCGTTCTCGCTGCTGGCCGTGGTCGCCGCGACAGTCGCCGTCGCGGTGGCCGACCTGCCGGTGGCCCGCATCGGCGAGCTGCCCGCCGGGCTGCCCGTGCCGTCCCTGGGCTTCCTCGACCCGGCCGCGCTGACCTCGCTGATCGCCCCGGCGGTCGCGGTCGCCGCTCTGGCCGGGCTGGAGTCCCTGCTGTCGGCGGCCGTGGCCGACGGCATGAGCGTCAATCACAAGCACGACCCCGACCGGGAGCTGTTCGGGCAGGGCCTGGCCAACCTGGCCGCGCCGCTCTTCGGCGGCGTCCCGGCCACCGGCGCCATCGCGCGCACGGCGGTGAACGTCCGCTCCGGCGCCTCCTCCCGGCTGGCGGCGCTGGCGCATGCCGGCATCCTCGCCGTGATCGTCTACACGGCCGCCGATCTGGTGGCGCGGATCCCGCTGGCCGCGCTGGCGGGGGTGCTGCTGGCCACGGCGGTCCGGATGGTCGAGGTCGGGTCCGTCAGGGCGATGGTCCGTTCGACCCGCGGCGACGCGGCGGTGCTGGTGCTCACCGCGATCGCCACGCTGGTGCTCGACCTGGTCCAGGCCGTCGTGCTCGGCCTGCTCGTGGCGGGCGCGCTGGCGCTGCGGGCGATCGCGCGCCACGTGCGCCTGGACACGATGCCGATCCACGACGACCTGCCCGGCGACCACACCGACCAGGAACTGGCGCTGCTGGCGGAGCACATCGTCGCCTACCGGCTGGACGGGCCGCTGTTCTTCGCCGCCGCGCACCGCTTCCTGCTGGAACTGTCGGAGGTGGCCCACGTGTCGGTGGTGATCCTGCGCATGTCCCGCGTCACCACCATCGACGCGAGCGGCGCGCTCGTCCTCGGCGACGCCGTGGCGCGGCTGCGGCATCGCGGCATCACCGTGTACGTCTCCGGCCTCAAGGACGGTCACCACAGGCCGCTGCGGGCGCTGGGCGTGATCCAGCGGCTGGCCGAGGAGGGCCGCGTGTTCGCCACCACCCCGGAGGCCATCGCCGCGGCCCGCGAGCACCTCCACCGCGAGGGCCTGGTCCCCGCGGCAGCCCGGACGCCTCTCGCGTAGACGTTGGCGGCGACCGCCCCCGGCATCGGCTGATCCCCGCATAACGCTCGATCTTGGGCCCGTGGCTCGCTATCGTGACGTGACCCGTGTGCCTCCTGGGGCAGGTGCGGCCTGACCGTCCCGGCGCACGACTCAGCAGGCCCGCGCATGGCCGAACCAGTTGACTGCGGCGAGAAGCGAGACGGCCGAGGTGATGGATCGTACGGTTGAGCCTGGTACGGCCAGGGACGGGCATGGCACGGTCGGCCGTCTCCTCGCGGGTGCGGCGGCACCGGCGGGCGGCACAGGCGTGAGCGGCGTCCCTCATCCGGTCCCGCAGGCGTGGGCGGCGGCGCATGGGGTTTGACGGATGTGTCGTACCGGAGGCGCTGCGGCCGTACGTCGACTGGGTCACCGGGATGGCCTGGCCGGAGGGCGACCCCGAGAGGTGCTTCCGGATCGCCGACGCCTGCGTGGCGGCGGCGCATCGGCTGACGGCCGACACCGGCGCGATGGACCCGGCCGCTGCCCTGGTCGGTGACAGGTGGGACGGAGCGGCCCAGCGGGCGTTCGCCGCACGCGTACGGGTGACGGTGGGCGGCCGGCGCGCCGCACTGGTCGAGACGCTCATCGAGACGGCCGTCGCGTACAACGGGGTGGGCGTGACGATCCAGCACGCCCAACGCATGATCACGTTCATCGTGATCCTGCTGCTGGCGACGCTGCCGCTGCTGATCCTGAACGCGCCGTGGATGCTCAGGTCGTATCTGCAGGTCGCCAGGATGAGCGCGCTCCAGATCGCCAAGATGACCCTGACTCTGATCGCCTTCTTCGCCGCGTTCGGCGCCGGACTGGAGTGGTTGACGCAGTACACCCAGATCCGGGGAGGGCGACGGGACGAGATCGACCGCGAGCAACTGCTGCTGGCCGTACGGGACGGAGCCATCAACGGGGCGTTGACCGGCCTGCTCGGCGGGGCGCTGGGCCGGCTGGCCACGCCGGCGTTGCGGGCCGGGATAGCGCGCGAGGAGGCCCTCTTCGGAGAGAAGCTGCTGGCCCTGCTGACGCGGACCGCGCCTGGCCAGGCGGTCCAGTACGGCATCGCCGGGTCGGCCACCACGGCTGTCAGCCTGACGCTCGACGGCAAGCCCCTGGACTGGCGGCTGATCCTGACGAGTGGCACGTCCGCGGCCCTGGGCGCGGACGGCCAGCACCTGGCCACTCCCGGCCTGACCGGCTCGCCACCCGGCCGGGGGACGGCCCTGGCCGGCGCCTTCGAGCCGCCGGGGCCGGTCGATCAGGCGCTCAGCCGTACCGGACCTGGTCAGGCCCGTCCGGAACCGCAGATCCCGGCCGCGGCTCCGGGGGCCGGCTTACGGCCGGACGGCCCGTTCCCCGCGACTGACCCCGCGGCGCGGCCCACGCGTCTCACCGGGGCGGCGCGCCCCGCCG
>NZ_JAPNNL010000151.1 GCF_027620315.1 Nonomuraea corallina | reverse complement strand
TCGGGAGCCAGGCAGCGGACGGCGGGGAGAGCCGCCACCCGGGGGACGGCGGAACGGATGCGCCCTCCTTCGGTCGGGTAAGCGGATCACCTTCAGGGTTACTACCCCTCGTAATGACGAAGTAACTCTCAGTAAAGCTCGCGTGTGGAGGATTCCAGCGCCGCGCCCGATACATCCCTCTTCACAGCGCAAGATCCAGCCTTTGCAGGTGGTTGTGGATCATATTAACTGGAAGAGCAAAGTCGCTGATCGTCGCGACCCCCTGATCTGTTCCGGGAAGGACCGGGCACAGTGACGCTGGTCATCGAAGGCGTGAGCGTACGCCGGCGCGGAGAGGTCTGGCTCGACGACATCCGCCTGGAGTCGTCCGGCGGCCTGACGACGCTCCTCGGGCCGATGACCGCGGGCAAGACCACGCTGATGCGGGTGGTGGCCGGGCTGCTGCCCCCGGACGCCGGGCGGGTGGTGGTCGGCGGCCGGGACGTCACCGGCGTGTCGGTGCGCAGGCGGTCGGTGGCCTTCGTCTACCAGCGGTTCATCAACTACCCGTCGCTGACCGTCTACGAGAACATCGCCTCCCCGCTCCGCCTGGCCGCGGACTTCCCCAAGCGCGAGGTGGACGGGCGGGTGCGCGAGGTCGCCGAGCTGATGGGCATCGGCGGGTTACTGGACCGCCGCCCCGGCGAGCTGTCGGGCGGCCAGCAGCAGCGCACCGCCATCGCCAGGGCGCTGGCCCGCCCGGTGGACGTGCTGCTGCTCGACGAGCCGCTCGCCAACCTGGACTTCAAGCTGCGCGAGCAGTTGCGCGCCGACCTCAAGCGGCTGTTCAGGGACTCCCCCGGCGTGGTGCTGTACGCGACCGCGGACCCGAACGAGGCGCTGTCGTTCGCCGCGCCGACGGTGGTGCTGAGCCAGGGCCGGGTCCGGCACCGGGGCGACCCGGCGCGCGTCTACGCCGAGCCGCCGACGCTGGAGGTGGCGGCGGCGCTCAGCGACCCGCCCCTGAACCTGCTGCCGGGCGTGGTGCGCGACGGCCGGATCGCGTGCCTGGGCGCCTCGTTCCCGGCGCCGGGGCCGCTGGAGCCCGGCCGGGAGGTGGTGGTGGCGGTCCGTCCGCACCAGGTGGGTCTCGGCCGGGCCGGCCCCGGCCTGCTGGAGTTCCCCGCGGAGATCAGGCTGGCGGAGATGACCGGCGGCGCCACGTTCGCGCACCTGCTGCTGGAGGGCGGAACGCACCTGGTGGCGCATCTGCCGGGCACGCATCCGTACCAGCCGGGAGAGCCGGCGGTGGCGGTCGTGGACCCGGCGCGGGTGTTCGTGTTCGGCGAGGACGGCGCGCGGCTGCCGGCGGGGGTCGGGGCGCATGGCTGAGATCCGTCTGGAGGATGTGGCGCACAGTTACGACGGCGGCCGCACGTGGGCGCTGAGGCCGATGACGTGGACCTGGCGCACGGGCCGGGCGTATGCGCTGCTCGGGCCGAGCGGCTGCGGCAAGACGACGCTGCTGAACATCGTCTCCGGGCTGCTGACGCCCACCCGGGGGCGGGTCTGGTTCGACGACCGCGAGGTGACGGGGGTGCCGCCCGCCGGGCGGAACATCGCGCAGGTCTTCCAGTTCCCGGTCCTGTACGAGCAGATGTCGGTCTACGACAACCTGGCCTTCCCGCTGCGCAACCGCGGCTGCCCGCGCCAGGAGGTGGACCGGCGGGTGCGCAGGGTGGCGGGCCTGCTCGGGCTGGAGGAGCACCTGCGGCGCCGGTCGCGCCGGCTGGACCCGGGCCGGCAGCAGATCGTCGCGCTGGGGCGCGGCCTGGTCCGGCCCGAGGTGGCGGCGGTGCTGCTGGACGAGCCGCTGACGGTGGTGGACCCGGCCATGAAGTGGACGCTGCGCAGCAAGCTCAAGGAGATCCACCGCGACACCGGGCACACGCTGATCTACGTCACCCACGACCAGACGGAGGCGCTGACGTTCGCCGACGAGGTGGTGGTGCTCAACGAGGGTGAGATCGTCCAGGCCGGCGAGCCGGGCGAGCTGTTCCTGTCGCCCGCGCACGAGTTCGTCGGCCACTTCATCGGCTCGCCCGGGATGAACGTGCTCGACGGGGCGGTGGTCGACGGGCTGGTGTGGGTGGGCGAGTCCGCCGTCGGGCGGGCGTCCGGCGCCCTGCCCGCGGGGCCGGTGCGGATCGGGGTGCGGCCGGAGTTCGTGCGGATCACCGGCGAGGAGGCGCCGTCCGGCCTCTCCGCCCGGGTGACCGAGATCGACCGGATGGGCGCCTACGACCTGGTGCACGCCCGGGTGAACGGGCACCCGCTGGTCACCAGGACGGAGGCGGCGTCCGCGCACGAGCCGGGCGCCACGGCGTTCCTGCGCTTCGCGGAGGGCCGGGCGTTCCTGTTCAGGGACGCGGTCCGGTGCGGGGTGGTCGAGCCGCTGACGGGGGGTGCCCCGTGACGGCCGCCCTCCCGTCGCGGACGGAGCAGCGGAGGGAGCAGCGGACGGAGCGGCGGACGCGGCGGACGCGGCGGACGGCGCCGTCCGCCGAGGACCGGGCCCCGGGCAAGCGGCGCGCCAACCGGGCCTGGCTCCTGGTGCTGCCGGTGGTGGTGTCGGTGGCGTTCACCGCGGTCATCCCGCTGATGACGGTGGTGAACTACTCGGTGCAGGACATCTTCAGCCCGAACGACCGGATCTTCGTCGGGCTGGAGTGGTTCCGGTCGGTGGCGCGCGACCCGGAGGTGCGGGCCGCGTTCGTGCGCACGCTGCTGTTCTCGGCGCAGGTGCTGCTGCTGGAGATCCCGCTGGGCGTGGCGGTGGCGGTGGTGATGCCGCGCCGCGGCCTCGGCGCGCCGGCCGCGCTGGTGCTGGTGGCGCTGCCGCTGCTCATCCCGTGGAACGTGGTGGGCACCATCTGGCAGATCTTCGCCCGGCCGGACATCGGGCTCGGCGGCTGGACCGTCAACAACGTGCTCGGGCTCGACTACAACTACACGCTGGACGCCGGCGACGCGTGGATCACCGTGCTCGTCATGGACGTGTGGCACTGGACTCCGCTGGTGGCGCTGCTGGCCTACGCCGGCCTGCGGTCCATCCCCGGCCCGTACTTCCAGGCGGCGCAGATCGACGGCGCGTCAGCGTGGGCGACGTTCCGGCACATCCAGCTGCCCCGGCTGCGCGGGGTGCTGACGATCGCGATCCTGCTGCGGTTCATGGACAGCTTCATGATCTACACCGAGCCGTTCGTGGTGACCGGCGGCGGGCCGGGCAACGCGACCTCGTTCCTCAGCATCCTCCTGTCGAAGATCGCGGTCGGCCAGTTCGACCTGGGGCCCGCGGGGGCGTTCTCGCTGCTGTACTTCCTGGCCGTGCAGATCGTCTGCTACGTGTTCTTCACCGTGCTGACCAGGACCGGGAGGTGAGCGCGGTGCGGCGGCTGCCCTGGGCGCGGACGGTGTTCTGGCTGTACGGGATCACGCTGATGTTGCCGCTGCTCTGGATGTTCGGCATGTCGATCCGCCCGAACCAGGACATCCTCGGCAGCTTCCAGCTCATCCCCCAACGGGTGACGTTCGACAACTACGTCACGTTCTTCACCGACTCGGTGTGGTACTCCAGCTACCTCAACTCGATCGTCTACACGTCCATGAACGCGGTCATGTCGCTGGTCATCGCGCTGCCGGCCGCGTACGCGTTCTCCCGGTTCCGGTTCGCCGGGGACAAGCACCTGTTCTTCTGGCTGCTGACGAACCGGATGGCGCCGCCCGCGGTGTTCCTGCTGCCGTTCTTCCAGATCTACCAGGCGGTCGGGCTGTTCGACACGCATCTGGGCGTGGCCGTCGCGCACATGCTGTTCAACGTGCCGCTCGCGGTGTGGATCCTGGAGGGCTTCATGTCCGGGATCCCCCGTGAGATCGACGAGACGGCCGCGATCGACGGCTACTCGCTGCCCCGGTTCTTCGTCAGGATCTTCCTGCCGATGATCCGGTCGGCGATCGGCGTCACGCTGTTCTTCTGCTTCATGTTCAGCTGGGTCGAGCTGCTCATCGCGCGCACGATCACCTCGGTGAACGCCAAGCCGATCGCCGCCACCATGACCCGCACGGTGAGCGCGGCGGGCGTCGACTGGGGGCTGCTCGCGGCGGCCGGAGTGCTCACGATCGTGCCCGGCGCGATCGTGATCTGGTTCGTCCGCAACTACATCGCCAAGGGCTTCAGCCTCGGGAGGGTGTAGCCGATGTTCGAGTGGATGGTGTGGACCGGGCCCACGGCCGCCGTCTTCGCGGGCCTCGGCCTGCTGCTGTGCGCGATGACGATCTGGGCGAGGGTCTCGCCGCCGGTGCCGCGCCGGGGGTTCCTGCGCATCGAGACCGACCGGGGGGACCGGCTGTACATCGGCCTGATCAGCGGGGCCGCCGTGCTCGCGGGGTGGATCGCCGTCACCGACCTGTCCATGTGGCTGGCGCTGGCGGCGGCGTTCCTGGTGGTGCTGGCGATCGGGATTTGGGGCTGACGAAGGAGGCGGCGATGCCGTTCGACAGGAAGATCCCCACGAGGAGCGCGTGCTGCGCGGCCGTGCTCGTCCTGCTGGCCGCGGGCTGCTCGCAGGGCGGCGGCCAGGCGGGCGGCGGCGAGTTCAGGGAGGCCGACGCCAGGGCGGCCGCCCAGCGGTGGGTGTCCACCGAGTTCACCCCGAGCACGCTGTCCAAGGAGCAGCAGCTCGCCGAGATGGACTGGTTCATGAAGGCCGCGGCCCCGTACCGCGGCATGGAGATCAACGTGGTGTCGGAGACGATCACCACCCACCAGTACGAGTCGCAGCGGCTCGCCAAGGCGTTCACCGAGATCACCGGGATCAGGCTGAAGCACGACCTGATCCAGGAGGGCGACGTGATCGAGAAGCTGCAGACGCAGATCCAGGGCGGCCAGAACATCTACGACGCCTACGTCAACGACTCCGACCTGATCGGCACCCACGCGCGCGGCGACTACGTGCTGCCGCTGTCGGACTACATGGCCGGGGAGGGCAAGGCCGTCACCTCGCCCACGCTGGACCTGGAGGACTTCATCGGGATCAGCTTCACCACCGGCCCGGACAAGAAGGTCTACCAGCTGCCCGACCAGCAGTTCGCGAACCTGTACTGGTTCCGCTACGACTGGTTCACCGACCCGGACGTCAAGAAGCAGTTCAGGGACGCCTACGGCTACGACCTGGGGGTGCCGGTCAACTGGGCCGCCTACGAGGACATCGCCGAGTTCTTCACCAGCGAGGTCAACGGCGACGGCACCATCGACGGCAAGAAGGTGTACGGCCACATGGACTACGGGCGCAAGGACCCGTCGCTGGGATGGCGGTTCACCGACGCGTGGCTGTCGATGGCGGGCAACGGCGACCCCGGCATCCCGAACGGGCTGCCGGTCGACGACTGGGGCATCCGGGTGGAGAACTGCCGCCCGGTCGGCTCGTCCGTCACCCGGGGCGGCGACACGAACGGGCCCGCCGCCGTGTACGCGCTCACCAAGTACGTCGACTGGCTGAAGAAGTACGCCCCGCGCGAGGCGGCCGGGATGAACTTCAGCGAGGCCGGCCCGGTCCCGGCGCAGGGCAACGTCGCCCAGCAGATCTTCTGGTACACCTCGTTCACCGCCGACATGACCAAGCCCGGCCTGCCGGTGGTCAACGAGGACGGCACCCCGAAGTGGCGG
Organism: Nonomuraea corallina; assembly: GCF_027620315.1. Lineage (GTDB taxonomy): Bacteria > Actinomycetota > Actinomycetes > Streptosporangiales > Streptosporangiaceae > Nonomuraea > Nonomuraea corallina. Next base: position 12,298 of record NZ_JAPNNL010000151.1, on the reverse strand, counting down.
ATCGCGCCCAGCCCGCACGGCGCGTACTGGAAGGACGGCCACAAGCTCGGCTACCAGGACGCCGGCTCGTGGACGCTGCTGAAGAGCACCCCGGCCGAGCGCCGGGCGGCGGCCTGGCTGTACGCGCAGTTCGTCACGTCCAAGACCGTGTCGCTGAAGAAGTCGATCGCCGGGCTGACGTTCATCCGCGACTCCGACATCCGCAGCGACCACTTCGAGCGGAACGCGGAGAAGTACGGCGGCCTGATCGAGTTCTACCGGGGCCCGGCACGCGTGCAGTGGACGCCGACGGGGACGAACGTGCCCGACTACCCGAGGCTGGCGCAGCTGTGGTGGCAGAACGTGGCCACCGCCGTCACGGGCGAGACGACCCCGCAGCAGTCCATGGACAACTTGGCCAAGCAGCAGGACGACATCCTGTCGCGGCTGGAGCGGCGCGGCTACGGCGGCCCGTGCGCGCCCAAGCTGAACCAGGAGCGGGACGCCCGCTACTGGCTCGACCAGCCGGGCGCCCCGGTGCCGAAGCTGGCGGACGAGCGCGGCGAGCCGGAGACGCTCGACTACGACCAGCTGATCGCCCGGTGGAAGAAGGCGGACTGACCCACCGGCGGGGACGGCTCAGCCCGTGGACACCGGCTCCTTGGGGGCCGAGTCCGGCAGGTCCAGGGTGTCGCGCAGGGTGACGGGCTTGAAGAACAGGGTGGCGATGACGCCGACCAGCGCGAGCCCGGTCGAGATGAGGAAGATGTGCCCGGTCGCGTCGCCGTACGCGGTCCTGACGATGGCCCTGACCGGCTCCGGCAGGGACGCGAGGTCGAGGGTGCCCGCGCCTCCTCCGGAGACCGGGATGCCCGCCTTGGTCAGTCCTTGGGTGATGCCGGTGGCCACCTGGTTGGCGAGGACGGCCCCGAGGACGGAGACGCCGATGGTGCCGCCGAGGGAGCGGAAGAACGTGACGGCTCCGCTGGCGGCGCCGAGCTCGCGCAGCGGGACGGTGTTCTGGATGGCCAGCACCAGGTTCTGCATCGACATGCCGACGCCCACGCCGACGAGCGCCATGGCGGCGCCGATCACGACCAGCGAGGTCTCGTGGTCGATCGTGGACAGTCCCAGGAAGCCGAGCGTGAGCACGATCGAGCCGGTCACGATGTACGGCTTGATCTTGCCGCTCCTGGACACCATGCGGCCGCTGATCGTGGAGGAGACCAGCACGCCGGCCATCATCGGGATGGTGAGCAGGCCCGCCTCGGTGGGGGTGTAGCCGCGGCCGATCTGGAAGTACTGGCCGAGGAAGACCGAGCCGCCGAACATGGCCATGCCGACCGCCAGGCTGGCCAGGATGGCCAGGGCGGGGGTGCGCCGACGGATGACGTGCAGCGGCACCACCGGCTGGGCGGCCCGGGTCTCCACCCAGGTGGCCAGCGCCAGGATGACGGCGCCGCCGCCGGCCATGGCCGCGGTCTGCCACGACAGCCAGGCGAAGGAGCTGCCGACGAACGTGACCCAGATGAGCAGCACGCTCACGCCGGCGGCGATGAGCGTCGCGCCCAGGTAGTCGATCTTGACGTCGTCGCGGCGGACGGTGGCCACCCGCAGCGTCTTCTGCAGCAGGACGAGGGAGATGGCGGTGAAGGGCACGGCGATGAAGAAGCACCAGCGCCAGCCGAGCCAGGAGGTGTCGGCGATGAGCCCGCCCAGGAGCGGCCCGCCGACGGTCGCGACGGCCATGACGCCGCCGAGGTAGCCGTTGTAGCGGCCGCGCTCCTTGGGGCTGATCATCGCGGCGATGATCACCTGCACCAGGATCTGCAGCGCGCCCATGCCGAGGCCCTGCACGGCGCGGAAGGCGATGAGCTGCTCGGTGTTCTGGGCGAAGCCGCAGGCCAGCGAGCTGACCATGAAGATCACGATGGAGATCTGGAGCAGCAGCTTCTTGCTGAAGAGGTCGGCCAGGCGGCCCCAGATGGGGGTCGTCGCGGTCGCGGCCAGCAGAGAGGCGGTGACGACCCAGGTGTACTGGGACTGGGTGCCGTCCAGGGCGCCGATGATCTGGGGCAGCGCGACCGAGACGATCGTGCCGCTGATCATGGCGACGAAGAGCACGAGCAGCAGCCCGCTGAGGGCTTCCAGCACCTGCCGGTGGGTCATCGGTTGGGCAGGAGCCTCTGTGGGTGCGCTCACGCGCGACCTCCGTTCGGGAACAGGGGGGAGACAACGGGACATACTACTTCCCATTGCGAAAGTTTGCGCATTGCGCATTTATTCCCTGCGGGTACAGTCTCCACAGATGGACACCACGACGCTGGGCCTGCGAGAGCGCAAGAAGGCCGAGACCCGGCAGGCCGTGTACGAGGCGGCGCTGCGACTGACCGTCGAGCACGGCTTCGACGGCGTCACGGTCGAGGCCATCGCCGACGCCGCCAACATCTCCCGCCGCACCTTCTCCAACTACTTCGCCGGCAAGGAGGACGCCCTGCTGTACGGGGAGGAGGAGCGCTTCAGGCAACTGGTGGCGCGGGTGCGGGAGCAGCCCCCCGGCCTCACCGCGTGGCAGGCCATGCGGGCCACCATCTCCGAGATGTACCAGGAGATGGGCACGCTGGACCGCGACTGGGCGATCCGCACCCGGCTGGCCAAGAAGCATCCGGCGCTGCTGGCCCGCCAGCTCGCCAGCCACGCCGACCTGGAGCGCGAGCTGGCCCAGGCCATCGCCGACCGGCCCGCCCCGGCCCGGCCGCGGGTGCTGGCGGCCGCCTTCCTCGGGGCGCTGCGCCTGGCCACCCACCAGTGGATCGAGGAGGAGGAGGCCCGCTCGCTGGTGGAGATCGGCGACGAGATCCTCGACGAGGTGTCCAGGCCCTTCAGCTGACCGGGCGGCGGACGTGAGGTTCCTCACCCGGTACGGGCACGCCCGTGACCCTGCTCCCGGCTGAGCCGCCGAAAATCGAACGCCTGAACGAGCGGACCGGGAAAACGCCGGCGATTTTCCGCGGCCGGCCGTGTATCCGTCCGGTCGCTATTCTGGCCGGGCGCTTCGGCCCTCGGACACCTGCGCTGCTCATGGCCCCACGGCACGCCCGGCCGGACGACCGGCGGCGATCCCCACGGGCGGCGGGCACGAGGTCGGCGACAGGAGGTCGGCGACAGGAGGTCGGCGCCACGGGCGGAGCGGTGGTGACGACCCCGCCGGGGGAAGCGAGCGATCTTCCCGGACGCTTCCGGGATTCTCGCGCCGGATTTTTTCATCGTTTTCGGTATTCGCCCGGCACGACGGGAGCGCGCGATTCGATGGCGCCGAACCCGCGACCGTAAACGCTTTCCGTGAAGTGCGTTCCATAATCGCCAGTGACAGCGGAAAGTCCGCTTTCCGGATGCGCCGGAAAGCGGACCGCCCGGCGAGGCCCGCATGAACCGAGGAAATCGTGGAACGTTACCCGTAGGTATCCTCCGCTCAGAAGGGGTGTCAGGAGCATTGTCGGGAAGCCGGATGTGGTTCGTTCCACGGGAGGACGGATGACGGCCAGCAGGGTGACCATCGGGGACGTGGCACGGCACGCCGAGGTCTCCACGTCGGCGGTGTCCAAGGTGCTGCGCAACGCCTACGGGGTCAGCCCCGCCATGCGGACCCGAGTGCTGGCCGCCATCAAGGAGCTGGGCTACCGCCCGCACGGGGCGGCCCGCGCGCTGCGCGGCCACACCTCCACGCTCGGCGTGCTCCTCCCCGACCTGCGTAATCCCTTCTTTCCCGACCTGATCGACGGCATCGCCGAGGAGCTCGGGGACACCTGCTACCAGGTCGTGATCAGCCAGGCGGGCCGCGATCCGGCGGGCGAGTCGCGGGCCGTCCACGCGCTGATCGACCAGTCGGTGGGCGGGGTGGTGCTGGTCGCCCCGCTCAGCCCACCGGCCGACCTGGAGGTGATCGCCAAGGCCGTGCCGGTCGTCGTGCTCGGCCGCGACGACCGTTCGCCGCACTACGACGCGGTCTTCGGCGACGAGGAGGTGGGCGCCGGGCTCGTGGTCGAGCACCTGGCCGGCCTCGGCCATCGCCGCATCGCGCACCTCGCGGACGCCGCGTGGCACGGCTCCGGCCGGGGCGAGCCCGCCACGCCGCCGGACCCGCGCGCACACGCCTACGAACGGGCCATGGCCAGGCTGGGGCTCGGGGCGTACGCGGACATCGTGCGGACCTCGTACACCGAGGAAGGCGGCCGTGCGGGCGTCGGCGAGCTGCTGCGCCGGCCGGAGCCGCCGACGGCGGTCTTCGCGGGCGCCGACCTGGTAGCGATCGGCGCGCTGGGCGCGCTGCGCGAGGCGGGGCTCGACGTGCCGGGCGACGTCTCGGTCGCCGGGTACGACAACAGCTGGCTGGCCGGCCTCGCGCACATCTCGCTGACCAGCGTCGACCAGCCGGGCCTCACCATGGGCCGGACGGCGGCCAGGCTGCTGCTGGAGCGCATCGGCGGGCGCACGGCGTCGGCGCGTATCTCGATCACGCCCACGCTGGTGACGCGGCGCACCACGGCCGCCGCACCCCCGCCGGGACACAACCCGGACGCCGCGAATTTCAATGTCACCGAAATATGACGGTATGCGGTGTAGTGTCCGTCATCGGATATTGTCGGGACGGCACGGGTCGGAGATGAAAAGTATGTCTTCCACCCGCTGGGCATTTGGGCCGTTACCCTGCCCGGCAGTGCTGTCATCTGTATCCTCAGGAGTCCAATTTTGACCGTCCATGCCGACGTCGCCAGACGACGCATCACGGAGCTGCTGGGTAGCGCCGACGAGCAGATCCTGCGCCGCTGGAGCACCATCGCCCAGGCATCCGCCGACGAACTGCGAGAGCTCTACCAGGCTCTGCGCAACTCGCTGGCGCACGAGGGCGACGACCTCACCGACGTGCGCGGGCTGCTCGCCGAGCTGTCGCGCAGCCGGGCTCGTCAGGGCTACACCCCCTCCGACACCGCCAGGGCGGTGTACAGCCTCAAGGAGGCGGTGTACGAGTCGGTGGAGGATGACGGCGGAGCCGACGCGCTGCGCGGCTTCATCTGGTTCTCCCGCCTCATCGACGACCTCGGCCTCTACACGATCGAGACCTTCGCGACCGCCCGCGAGAAGGTCATCATGGACCAGGCCGAGCAGCTCCTGGAGCTGTCCACCCCGGTGGTCAAGCTCTGGGAGGGCATCGTCGCGGTGCCGCTGGTCGGCACCCTCGACTCGGCCAGGACCCAGGTCGTCATGGAGAAGCTCCTCCAGATCCTGGTCGACACCGGGTCGGAGCACGCGGTCATCGACATCACCGGCGTCCCCGCCGTCGACACCCAGGTGGCCCAGCACCTGCTCAAGACCGTGGTCGCCGCGCGGCTCATGGGCGCCGAGTGCGTGATCTCCGGCATCAGCCCGCAGATCGCGCACACGATCGTCACCCTCGGCATCGAGTTCGGCGACATCGTCACCAAGGCCACCCTGGCCGACGCGCTGGCCTACACCCTGCGGTGCAGCGGCATCGAGTTCAGCGAGCGCCGTCACACGCGGATCGCGGTCCGCACAGAGGACGCGTGATGGAGCGCGTCCCCATCCTCAAACTCGGCGACATCCTGATCATCTCCATCCAGATCGACCTGGACGACCAGAGCGTGCTGGCGCTGCAGGAGGATCTGGCGGACCGGGTCGTCTCCGCCGGGGCGCGGGGTGTCATCATCGACATCTCGGCAGTGGAGATCATCGACTCGTTCATCGGCCGGATGTTCGCCACCATCGCCGGCATGTGCCGGATGCTCGACGCCGAGACCGTGGTCGTCGGCATGCGGCCGGCGGTGGCCATCACCCTGGTGGAGCTGGGCCTGTCGCTGGGCGGCGTGCGCACCGCGCTCAACCTCGAGAAGGGTGTGGCGCTCCTGGACCACCTCGGCGACCGGGGCACGCCGCGATGACCCAGGACGGCCACCTGGCCATCTCCGGCAACGCGGATCTCGTGATGGTGCGCCAGCAGGTGCGCGTCGTCGCGGTCGAGGCGGGCCTGTCGCTGATAGACCAGACGAAGATCGTGACGGCGGCCAGCGAACTGGCCCGCAACGCGCTGATCCACGCCGGTGGCGGCAGGGTGAGCATCGTGGTCGTCGAGGACGGCAGGCGGCGCGGCCTGCGGCTGACCTTCAGCGACGAAGGCCCCGGCATCCCCGACCTGGACCGGGCCCTGACCGACGGCTTCACCACCGCCGGCGGCCTCGGCCTCGGGCTGGGCGGGTCCCGGCGGCTGGTCGACGAGTTCGACGTAGCCTCCGCGCCCGGCAAGGGCACCACGATCACCGCGACGAAATGGGCTCGAGGATGAGCCCTCTCGGCGGGGTCCGCGACGGTGTCTGGATCCGCGCCGAGGAGCCCAGCGCCGTCGGCGCGGTCCGCAGGAGCGCGGCCGAGCTGGCCCAGAAGGCCGGGTTCGACGCCGAGCGGGTCGGCCAGGTGGCGGTGGCGGTCACCGAAGCCGTCTCCAACCTGGTCAAGCACGCCGTGGAGGGGATGGCGCTGGTGCGGCCCTGCCCCGGCTCGCCGGACGTGGTGGAACTGGTCACGATGGACCGCGGGCCCGGCATGCCGGACGTGGCGCGGGCGATGCGCGACGGCTACTCCACCTCGGGCACGCTCGGCATCGGACTGGGCGCGATCACCCGCATCGCGTCCTCGTACGACGTGCACTCCCTGCCGGGCACGGGCACGCTGCTGGCGGTCCACTTCGCCGCCGGGACGCAGGCCGGACGGCCGCCGGCCTCCGGGCTCGTCCGCCCCATCGGCGAGGAGACCGTCTCGGGCGACGCGTTCGCCATCACGACCGACGGCCGGGTCGTCACCGTCATGGTGTGCGACGGGCTGGGCCACGGCGCGCCCGCGGCGCACGCCTCCAGGCAGGCCGTCGAGCTGTTCCTGAGCGGGACCGACGACGAGCCGCTGGCCACCCTGGAGCGGCTGCACCGCGGGCTGAGCGGCACCCGCGGCGGAGCCGTCGCCGTCGCCCGGGTCACCCCGGACCAGGTGACCTACGCCGGCCTCGGCAACATCGCCGGCTGGATCACCTACGCCGACCGCCGTCAGGGCATGGTGTCCGTGCCCGGCATCACCGGTCACCAGGCGCGCCGGCTCCGCCAGTACGAGTACAGACTGGACGAGCACGCGACCGTCGTGCTGCACTCGGACGGACTCACCGACCGGTGGTCCCCCACCACCCTGCCCGGCCTGTTCTCCCGCTCTCCCGTGCTGATCGCCGCTGGACTGCTGCGGGAGGCGGGCAGCCGCAGGGATGACGCGTGTGTCGTGATCGTGAGGCCGTGAATGACCGCACTTGAGCTGGCCAGGCTCCGCCTGCGTGAGGACCGGGACGTCTTCGCGCTGCGCCGGCTGGGCCGCGCCGCCGCCGAGCTGGCCGGGCTGGAGGCGCAGGACCAGATCCGGGTCGCCACCGCGCTCAGCGAGGTGGGCCGGGAAGTGGTCGGCGCCGGGACGGTCGCGGTGTTCACCCTGGAGGACGGTGAGCTGCGCGTCACCATCGAGCACCTCGCCGGGACGAGACCGGCCGGGCGGGAGAGCCTGGCGCTGGCCGGCCGCCTGGTGGACGACGTCACCGCCGCCGGGAACCGGGTCACGATCGTCAAGCGGCTCCCCGGCCGCCTGCCCGGCATGCCGGCCGATCAGATCCGCGAGCGGCTGACCCGGCTGGCCCCGGTCAGCGCGATGGACGAGCTGCGCCAGCAGAACCAGGAGCTGGCGTCGACGCTGGAGGACGTCCTGCGGCTCAACTCCGAGCTGCAGGAGACCAACAGGGGCGTGATGGCCCTGTACCACGAGCTGTCGGCGGAGCTGGAGGAGACCAACAGGGGCGTGGTCGCCCTCTACGCCGAGCTGGACGAGAAGTCCACCCAGCTGCGCGAGTCCGCCGAGGCCAAGAACCGGTTCTGGGCCACGGTCAGCCACGAGCTGCGCACCCCGCTCAGCTCCATCATCGGCCTGGTGCGGCTGATGACCACGGCGGACGGCGAGCCGCTCACCGAGGAGCAGGAGCGCCAGATCCGGTTCATCGGCGACTCGGCGGAGACGCTGCTGGCGCTGGTCGGCGATCTGCTCGACCTGGCCAAGGCCGAGTCGGGCCGGCTGCTGCCCGAGTTCGCGCCGGTGGACCTGGAGGATCTCGTCCGCCGGCTGCACGCGATCATGCAGCCCACCAGCGACGTGGTCCTGCGCACCGAGGTGGCCCCGGCGGCGGCCGAGATCTACACCGACGAGACCATGCTCATCCGGGTGCTGCGCAACCTGCTGTCCAACGCGCTGAAGTTCACCCGGGAGGGCGAGGTGCGGCTCGACGCCCGCCTCGACGAGCAGGCCGGCCAGGTGGTGATCACCGTGTCCGACACCGGGATCGGCATCGCCGAGGAAGACCTGGACCGCGTGTTCGAGGAGTTCTTCCAGGTGCCGCACGCGCTGCAGGTCAAGGTCCGGGGCACGGGGCTCGGCCTGCCGTACGCGCGCACGCTGGTCAGGGCGCTCGACGGCCAGCTCGACCTGCACAGCACGTTCGGCGAGGGGACGACCGTCACCGTGCGGCTCCCGGTCCGCCACGGCCCTCCCGAGATCGGCCGGCTGCTCATCGCCGACGACGACCAGGGCTTCCGCGAGCTGGCCCGTAGGATGCTGTACGGGATCGCGAGCGAGGTGGACGAGGCCGCCGACGGCGTCGAGGCGCTGGAGGTGATGGCGGTGCGGCGACCGGACGTCATCGTGCTCGACATGCTGATGCCCCGTCTCGACGGCAACGCCCTGCTGCAGCGGATGGCGGAGGACGAGCGCCTCAAGGAGGTCGCGGTGGTGGTGGTGACGGTGGCGCCGGGCAAGGCGGCGCGCGACCATCCCGTGCTGTCCAAGCACGAGCTGAGACGCGAGCAGTTCCTGGACGCCGTGCGCGAGGCCGCGCGAGGGCGCCGTGCCTGACCGCGGCCCCGCCGATGTGCTCGTGGTCGACGACACACCGGCCAAACGCTACGTCATGGTCAGCTGGCTGCGCCGGGCCGGACACCAGGTGTCGGAGGCGTCTGCCGGTGAGGAGGCGCTCGGCCTGATCGCCGAGCGCCGCCCCGACCTGGTGATCCTGGACGTGCGGCTGCCCGATCTCAGCGGCTTCGAGGTGTGCGAGCGGATCAAGGCCGACCCCGCCACCGCCTCCATCCCCGTCATCCAGGTGTCGGGCAACGCCGTCAGCGTGCGCGACCGGGCCGAAGGGCTGGAACGCGGCGCCGACGCCTACCTGTCCGAGCCGATCGAGCCCGACGAGTTCACCGCGACGGTGGAGGCGACGCTGCGCTACTCCAGGGCGCGGCGGCGGGCCGAGGTGATGGCCGCCCGGCTGGCCCATCTGGCCGAGGTGACGCTGCAGATCAACCGGTCGGAGTCGTTCCAGAGCCTGCTGGGGGTGGCGGTGCGGGGCGCCTCCTCCATCCTGGGCCGGCGGGCCACCGCGCTCGCGGTGCCGGACGACAAGCGGCTCCAGCGCCACCTCGCCGGGCCCGGCGAGGTGGCGGCCCAGGCGAGCGTCCCGCCCGACCTGCTGGAGCGGCTGTGCGCCAAGGCCCTGGGCGAGGAGGCCGGCGCCGAGGTCCTCACCGTGCCCGCCGCCGACTGGGCCGCGCTGCACGGCGAGGCCGACGCCGGAGCGCCCGTCATCGGGGTCCTGTGCCGGACGAAGACGGGCCGGCCGCCGGTGTTCCTGGCCGTGAGGGCCGACCCGGTGCTCGACGGCAACGAGGTCAACCTGCTGCGGCAGCTCGGCCAGGGGCTCGCACTCGCGGTGGACGCGCTGCGCGCCTACGCCGAGGAGCACGCGACCTCGCTCACGCTGCAGCGCAGCCTGCTGCCGACCCGAGTGCCCGAGATCCCCGGGCTGGCCGTGGGGCTGCGCTACCGGCCCGCCCGCGACAACGTCGAGGTCGGCGGCGACTTCTACGAGGTGCTGGAGGCGGGCGACCGGGTGCTGGTGGCCATCGGCGACGTCATGGGCCACTCGCTGCACGCGGCCACCATCATGGCGGAGCTGCGGCACGCGCTGCGCGCCTCGGTGATGGACCGGGTCGACCTGGCCGCGTCCATGGACCTGCTCAACAAGATCCTGCGGCGCTACCACCCGGGCATGACGGCCACGGTGTGCCTGCTGCTGCTCCATCCCCGCACCGGCGAGCTGCAGCTGGCCAACGCCGGGCACATCCCCCCGCTGCTGGCCGGGCCGGGGGCGCGCTACCACGGGCTGGGCAACCTGCTGCTCGGGGTGGCGGACGAGGAGTACAAGGTCGATCATCTGGTGCTGCCGCAGGGCGGGACGCTGATGCTGTTCACCGACGGCCTGCTGGAGGACCGCGACGTGCTGCTCGACGTCAGCCTGGAGCGGGCCAGGTCGCTGGCGGAGACGGTGGAGGACGACCTGGAGCGGTTCTGCGACCGGATGCTGGCCGCGTTCGGGACGCGGGAGGACGACGTGGCGCTCGTGGTGCTGCGTCGCGACCTGTAACGGCGCGACCTGTAACGGCGCGACCTGTAACGGCGCGACCTGTAACGGCCGGGGCGGGGGCTTCAGGGCGTGGCGGGCTGGGCCAGCGGGGTGAAGAGCGCGCCGAGCCGGGCCACCTGGCCGGGGACGATCCAGTAGTAGACCCAGGTGCCGCGCCGCTCGCAGTCGATCAGCCCGGCCGTGCGCAGCACCTTCAGATGGTGGGAGATCGTCGGCGCGGTCAGGTCGAAGGCGTCGGTGAGGTCGCACACGCACGCCTCGCCACCGGGGTGGGAGCCGATCATCGACAGCAGCCGCAGCCGCACCGGGTCGGCCACCGCCTTCAGCAGCGGGGCGAGCTCCGCGGCGTCGGCCTCGGACAGCGGCTCCCTGGCGATGGGCGCGCAGCAGACGGCCACGGCCGCACCTCCTCCCACGGTTCGACGGTCATCTAAATAGTAGCCGCTCGGCCGTACCGGCTCAGCCGCGTGGCGCGTACATGATGACGGCGACCCCCACCAGGCAGACGGCCGCCCCCGCGAGGTCCCAGCGGTCGGGGCGGAACCCGTCGACCAGCACGCCCCACAGCAGCGACCCGGCCACGAACACGCCGCCGTAGGCGGCGAGGATCCGGCCGAAGTGCGGGTCCGGCTGGAAGGCGGCGACGAACCCGTACGCGCCGAGCGCGAGCACCCCGGCGGCGATCCAGAGCAGCCCCCGCTGCTCCCGCACGCCCTGCCACACCAGCCAGGCCCCGCCGATCTCGGCGACGGCGGCCAGCGCGAACAGGATCAGGGAGCGGACGGTCGTCATGCGACGACTGTAGAGGAAGGGGACATTCACGCTGCCGCCGGACTCGGCGGGCGATCCGCCGCCGCACCCGGGCCTGGCGCGCCGGCGGGGTGGGCCGGTCGTTTGAGAGCCGTTCCTCCAGGTAGTCGCCTTGCCATGGACCGAGCTATGGACAGTGAGATCCAGGCCGTGGTCATCGGCGACGCCATGCTCGACTCGTGGCTGCGCGGGCCGGTCAAGCGCATCGCCCAGGAGGCGCCGGTTCCGGTGGTCAGCGTCGAGGCCACCGACGACGCGCCCGGCGGGGCGGGCAACGCCGCGGCCAACCTGGCCGCGCTGGGCGCCCGGGTACGGCTGATCGGGACGGTCGGCGACGACGACTGCGCGGACAAGCTGGCCAGGGCGCTCGGCCTGCTGGGCGTCGACGCCCGGATGGTGACCGTGCCCGGCAGGCGCACCCCGCACAAGCAGCGGCTCATGGTCGGCGAGCAGCTCATCGCCCGCTATGACGAGGAGGACCGCGAGCCGATCCCGGCCGAGGCCGAGACCCGCGTCATCGCGGAGCTGCGGGAGGCGCTGCCCGGCGCCGACGTGGTGATCGCCTGCGACTACGAGGCGGGCGTGTGCACGGACGCGGTGCGGCGGGCGCTGACCGGGCTGCCCCTGCTGGTCGTGGACGCGCACGCGATCGGCCCGTGGCGGGCGTGCGCGCCCTCGGCGGTGCTGCCGAACTACCGCGAGGCGCTGCGGCTGCTGCGCGAGGACGGTGACCGCGCCGACCGGATCCGCTTCCTCACCGAACGGTCGGAGCGGCTGCTGGCGGAGTCGGGGGCGCGGATGGTGGTGACCACCCTGGACGGGGAGGGCACGCTGCTGCACCGGCCCGGCCTGCCCCCGTACCGGACGTACGCGGAGCCGGCGCCGGACCACATGGCGACAGGGGCGGGCGACACCTTCACCGCCGCGTTCGCGCTCTGGCTG
>NZ_JAPNNL010000150.1 GCF_027620315.1 Nonomuraea corallina | reverse complement strand
TGATCGATCGGCCGCGCCCGCGCCCGCGCTCAGCCGGTCACCGGTCCTGTCCGGCGCTCTGCTCCCGCAGGGTGAAGTGCGCCAGGACGGCCAGCCCGAGGAACACGACGGCGGCGATCCAGCCCACGAGGTGCACGGCGTGGGTGAAGGCCTCACGGGCCGCCAGCGCCAGCGCCTTCCCAGCGGCTTCCGGCAGCGCGGCGGCCACGACGAGGGCGTGGTCCAGCCCGTCCAGCGCGCTCTTGGGCCCGCCGCCGATCGAGGCCGACAGGTGGGTGCGGTACGCGAGCGCGGCGACGCTGCCGAGCACCGCTACCCCGACCGCGACCCCGAACTCGCCGCTGGTCTCCGAGATCGACGCCGCGGAGCCGGCGCGTTCCTCCGGAGCGGCGGCCATGAGCGCGCTCGCGCCGAGAGACATCGGCGCGGCCACCCCGAACGAGGCCAGCGCCATCCCGGCGACCAGCGGAGCGAACAGCCCCACCTGGACCTGGGCCAGCAGGACGAACCCGGCGGCGCCGACGACCAGACCGGCCGCCATCACCGCCGAGGGCCGCAGCCTCCTGGCCAGGATCGGCGCCGCGACGAAGCCGAGCACCATGGCGATGTTCTGCGGGATGAGCCAGAGCCCCGCGTCCCAGGGCGGCAGCCGGGCCACCGACTGCAGGTGGATCGCGACCACCAGCGACGTCCCCGCCATGACGACGCCGCCGAGGCCGGTCATGGCCAGCGCGCCGCTGAACGCCGGGTTCCGGAACAGGTGGAGGTCGACCAGCGGCTGCGACAGGTGACGCTGGCGCCGGAGGAAGACGTACCCGGACAGCAGTCCCACGAGGACGGCGAGGCCGGGCCCCGGCGTCCAGCCGATCCTGGCGAACTCCTTGACGCCCCACGCGAGCGGCAGGATGGCCAGCAGGGAGAGGCCCACGCTCGGCAGGTCGATCATGCCGTGGCCGTCGTCCCGGGACTCGGGCAGCAGCCACGGCCCCGCCACCAGCAGCAGCGCCATCACCGGCACCCCGAGCAGGAAGACCGAACCCCAGCCGAAGGCGCTGATCAGGCTGCCGCCGATGATCGGTCCGGCGAGCATGCCGAGCATGAAGCAGCCGAACCACACGCTGATCGCCACCGGCATCGCGTCCGTGCCGGCGAAGATCGTACGGATCGTGGCGAGAGTCGTCGGCATCAGCGTCGCGCCGGCGACGCCCATGAGCGCCCGGGCGGCGATCAGCATCTCCGGGCTGACGGAGAAGGCGGCCATCGTGGAGGCGGCGCCGAAGGCGGCGGCGCCGGCGAGCATGAGCTTGCGGCGGCCGATCCGGTCGCCGAGCGAGCCCATCGTGATGAGGAACCCGGCGAGCAGGAACCCGTAGATGTCCAGGATCCACAGTTGTTCGGTCGCTCCGGCGCCGAGTTCGCGGGTCATCGTCGGCAGGGCGAGGTAGAGCACGCTCACGTCGATCGACAGCAGCAGCGCGGGCAGCGCGAGCACGAAGAGCCCGAGCCAGGCCCTCCCGGTGGGCTTCGGCGGGGTCCGCGTCAGGGGCTCGGCCGTCATGGCGCGGCCGCCGTCCCGTAGAGCTCCCGCAGCCAACCGGCCCAGGCGTTCGCCGAGTCCCGCTCGGGGCGGGCCTGGACGCCGTACTCGTACACACCCAGGGCGACCGGGGAGCCGAAGCGGTTGCGGCCGAAGACGCGGTAGAGGGCGTCCTCGGTGCGGACGCCGATGAAGGCGTCGTCGTGGAGGTCGAGCACCGCGGCCTTGGCGGGGGCGCCGGGCACGGGCAGGGTGAGCTCGGAGCCGGTGGGCGCGTCCGGCGCGATGCCCCAGGCGGCGCGGATGACGCCGAGGGCTCCGTGGGTGATCGACGACTTCGGTGCGAGCACCTCGAACCGGCGGAACTTCCGGCCGCGGAAGTACCTGAGGTACTGGCCGAGGGTGTGCAGGTACACGTCCGTGTGGCGGCGCGCGCCCTCGTACTCGTTCTCCCAGTCGTCGACGAAGACTCCGCTGTGCACGTACCGGAGGTACGAGCCGCCAGGGGCCGGGGCGATGTCGAACGCGATCTGGTTGAACCAGTCGCCGATCTCCGTGCGCAGCACGCCCCGGTGGGGTGGCTCCCATACCAGAACGGTGCTCCTGGCCAGGTCCAGCGGAATGGACCAGGCGGCGGAGTCGCGTGTCACCGCCTGCCAGACGTCCTCGGGCTCGGCGGGCAGCTCGCTCTCTCGCTCGATCCGAAAATCACTGCTCATGGGCGTGCTCCGATCTCATGGCGGCCAGTCTGCACCGAGTGGCTAATTTTGTCTAGACAACGATCACCTCCTTGACAAAAATAAGTGTCGGTAGTTCCATGGAGCCATCACCCCCCGCTCCGAAGGGATCGTTCAGTGACCAACGCCCGCCTCCCCCTCGCCTTCGGGCCGTTCGCGGCCGTCCTGTTCGTCGCCGTCGCGACGCTCGAAGCGGCCTCCCGGCCGGCCTTCGACCTGACCAGGCACGCGATCAGCATGCTCAGCCTCGGTGACCGCGGCTGGCTGATGGCGGCCACCTTCGTCATCAGCGGGATCGCGGTCATCGCACTGGCGATCGGACTGCGCGAGGCGCGGGCCGGCCGAACGGTCACCGTCGCCGGGCCCATCCTCATCGGAGTCTTCGGCGCCGGCCTGGTCCTGGCCGGGATCTTTCCCGCGCCCGCCGGCCTCGGATTCCCCGAGGGCACCCCGCTGGACCTGCAGCCGGTGATGACCACCACCGCGATCATGCACTCCGTGGCCTTCAACCTGGCGTTCGGCTCACTGATCGCCGCGACGTTCGTCTTCGGGCGGGCGTACGGCCGCGAGCGCGGCCGCCTCTGGCAGGTCGCCTCGATCGCGACCGGCGTGGCCCTGCCCGTGCTCATCGTCGCCGGCATGGCGGTGCTGATCCCGACGGGGGTCGCGTTCTACGCGGCGGCGATCCTCGCCTGGCTGTGGCTCGCGGCGATCGCCCTGGAGCACGCGAAGCGGGTCCGCGTCCCCCAGGCGTGACGCCCGGCGCGCGAGGCCAGGGACACCCCCGCCCCCTCGCCCGGACGACGGCGCGTGAGACTCGGGACATTCCCCCGCCTCCCGCCCAGACGATCGGTGCGTGAGATTCGGGACACCCGCCCCCTCGCCCAGAAGACCGGCACGCCTGCGGGAACCCCGGCCAGGCTGACCGGGCCGTACCTCCCGAGCGCCCCGTCGAGAGACGCCTTCGACTCCGTCGGTTCCCGACGGGGTCGAAGGCGTTGATCAGCCGGCTGCCCGGCTCCCCGATCCCCAGAAGAACGGCCCAGAGGTCGGGTGGACGCCGATGCGCCAGCCGAGCCCCGTCAGCCGCCGTTCGAGGTCCGCGGGCTCGTACGGGACCTTGACGATCCGGTGGCCGGCCCCGTCCGCGGACCGGCGGCGGATGGTCGTGGACCGCTCCCCCTCGATGAGCTCGTCGGCGCTGCGGTACGCGTCGTCGGCGAAGAACACGCGCCCTCCCGGTTCGAGGCAGTCGGCCACGAACTCCCAGAAGGACTCGAAGCGTCCCGGCGGGACATGCGACAGCCAGAACCCGAAGACGACGACGTCATAACGGCGGTCGGGCCGCCAGGAGAACAGGTCGGCGGTGACGAAGCGCACCCGCCCGGGGCCCACGCGGGCCGAGGCGAGGGCGATCATCTCCGGGGACGCGTCCACGGCCGTGACGTCCTCGGAGTGGCGCAGGAGCTGGGCGGTCCACCGGCCGGCCCGCAG
The DNA here is from genome assembly GCF_027620315.1 of Nonomuraea corallina. Classification (GTDB taxonomy): domain Bacteria; phylum Actinomycetota; class Actinomycetes; order Streptosporangiales; family Streptosporangiaceae; genus Nonomuraea; species Nonomuraea corallina. Next base: position 14,251 of record NZ_JAPNNL010000150.1, on the reverse strand, counting down.
GCGAGTTCGAGCACGCTGCCGGTCGGCCGGAACCCGTCGAGCGCCGCGGTCAGCTCGGCGTCGCCGGGGACGGCAGGGCGAGGCTTTCGTACTCCTCGGCGATCGTCCTGTAGTAGACGACCTGCTCGTTCAGTAACTCTCGGGAGTTCTCGGTGTTCGTCTGCTTCATGCCCCGATGATCACAGAAGCATCACGGAACCACAACAGCCCCGTCAGCGACGGCGGGCCGTCACGACGGCGGCCGTCACGAAGACCGCCAGGAAGACCCACCCCAGGCCGAAGAGGACGATTCCCACCAGGAGGTTCGCGTTGCCCAGGGCGGACAGGACCGGGAGCGTGGGATCGACGTAGAACAGCACGATCCACGCGATCCCGGCGAGCCAGCAGACGACCATCGCCACGGCAGGCCAGCGCGGCGCACGGGTGGATCGGGGGGACGGACCTGACATCGATGACCTCCTGAAGGGGTTCACCGGCATCCTAACCGGGCATGATCGCCGCCGTTGTGGACCTCGGTCAGCAGGCGCAGCCGACGGCGTCGACGGGCGCGGTCAGCGGGTCCGGGGCGCGGGTGACACGTCCGTGGTCGTTCTCGACCGGGTAGCCTTCGCGAGCCCAGTACTCGAAGCCGCCGATCATCTCCTTGACCTGGTAGCCGAGCTTGGCGAACTCCAGCGCGGCCCGGGTGGCGCCGTTGCAGCCCGGCCCCCAGCAGTAGGTGACGACCGGAAGGCCCGCGGGGATCTCCAGGGGCGCGCGCCGGGCGATCTCCGCGGTGGGCATGTGCAGCGCGCCCACGATCCGGCCCTGTGCCCAGGCGGTCTCGCCCCGGGAGTCGACGAGCGCGAACCGGGCGCCTTGTTCCTGGCCGGCGTGCACGTCGGAGGGGTCGGTCTCGTACTGGAGCTTGGCGGCGAAGTGGGCCACGAGCGCGTCGGAGGCGGGCGAGGATGACGGTGAGAGTGACATGCGGGACACGATACTGACGACGAAAGGGCTGATTGAAGGGCCGATCACCGGCATTAGTCCGCTTGAGCCGGGAATATGTGGCAATATCTCGGCAATGACCTTCACTATCCCTGTCGAGATCGACAAGGTCGACGCCGCCATACTCCAAGCCCTCCAGGCCAACGGCCGGCAGAGCGTGGCGGAGGTCGCGCGCGGCATCACCATGAGCCACAGCGCGACGGCCGAGCGCATCCGCCGGCTGGAACAGGCCGGGGTGATCACCGGCTACCACGCCCACGTCGACCCCGAACGACTCGGGTTCACGATCCTGGCCTACCTGCGGCTGCGCTACCCCAGCAGCGTCTACGAGCCGCTGCACAAACTGCTCGCCGAGCTCCCCGAGGTGATCGAGGCCCACCACGTCACGGGCGACGACTGCTTCGTCATGAAGGTCGTCGCCACCGACATGAGAGACCTGGAGCGGGTGAGCGGCCGGGTCGGCGCGCTCGGCAGCGTCACCACCAGCGTGGTCTACTCCTCACCGCTGCCGCCGCGACCGCTCCTGCCCCCGGCCTGACCCGCGGTCAGCGCAACTGGATGCCGACGATGCAGGTGTCGTCGTCGGTGTCGGAGCTGCTGTGGGTGAGCAGGTGGTCCAGGCGGTGCTCCAGGTTGGCGATCGGGTGGGCGGCCATGCGCAGCAGCTGCCCCTGGGAGTGGTCCAGGGTGCGGTCGCGGCGCTCGATCAGGCCGTCGGTGTACATCAGGAGGATGTCGTCCGAGGCCAGCTCCAGGCGCCCTTCGTCGTAGGTGGCGTCCGAGAGCGCGCCCAGGAGCAGTCCGTCGATCAGGTCCAGCTCCTCGACCCGGCCCTCCCTGATCAGGATCGGCGGCAGGTGCCCGGCCCTGGCCCAGCGCAGCACCCGGGTCTCCGGGTCGTACAGGCCGAGGATCGCGGTGGCCGTCACCTGGTCGGTCAGGTAGTGGGCGACCAGGTTGAGCCACGACAGCAGCTGCCCCGGCCCGGCCCCGGTGGCGGCCAGCCCGCGCAGCGCGTTGCGCAGCACGACCATGCCGGTGGCGGCCTCGATCCCGTGACCGGCCACGTCGCCCACCGACAGCAGGATCTGCTTGGTCGGCAGCACCACGGCGTCGTACCAGTCGCCGCCGACCAGGTGCTCCTTCTCCGCGGGCCGGTAGCGGACCGCGATGTTCAGGTCGAAGGCCTCCATCGGCTCCTGGCTGGGCGGCATGATCGCCTGCTGGAGCTGGAGGGTCAGCCGGTTGCGCTCGGCCGCCTGCTGCTCGGTGTGGGCGAGCTGGTCACGGGTGGCGGCCAGCGCCACCTCCGTCCAGTGCTGAGAGGAGATGTCCTGGTACGCGCCCCGGATGGTGAGCGGGCGGCCGTCGGCGTCGAACTCCGGCTCGGCCACGACCCGGATGTGCCGGGCGATCCCGTCGGAGCGCCGCAGCCTGAAGGCCGTCGAGCCGGGCCGGCGCTGGTGCAGCACCGTGCGCAGGAACCGGCCGATGGCCACGGCGTCGTCCGGGTGGGCGTGGTCGGCGAGCCGTTCGAGCGGGATGGGCGGGTCGCCCTCCTCCAGCCCGTACAGGGCGTACAGCTGGCTGTTCCAGATGATCCGCCCGGTGACGATGTTCTCCTCGAACCCGCCGATGCGGCCGAGCCGCTGCGCGTGCTGGAGCAGGCTGGCCAGCTGGGTGGCCTCGTCGTGCAGCCGCCAGACGAGCAGCACGCTGTCGCGGTGGCGGGTGATGCTCACCGAGGCGATGCTCGTCAGCGGCACCTGGTCGACCAGCGCGGTCATGGCCAGCTTGTCGGCGTGGAACGGCTCGCCGGTGGCGTGGACGCGTTCGATCTTGTCCCACAGCCCTCCGTCGCCTGCCGCCAGCGGGTACGCCTCCAGCAGCAGCGAGCCGACGACCATGTGCCGCGGCCGGCCGGCCGGGTCGGCGAAGCGGGCGTTGGCGTGCTGGATGCGGAAGTCGCGGAGCCGGCCCTCGTCGTCGAGGTGCGGGCGGAGCATGAGCGCGGTGTCGGGCAGGGTGTCGATCAGGGCGACGAGCTCGGACACGGCCTGCGGGTGGTGGGGACCCCCGGACCGGGTCGGCGCGTCGAAGGTGTAGGCGCTCAGCTCGGCGAGCGCCTCGATCTGCTTGCGGATCTGCGGCGGCTGCGGCGGCAGGGGCTCCGGCCAGGCGACCTCCAGGACGGCGAAGATCTGGCCGCCGGTGCCGGCCGGCACCGTGACCCGGCCGCCGGAGATCTCCCGCTGCCCGATGGAGGGCAGCCCGGCGGCGGACAGGCTCCGCAGCCAGACGCTCTGCCGGTTGACCAGGGCGCGCCGGGCCGGCGTCTCGACCCCCGGCGGCACGTACCGCCAGCGCCGCGCCTCCTCGTCGGACAGTCCGGCGTACCCGGCGAGGGTGAGCGAGGCGTCGGGGTTGGCCTCCCAGATGGCGACCGCGCTCGCGCCGAGCGGGGTCAGCGCGTGCTCCAGGAGCGACTCGGCCACCGCCTGGGAGTCGCCGGCCCGCAGCGCTCCGCTCTCGGCGCTGCGCAGCCGTACGGACAGGTCGGCCGCCTCGCGGGACGGCTCCTCCGCCTGCGTGGCGGCGAGGAAGGCGCGGGCGGTCTCACTGATCCGGTCCTGTGCCGCCTGGTTGATGATGTCGGCGGCCAGCTCCAGTTGCGTCACGCCGGCCTGCTCGGCCAGGTGGGCGAGCTGCTGGGCGGCGTCGGCCACGCTGCAGCGCAGCCGTTCGATCAAGATGCCCTTGGCCACCTCGATCAGGGCCCGCCCCTCGGCGGCCAGCTGGGCCTGGCGGACCTCCGCGCGCAGGCGCTCGATGGTCGCGGCCAGCCGGCCGACGTTCGTCTCCGGAACGGACTGCGGCCGGCCGTCGTCCGGCCGTGGGCTGTGCACTTCCTTGCTCCTTGCCAATGGCGCTGCCTCGGGGGGACGAGTGGGTCTACGCGGTGATCCAGTGCCGGATGCGCTCGATGAGATGGTCGGCGTCGACCGGTTTGGTCACGTAGTCGCTGGCCCCGGCCGCCAGGCTCTTGTCCTGGTCGCCCGGCATCGCCTTGGCCGTCACGGCGATGATGGGCAGGGTGGTGTACTGCGGCATGGACCGGATGTGGGCGGTCGCCGCGTAGCCGTCCATCTCCGGCATCATCACGTCCATCAGCACCACGTCGATCTCGGGGTGCGCGGTGAGCGTGTCGATGCCCTCGCGGCCGTTCTCCGCGTGCAGCACGTGCATGCCGTGGATCTCCAGCATGCTGGTGAGCGCGTACAGGTTGCGCGTGTCGTCGTCCACGACCAGCACCGTGCGGCCGGTCAGCGAGTCGTCGGCGGTCCGCGCGGCGGCCGGCCCGGCCTGCTGCGGCCGGGTGAGCGGCAGCACGTCGCCCGGCTGTTCGGCGGTCAGGTGCAGCGCGATCCGCTCGCGCAGCTCGTCCAGGCTGGACAGCAGCTCCAGCGGCTGGCCGTCGTCGCGCGCCAGCAGCTGCGCCTCCCGCTGCGGGTTGGCCCGCCAGTTGTTGTAGGCCAGCACCGGCACGGCCCGCAGCGCCGGGTCGCCGTCCATCGCCTCCAGGAGCTGGTAGGCCGCCTGGTCCGGCATGTCGAGGTCGATCACGATGAGGTGGCAGGGCTCGGCCGCGAGCGTGGTCGCCGCCTCCTGGGCGCCGACGACCGAGACGATCTCCACGTCGTTCCCGGTGGGGGTGAGCTCCGTCAGCACGCTCTCGGCCACCAGCGACAGCAGGCCGCGCGGCCGTTCCTCGATGACCAGGAGCCGGCGGTTGCGCTGGACGGGCTCCCGGTGCGGCGCGGGCTCCTCGGGCGCCGTCGTTCTCGCGGGCGTGGCCGGCTCCATCACGTCGAAGTCCGGCCGGGCGATCGGCAGGTAGAGCGTGAACGCGCTGCCCTGCCCCGGCGTGCTGGTCGCGGTGATCGCCCCGCCGAGCAGGTACGCGATCTCGCGGCTGATCGACAGGCCGAGCCCGGTGCCGCCGTACTTGCGGCTGGTGGTGCCGTCGGCCTGCTGGAACGCCCCGAAGATCACTTCGAGCTGCTGCTCCGGGATGCCGATGCCGGTGTCGATCACCCGCAGCGCGACGGCCGCGCCGTGGGCCCGCACCGAGGCGGGCAGCTCCGACGGCGTCGCCGTCTCGATCCGCAGCTCCACGCCGCCCGTCTCGGTGAACTTGACCGCGTTCGAGAGCAGGTTGCGCAGCACCTGGCGCAGCCGCGAGTCGTCGGTCAGGACCTCCAGCGGGATGCCGGGAGCGGTCACGATCCGGAAGTCGAGCCCCTTCTGGGTGGTCATCGGGCGGAAGGTGGCCTCGATGTCGTCCAGGAGGCGGCGCAGCGGGACGCGTTCGGGGTTGACGTCCATCTTGCCCGCCTCGACCTTCGACAGGTCGAGGATGTCGTTGATGAGCTGGAGCAGGTCCGACCCGGCCGAGTGGATGATGCCGGCGTACTCGACCTGCTTGGCCGTCAGGTTGCGGCTGTGGTTCTGGGCGAGCAGCTGGGCCAGGATGAGCAGCGAGTTGAGCGGGGTGCGCAGTTCGTGGCTCATGTTGGCGAGGAACTCGCTCTTGTACTTGGAGGCCAGCGCGAGCTGCTGGGCCCGGTCCTCCAGCTCCTGGCGGGCCTGCTCGATCTCCAGGTTCTTGGTCTCGATGTCCTGGTTCTGGCTGGCCAGCAGGCGGGCCTTCTCCTCCAGCTCGGCGTTGGAGCGCTGGAGCTCCTCCTGCTGGTTCTGCAGCTCCTCGGAGCGGGCCTGCAGCTCGGCGGTCAGCCGCTGGGACTCCACCAGCAGCTCGTCGGTGCGGGCGTTGGCGACGATGGTGTTGAGGTTGACGCCGATGCTCTCCATGAGCTGGTCCAGGAACGCCCGGTGGACCGAGGTGAACGCGTACACCGAGGCCAGCTCGATGACGCCGAGCACCTGCTCCTCGACCACGATGGGCAGCACGATCACCGAGACCGGGCTGGTCCGGCCGAGCCCGGAGGTGACCGTGAGGTAGTCGGTCGGGATGTCGGTCATGGCGATGGTGCGCCGGGTCCTGGCCGCCTGGCCGATCAGCGCCTCGCCCATGCGGAAGCTGGTCGGCCGGTCCGTCTGGTAGCCGTAGGCGCTGATGAGCCGCAGTTCGTCGTCGCCCGCCAGGAAGAACGCGCCGTACTGGGCCGAGACCAGCGGCGCCAGCTCGTTCAGCACCAGCTCGGCCACCGTGGACAGGTCGCGGTGCCCCTGGATGAGGCTGGACATGCGGGCCAGGTTGGACTTGAGCCAGTCCTGCTCCTGGTTGGCCCGGGTGGTCTCGCGCAGCGACTTGACCATCGAGTTGATGTTGTCCTTGAGGTCGGCCAGCTCGCCCTCGGCGTCCACGGTGATCGAGCGGGTCAGGTCGCCCGAGGTCACGGCGCTGGTCACCTCGGCGATGGCGCGGACCTGGCGGGTGAGGTTGCCGGCCAGCTCGTTGACGTTCTCCGTCAGCCGCTTCCAGGTGCCGGAGACGCCCGCGACCTCGGCCTGCCCGCCGAGCCGGCCCTCGCTGCCCACCTCGCGGGCGACCCGGGTGACCTCCGCGGCGAACGCGCTGAGCTGGTCGACCATCGTGTTGATGGTGGTCTTCAGCTCCAGGATCTCGCCGCGGGCGTCGACGTCGATCTTGCGGGTCAGGTCGCCCTTGGCGACGGCCGTGGTGACCTGGGCGATGCTGCGCACCTGGTTGGTCAGGTTGTCGGCCATCGAGTTGACGTTGTCGGTGAGGTTCTTCCAGGTGCCGGCCACGTTCGGGACCCGGGCCTGGCCGCCGAGCTGGCCTTCGGTGCCGACCTCGCGGGCCACCCGGGTCACCTCGTCGGCGAAGGCGGACAGCGTGTCGACCATCGTGTTGATGGTCTGCGCCAGCGCGGCGACCTCGCCCTTCGCCTCGACCGTGATCTTCTGCGACAGGTCGCCCTTGGCCACCGCGGTCGCCACCTGGGCGATGCTGCGCACCTGGCTGGTCAGGTTGGAGGCCATGACGTTGACGTTGTCGGTGAGGTCCTTCCAGGTCCCCGACACGCCCCGGACCGTGGCCTGGCCGCCCAGGTTGCCCTCGGTGCCGACCTCGCGGGCCACCCGGGTCACCTCGTCGGCGAAGGCGGACAACTGGTCGACCATCGTGTTGATGGTCTCCTTGAGCTCCAGGATCTCGCCCCGGGCGTCCACCCGGATCTTCTGCGTCAGGTCGCCCTTGGCGACGGCGGTGGTCACCTGGGCGATGCTGCGCACCTGGGCGGTGAGGTTGTCGGCCATGACGTTGACCGACTCCGTCAGGTCCTTCCAGGTGCCGGAGACGCCCTTGACGTCGGCCTGGCCGCCCAGCCGTCCGTCGGTGCCGACCTCGCGGGCGACCCTGGTGACCTCCGCGGCGAACGCGCTGAGCTGGTCGACCATGGTGTTGAGGGTGTTCTTCAGCTCCAGGATCTCGCCCCGGGCGGACACCGTGATCTTCTGCGACAGGTCGCCGCGCGCCACCGCGGTCGCCACCTGCGAGATGTTGCGCACCTGGTCGGTGAGGTTGCCGGCCATGAAGTTGACCGAGTCGGTGAGGTCGCGCCAGGTGCCCGCCACGCCCTTGACGTCCGCCTGGCCGCCGAGCTGGCCCTCGGTGCCGACCTCGCGGGCCACCCGGGTCACCTCGTCGGCGAACGACGACAGCTGGTCGACCATGGTGTTGACGGTGTTCTTCAGCTCCAGGATCTCGCCCCGGGCGTCCACCGTGATCTTCTGCGACAGGTCGCCCCTGGCGACGGCCGTGGTGACCTGGGCGATGCTGCGCACCTGGTCGGTGAGGTTGCCCGCCATGGCGTTGACCGAGTCGGTGAGGTCCTTCCAGGTCCCCGACACCGACGGCACCTCGGCCTGGCCGCCGAGCCGGCCCTCGGTGCCGACCTCGCGGGCGACCCTGGTCACTTCGGAGGTGAACTGCGACAGTTGGTCCACCATCCCGTTGAACACCGAGGCGATCTCGCCGAGCAGGCCGTCGTCGTCCTCCGGGAGCCGGGTGCGGAAGTCGCCGTCGCGCACGGCCGTGAGCCCGTCGAGCAACTGCCGCAGCTCCGGCTCACTGACCTCGCTGCCGTGGACCGGGGCGCCTGAGCCGCGAGACCTCATGTCAGTCATGTCATCCTCGTTGCTCTTGTCGTACGCGCGGACCTGCGGAGCGCGGACTTACGATTCCGGCGATGGGCGGGGCCGTACTCCTGAAAGCCCATTGGAGATTACTAGACCGTGTCACCGTTTTCTTCGCCGGGAGCAACCGAAAATCTTGGCTCCGGAGGAAGGTAGGTCAAGACTGCGCCGCCGGTTCCGACCCATGCCTGGAAGAGGCCCGTCCCAGGGCTCGGCGAGCACGAGGAGTAGCGATGAAGTTTCAGATCAGCATGCACATCAACCCGGCCGTGCTGGACGCGCTGACCGACGAGGAGAGGGCCGCGATCGGCGACGGCCACGGCAAATTCGTCCAGGAGTTGAAGGACTCCGGCGAGCTGGTCTTCACCCAGGCGCTGGTGGACCCGTCGCAGGCCGCCGTGGTGTCGGTGCGCGACGGCCGGCCGGTGGTGACCGACGGCCCCTTCCTGGAGGCCAAGGAGTACCTCGGCGGCTTCTACCTGGTCGACTGCGAGAGCAGGGAACGGGCGATCGAGCTGGCGGCGCGGATCCCGGACGCCGCGATCGAGGGGCTGGGGATCGAGGTGCGCCAGGTGATGTTCGCCGACGGACAGTTGGAGGCATGACGGGCCCGCCCGTCGAGGACCTGCTGCGCGGGCTCGCGCCGCAGGTCCTCGGCACTCTCGTACGCCGCTACGGCCAGTTCGAGAACTGTGAGGACGCGGTGCAGGAGGCGGTGCTCGCCGCCGCCGTGCGGTGGCCGGCCGAGGGCGTGCCGTCCAGCCCCCGAGGCTGGCTGACGACGGTGGCGTCCCGGCGGCTCATCGACCAGATCCGCAGCGATCACGCCCGGCGCGAGCGGGAGTCGGCGACGGCCGCCGACGCGCCGCCCGAGCAGGTGCCGGACACCGACGACACGCTCGTCCTGCTGTTCCTGTGCTGCCATCCGGCGCTGACCGCGGCCTCCCAGACGGCGCTGACGCTGCGTGCGGTCGGCGGCCTGACCACCGCCGAGATCGCCCGCGCGTTCCTCGTGCCGGAGGCCACCATGGCGGCCAGGATCAGCCGGGCCAAGCAGCGCGTCAGGGCCGCCGGCAGCACCTTCCGCCTCCCGCCGGCCGGCGCGGAGCGCGAGGAGCGGCTCCGGGTCGTCCTGCACGTGCTCTACCTGATCTTCAACGAGGGCTACACCGCCTCCTCCGGCAGCGAGCTGCACCGCCCCGACCTCGCGCGCGAGGCGATCAGGCTGACGCGGATGGTCCGCGCCCAGTTGCCCGGCGACGACGAGGTCACCGGCCTGCTCGCGCTGATGCTGCTGACGGACGCCCGCCGCGAGGCGCGGACGACGGCGGCGGGCGACCTGGTCCCCCTGGACGAGCAGGACCGGACGGCGTGGGACCGTGGCCTGATAGCCGAGGGCACCGAGCTGGTCAAGGCGGCGCTGGCCGGCCCGGCGCTGGGGCCCTACCAGTTGCAGGCCGCCATCGCCGCCACGCACGCCGACGCGGCCACGGCCGGGGAGACCGACTGGGCACAGGTGCACGCGCTCTACCTGATCCTGGAGCGGATCGCGCCCAACCCGATGGTCACGCTCAACCGGGCGATCGCGCTCGCCGAGATCCAGGGCCCGCGGGCCGGGCTGGATCTGCTCGCCGCGCTGGACGGCGACGAGCGGATGCGCGGGCACCACCGGCTGCTGTCGGTGCGGGCGCACCTGCTGGAGAAGGCCGGAGACGCGGCGGGGGCCCACGAGCACTACCGCCGCGCCGCGAAGGCCACCGCCAGCATCGCCGAGCGGCGTTACCTGGAGGCGCGGGCCGCCCGGGTGCGGCCACCCGGTGACGTGACCGGGCCGGCGGCCAGGTGACGGCCGCGCGGCTCGGGGTCGGCGAGCACGCCGTCGTGGACGACCACCCGGCCACCGACCAGCACGGTCCGCGGGCGGCCCGTGACCGCCATGCCCTCGTACGGGGTGTAGTCGGTCGCCATGTGGAGCGCCTCGGAGGTGATCGTCCACTGGGCCGACGGGTCCCAGATGGCGACGTCGGCGTCGGCGCCCGGCATGAGGGTGCCCTTGCGCGGATACAGGCCGTTGGCCCGCGCCGGGTTGGCGGCGGTCAGCTCGACGAAGCGGGTGACCGGCAGGCCGCCGCCCGTCACGAACTCGGAGAAGACCACCGGAAGCCTGGTCTCCACTCCCGGCAGGCCGTTCGGCATGACGCGCACGTCGGACCGGCGTGACTCCTTCTGCGCCAGGTCGTAGCAGCAGTGGTCGCTGCCGATCGTGGTGATCTCGCCGGTGGCCAGGTGGCGGGCGAGCCCGTCCACCACCGGGCGCGGGCGCAGCGGCGGGCAGCACACGAACCGCTCGGGGGTGGCCCCGGCGTAGAGCGAGTCGTCCAGCACCAGGTGGTGGGCGACGGACTCGGAGTAGGCGGCCACGCCGCGCCGCCGGGCCGCGGCGACGAGTTCGACGGCCTCGGGCGTGGACTGGTGGACGAAGTAGACCGGCGCCCGGAGCGACTCGGCGATGGCCAGGACCTCGGCGACCGAGGCGGTCTCGGCCAGCTCGGGCCGGGTCGCCGCCATGTGCTCGGCGCCGATCCGGCCGTCGTGCGAGCAGCGCGTCTGGGTGTCCTCGATGATGTGGTTGGCCTCGCAGTGGATCACCACCATGCCGCCGAGGTCGCGCAGCGTGGCCATGGTGCGCAGGATGGTGTCCTCGTCGGCCATCGTCTCGCCGCGGTAGGTGGTGAACATCTTCACCGTCGGCATGCCGTCGGCGACCAGCGAGCGGAGCTGCTCGGGCACCGTTTCGTCCCACTCCACGACGCAGGCGTGCAGCGCGCTGTCGCAGAGCCCGCCCGCGGCCCTGGCCCGCTGGGCGTGGGCGGCGTCGGCGGGAGACTGGCCGGGGCGCGGGATGGCGAAGTCCACGATGGTGGTGGTGCCGCCGAACACCGCCGCGGTGGTGCACTGCGCGTAGTCGTCCAGCGAGGTGAAGTCGCCGGAGGTGAAGCCGACGTGGCAGTGCGGGTCCACGCCGCCGGGCAGCACCAGCATGCCGCGGGCGTCGATCTCGGTGACGCCGCGCGGCGCGGGCGTGCCGGGCTCGGCGAGCGCGGTCACCTTGCCGCCGGCGAGGAACACGTCCGCCGGGGCGGTCCAGCCCGCCTCGGCGACCGTGCCGCCGCGGATCACGACGGGGGCGCTCATCTGCCGTCTCCGGCCAGGTGGGCCCGCCAGCCGCCGGCCTCGCTGATGTCGGTGACGCCCGGCGCCTCCAGCGCCTCGGCCCGCATCCGCATCGACAGCGAGCCGCTGCCGTCGGCCAGCTCGATCACGCCCAGCTCCAGCTCGGGCGGCTCGCCCGGCAGCAGGTGCTCGCGCAGGATCTCGTAGGTCACCTCGTACAGCTCGCCGGGCACCGCGTGGCCGTCCTCGGCGACCGGGTGGAGGCCGGGGAACTCGTCGCGTACCGAGTAGAACCGGTAGCGGGGCGCGGTGGTCGCCGGTCCCAGGAACCGCGCGCCGGCCAGCGCGGCGTTCAGGCTGCCGCCCGACATCGCCTGGCCGTTGACGAACATGCGCAGATTCTCCACGTGGGGCTCCTTCATGCGGTGGTGTGGCGCTGCCTGGCGACGGCCGGGTCCGGGACGGGGACGGCGTCCAGCAGCGAACGGGTGTAAGGGTGGGAGGGCGCGTCGTAGATCTGCTCGCGGGTGCCGATCTCGGCCAGCTCGCCGTTGAGCATGACGGCCACCCGGTCGCACAGGTAGTAGACGACCGCCAGGTCGTGCGCGATGAACAGGATCGACAGGCCCAGCCGCTCGCGCAGGTCACGCAGCAGGTTCAGCACCTGGGCCTGGACCGAGACGTCCAGCGACGAGACCGGCTCGTCGCAGATGAGCAGCCGCGGGCTCACCGCGAGGGCCCGGGCGATGGAGATGCGCTGGCGCTGCCCGCCGGAGAAGGAGCGGGGATGGCGGTCCAGGTGCTCGGCCGCCATGCCGACCGTCTCCAGCAGCTCCGCCGCCCGGTCGCGGCGACGCCGGCGGTCCGGCTCCAGCCCGTGCACGAGCAGCGGCTCGCCGATGAGCTCGGCCACTGTCATGCGCGGGTTCAGCGACGAGTACGGGTCCTGGAAGACCATCTGCATGTCGGCCCGCAGCGCCCGCAGCTCACGCCGGCCGGCGGCCAGCACGTCACGGCCGCCGAGCAGGACCTGCCCGCTGTCCGGGTCGGTGAGCCGGGTGACGCAGCGCGCGGTGGTGGACTTGCCCGACCCGGACTCCCCCACCAGGCCGAGCACCTCGCCCGGCGCCACGTCGAAGGAGACGCCGCCCAGCACGCGCCGCCCGCCGAAGGTCTTGACCAGGTTCCTGACCTGGAGCAGCGGCTCGCTCACGGTGTCTCCTCCTCCTGCGCGCCCCGGGCGGCGGCGATCACCGCGAGCGGCTTGGTGACGTCGCCGCCGATGCGCGGGACGGCGGCCAGCAGCGCCCGGGTGTACGGGTCGCGGGGCTCGTTGTAGATCTGGTCGACGGTGCCGGTCTCGACCGCGCGGCCGTGCCGCATGACCACCGCCCGCTGGGCGAACCCGGCGACGATGCCCAGGTCGTGGGTGATCAGCAGGATCGACATGCCGCGCTCGTCGGCCAGCTCGTGCAGGAGCTCCAGCACCTTGGCCTGCACGCGCACGTCCAGCGCGGTCGTGGGCTCGTCGGCGATGAGCAGCGCGGGCTCGGCGATGACCGCGATGGCGATCACCACGCGCTGCCGCATGCCGCCGGAGAACTGGTGCGGGTAGTCGTCGGCGCGGTGCTCGGCGTCCCGCACGCCCAGCCGTTCCAGCAGCTCGATCGCGCGGCGGCGGGCTGCCTTCCTGGGCACGCCGCGGATGATCAGCGGCTGCATGACCTGGCGGCCGATGGTCATCACCGGGTTGAGCGAGGCCAGCGGGTCCTGGAAGACCAGGCCGACGCGGGCGCCGCGGATCTCGCGCATCCTGCGCTGCGGCAGCCCCAGCAGGTCGACGCCCTCCAGCTCGATCCGGCCGGAGAGCCGCGCGTCCGGGTCCAGCCGGAGCACGGCCCGCGCCGTGACCGACTTGCCGGAGCCCGACTCGCCGACCAGGGCGACCCGCTCGCCCGGCGCGAGGTCGAGGTCCACGCCGTGGACGACCTGCGCCGTCCCTCCCGGCGCCGGGTACGACACCCGCAGGTCGCGGATGCGGAGCAGCGGATCGGGGCTCATCGTGCCTCCCGGCGGATCGTCGGGTCGTTGCGCACCCGCAGCCAGTCGCCCACCAGGTTGAAGGCCAGGGCGGTCAGCAGCAGGGCCAGGCCCGGGAGGGCCACGGCCCACCAGGCGTTGGTGAGGTTGTTGGCCTCGCCGGCGATCATCGCGCCCCACTCGGCCGACGGCACCTGGGCGCCCACGCCGATGAAGGACAGGCCGGAGATCACCAGCATCACCGCTCCGACGTCCACGGTGGTCTGCACGTAGAGGGTGTTGAGCGCGTTCGGCAGGATGTGCCGGAAGATCAGCCGCGGCTGCGGCACGCCCAGCACGCGGGCCGCGTCGACGTACTCGGCGTCCTTGACCTCGCGGACCAGCGTGCGCGCCAGCCGCGCGTAGCCGGGCCACCAGGTGAGCGACAGCGCGATGACCGCGGACGACAGGCCGGGCCCGAGGGCGGCGGACAGGCCGAGGGCCAGGATGATCGCCGGCAGCGACAGGCCGATGTCGGTGATCCGCATGAGCACCTCGTCGACGACTTTCCCGCCGAGCGCCGCGACCGTGCCGATCAGCACGCCGATCACCGTGGAGGCGGCGATGACGACGAGCGTCGCGGGCAGGGTGACGCGCGCGCCGTGCAGGACGCGGCTCAGCACGTCCCGGCCGTTCGCGTCGGTGCCGAACCAGTGCTCGGCCGAGGGCGGCAGCAACGACCGGGTGAGGTCCACCGCGTACGGGTCGTACGGCGCGATCAGCGGCCCGACGGCCGCCATCGCGACCACCACGACCACCACGACCAGGGCGATCCCCTCGACGAAGGGCACGCGCTGCCGGATCCGGGTCGCCGCCCGGGTTCCGGCCG
>NZ_JAPNNL010000015.1 GCF_027620315.1 Nonomuraea corallina | reverse complement strand
CACGCCCGACCAGGTCGAGGTCGACACCACGCTGCGCGGCCGCACCGAGAAGATGACGCGGCTGCGCCAGACGATGTCCAAGCGCCTGGTCGAGTCGCTGCAGACGGCGGCCCAGCTCACCACCGTCGTCGAGGTCGACGTGACCAAGGTGGCGCGGCTGCGGGCGCAGGCCAAGGACGAGTTCTTCCGCCGTGAGGGCGTCAAGCTGTCCTTCATGCCGTTCTTCGAGATGGCCGCGATCGAGGCGCTCAAGCAGCACCCGAAGCTCAACGCGACGATCAACAACGAGACCATGGAGGTCACGTACTTCGACGTCGAGCACCTGGCCATCGCGGTCGACACCGAGCGCGGCCTGATCGCGGCGGTCATCAAGAACGCCGGCGACCTCAACCTCGCCGGGCTGGCCCGCAAGACGGCCGACCTGGCCGAGCGGACCCGCGCCAACAAGGTGACCCCTGACGAGATCACCGGCGGCACGTTCACGCTGACCAACACCGGCAGCCGCGGCGCCCTGTTCGACACGCCGATCCTGAACCAGCCGCAGGTCGGCATGCTCGGCACCGGCGCCGTGGTCAAGCGGCCCGTCGTGGTCGACACGCCCGAGGGCGAGGTCATCGCGGTCCGGTCGATGGTCTACCTGGCGCTGACCTACGACCACCGCCTGGTCGACGGCGCCGACGCCGCCCGCTTCCTGACGACGATCAAGCGCCGCCTGGAGGAGGGCCGCTTCGAGGCCCAGCTCGGCCTCGCGTAACGAGGATCGCCCTGGGAGGGGCCGGGCGCGCATGGGCGTCCCCGGCCCCTCCGCCGTTCCCCGGCGGGTCCAGGCCGCGGCGGCCGCTGGGCGGCGGACCACGGAACCGCACGGCAACGCGTAGGGTGGCCGTATGGCGATCATCGTGACCGGGGCGTCCGGGTTGCTCGGCGGGGCGCTGGTCGCCGCGCTGCGGGGTGCGGGTGAGCAGGTGGTCACTCTGGTGCGGCGCGAGCCCCGCGGCGGCGACGAGGCCCTCTGGCGGCCCGCCGAGGGGGTGCTGGACCCGGCCGTGCTGGACGGCGCGAGCGCCGTGGTGCACCTGGCCGGGGCGCCGATCGCCGGTCGGCGCTGGACCGCCGCGTACAAGCAGGAGCTGGTCCGCAGCCGCGTCGACAGCACGAGACTGCTGGTGCGGGCGATGCGCGAGGCGGGGACGCCGCCGGGCGTGCTGGTGTCGGCCTCGGGGATGGACTTCTACGGCGACACCGGCGACCGGGTCGTCGACGAGAGCGCCGGCGCGGGCCTCGGGTTCCTGGCGGAGCTGTGCGTGCGGTGGGAGGCGGAGGCGGCGGCCGCGGAGGAGTTCGGGGCGCGGGTGGCGCTGCTGCGCACCTCGATGGCGCTGAGCCGGCGCGGCGGCCCGCTCGGGCGGATGCTCCCGATCTTCAAGGCGGGCCTCGGCGCCCCGCTCGGCTCGGGCAGGCAGTACTGGTCGTGGATCAGCGAGCCCGACTGGGTAGGCGCCGTGCGGCACATCCTGGCCACGCCCGATGTGACGGGGCCGGTCAACATGGCCTCGCCCGCGCCGGTCACCAACGCCGTCTTCACCCGGACGCTCGGCCAGGTCCTGGGCCGGCCGACGGTGCCCATGCCGGTGCCGCGGCTCGCGCTGTCGCTCGGGCTCGGCGAGCTCGCCGGCGCCGGGCTGCTGCCCAGCCACCGCCTGCGGCCGGGGAAGCTGCTGGACACCGGCTACGAGTTCGCCCATGGCGACCTCGCGGACGCGCTCCGCGCCGTACTGTAGTGAGCTGTTCTTACTTCGCTGGGGAGATCGCATGACCAGGTCGGGCCAGTCCCACATTCTCGCGATCGGGGGCGGCTCCTTCCGTCCCAGCGGCCGCTATGGCTTCGTCGAGGCGAGCCCGCTGCTGCGTTACGGCCTGGACCTGACCGGTCAGGACCGTCCGAAGCTGGGTCTGCTCGCCACCGCGACCGGCGACAGCGCCGACTGGCTGCTGAAGATGTACGGCGCGTTCACCGGCTGGGACGTCGAGGTCAGTCACCTGACGGTGTTCCCGATGCCGAACGTCGAGGATCCCCTGGCCTGGATGCTCGACCAGGACATGATCTACGTCAGCGGCGGCAGCGTGGCCAACCTGATGGCGCTGTGGCGGCTGCACGGCCTCGACGAGGCGTTCGCGCAGGCGTGGCGGGCCGGGGTGGTGCTGTCGGGCCAGAGCGCGGGCGCGCTGTGCTGGCACGTCGGCGGCAACACCGACTCCTTCGGCCCCGAGCTGCGGGTGTGGGCCGACGGGCTGGGCCTGCTGCCCTACTCGTGCGGCGTGCACTACGACGCCGAGCCGCAGCGGCGGCCGCTGCTGCACGCGTCGGTGGCGAGCGGCGAGCTGCCCGGCGGCTACGCGGCCGACGAGGGCGTGGCGCTCCACTACGTCGGCACCGAGTTCATCCAGGCGGTCAGCTGCCGGCCCGAGGGCTACGCCTACCGTCTGGAGCACGACGGCGACAAGGGCGTCAAGGAGTTCAGGATCGAACCTCGATTGCTGGCTTCCTGAATTACCCTACAAGGGTGAGGGAACGGCACAATATACCCATGCGCCCCATCAGCGGGGTCGATCCCCACAGTCTTGCCGTCGTCCGCCTGGGCGTCGACGTTCCCTATGAGCAGGCGTGGTCACTCCAGCGCTGGGTGCACGGCAAGCGTGCCGCAGGCGAGCTCGGCGACACGCTGCTGATCCTGGAGCACGCGCCGGTCTACACGGCCGGCAAGCGGGCGGCCGCCCACGAGCGCCCCGCCGACGGCACCCCGGTCATCGACGTCGACCGGGGCGGGCGGGTCACCTGGCACGGTCCCGGCCAGCTCGTCGCCTACCCGATCGTCGCGGTCGGCGACGTCGTCGACTACGTGTGCCGGCTTGAGGAGACGATGATCCAGGTGTGCGCCGACTTCGGCGTCACCGCGAGGCGGGTCCGGGGACGGGCCGGGGTGTGGGCCGCCGGTGACGCCAGCCTGGGGCTGCCCGACCGGCAGCTCGGCGCGGTGGGCATCCGGGTCACGCGCGGGGTGTCGATGCACGGGTTCGCGCTCAACTGCGCGAACGACCCCCGGTGGTTCAACCGGATCGTGCCGTGCGGGCTGCCGGACGTGGGCGTCTCCACGCTGTCGGCGGAGACGGGCCGGCGCATCGTGGCCGAGGAGGTCATGCCGATCGCGGAGAAGCGCCTGGCGGAGGCGCTCGGCCGTGAGCCGTTCGACCTCCACGAGGAGGATCTGCTGCGCCGCTGACCGTTCCGGGGCCCTCCTCGGCACGGGTGCGCCCGTCTATGCTCGGTCTGTGAGACGCGCGGCCGCCTTACTCCTCGCCCTTGTGGTCCACGCCATGACGCTCGGCTTCCTCGTGCTGGGCGTGTGGACGATCGTGGTCAACGCCGAGTTCGTCTTCGGCTGGCTGATCGGCGGCGTGCTGATCGGCATCGGGTGGCTGCTGCGGCCGCGGCCGGACCGCCTGCCCGCCGACGCCGAGGTGCTCGACCGCGCCGAGGCCGCCGAGCTGTACGGGACGGCCGAGCGGGTCGCGGTCCGGATGGGGATCAGGCCGCCGGAGCTGGTGGCGGTCAGGGATCTGGCGACCCGGTCCACGTACCAGAAGGTCGGGTTCAGGCGCACGCCGGTGCTGGTGCTGGGCCTGCCGGCGTGGCTGGCGCTGACGCCGAGGCAGCGGGTGACCCTGCTGGCGCTGACGTACGCGAGCGAGCCGACCGGCCACGACCTGCTCGTGGAGGGCGCGCTGTCGACGCTGGGCGAGTGGCGGCAGGCGCTGCTGGGCTCGGCGCCGCTGCGGGCGCGCGACGAGGCCCGTACCAAGATCACCAGTTCGCTGGGATCGCTCGACACCCCCGACACCACCTACGAGCTGGCGGGGACGGTCGGCCGGCTGGTCGGCCGCGTGCTGGGAGCGCCGGTGCTGCTGGTGGAGTTCGCGCTGACCCGGCTGGCCCGCTCGGGCGGCGCGCGGGCGCGCGAGCGCAGGCTGGGGGCGGCGAAGGCGGTCACCCCCGAGGAGGTGGCGGAGCTGGAGGAGCTGCTCTCCGGAGGCCGCTACCTGGCGCCGATGCAGGCGGCCGTGCTGCGCGGTGAGAGCGTGCCCGCCATCAGGCACGGGGCGCTGTCCCGCGCCGCCCGGCCGGGCTCGGCGATCCCACTGCTGGGTGACGCGGAGTCGGGGCGCATCGACGACGAGCTGCTCGGCCACTACACCCGCGCGGTGCGGGGATTCGGGCTGATCTCCTGATCCGTCCCCTGGCGAGGGCCACCGGGGCGGGAGACGTAAGCTGGCAGGGTGACCGTTGCTCCTGAAGGCCGAAAGCTCCTCCGCCTGGAGGTGCGCAACGCCGAGACCCCTATCGAGCGCAAGCCCCCGTGGATCAAGACCAAGCTGAAGACGGGCCCCGAATACACCGAGCTGAAATCGCTCGTGCGCCGCGAGGGCCTGCACACGGTCTGTGAAGAGGCGGGCTGCCCCAACATCTACGAGTGCTGGGAGGACCGCGAGGCGACGTTCCTCATCGGCGGCGACCAGTGCACCCGCCGCTGCGACTTCTGCCAGATCGACACCGGCAAGCCCAAGGAGTACGACCGCGACGAGCCGCGCCGGGTGGCCGAGTCCGTCCAGCAGATGGGCCTGCGCTACGCGACCGTGACCGGCGTGGCCCGCGACGACCTGCCCGACGGCGGCGCCTGGCTCTACGCCGAGACCGCGCGGCAGATCCACGCGATGGTGCCCGGCTGCGGCGTCGAGCTGCTCGTGCCCGACTTCAACGGCGACCGCGGCCAGCTGGAGGAGGTCTTCTCCAGCAAGCCCGAGGTGTTCGCCCACAACGTCGAGACCGTGCCGCGCATCTTCAAGCGGATCCGGCCCGCGTTCCGCTACGAGCGCTCGCTGGAGGTGATCACGACGGCGCGTGAGGCGGGGCTGGTGACCAAGTCCAACCTCATCCTCGGGCTGGGCGAGACCCGCGAGGAGGTGCTGGAGGCGATGCGCGACCTCCACTCCGCCGGCACCGACCTGCTCACCATCACCCAGTACCTGCGGCCGACGCCCCGGCACCACCCGGTCGAGCGCTGGGTCAAGCCGGAGGAGTTCGTGGAGCTGCAGGCCGAGGCCGAGGCGATCGGCTTCGCCGGCGTGCTGTCCGGCCCGCTGGTCCGCTCGTCCTACCGGGCGGGCAGGCTCTACCAGCAGGCGATCGCCGCCCGCCAGACGGCCTGACGTCCTCACCGTGAGCCCCGGGGGCATCGCCTCGGGGCTCACGCGTCCCGCCGCCGCGCTGGGGCCGTCGCACGCCGTCTCCCCCGGTGCGCTGGTGCCGGAGCTGCTGGAGTTCTTCACGGCGGGGTGACCTTGGGGACGCGGGTCCCCGACACTGTGATCGTGAACTACGACGACGTGATCAGCGGGCTGGACCTGCGGACGAAAGTCAGGATGGTGACCGGCGCCTCCATGTGGGCGCTGCACCCGATTCCGGAGATCGGCCTGGACCGGCTGGTGATGAGCGACGGGCCGATCGGCGTGCGCGGCGAGCGGTGGAGCGCCGTCAGCCCGTCGATCGCGCTGCCCAGCCCCACCGCGATGGCCGCCACCTGGGACGTGGAGCTGGTGCGCCGGGTGGGCGGGCTGCTCGCCCAGGAGGCCCGGCGCAAGGGCGTGCACGTGCTGCTCGCGCCGACGGTCAACCTGCACCGCTCGCCGCTGGGCGGGCGGCACTTCGAGTGCTTCTCGGAGGATCCGTACCTGACGGGCGAGGTGGCGGCGGCCTACGTGGTGGGCGTGCAGGAGCGCGGGGTGGCGACCACGCCCAAGCACTTCGTGGCCAACGACTCCGAGACCGACCGGTTCACGGTCAGCGTGGAGGTGGCCGGGCGGACGCTGCGGGAGCTGTACCTGCGGCCGTTCGAGCGGGTCGTCCAGGCGGGCGCGTGGGGCGTCATGACGGCCTACAACGCCGTCGGCGGCACCACCATGAGCGAGCACGCGGAGCTGGTGCACGGGGTGCTCAAAGGCGAGTGGGGGTTCGACGGGCTGGTGGTGTCCGACTGGACGGCGGTGCGCTCCACGGAGGCCGCCGCGCTGGGCGGCACCGACGTGGCCATGCCGGGCCCCCACGGGCCCTGGGGCGACAAGCTCGAGGCGGCGGTGCGCGCCGGGCGGGTGCCGGAGTCGCTGATCGACGACCGGGTGCGCCGCATCCTGCGCCTGGCGGAACGCACCGGCGCGCTGCACCCGCCGGCCTCCGCACCTGCCGGCCCCACCCCGCCCTCCTCCTCCGGCGGGCCTTCCGCGGTCGGCGGGCACGCCGAGGTGGACGGGGTGGCCCTGGCGCGCGAGGTGGCCGTACGGAGCTTCACCCTGCTGAAGAACGACGGGCCGCTGCTTCCGCTGTCCGGTGTCCGGTCCGTCGCGCTGATCGGGGCGGCGGCCAGGGAGGCCAGGGTGATGGGCGGCGGCAGCGCGCAGGTGTTCCCTGACCGCGTCGTCTCCCCGCTGGACGGCCTGCGCGGGCGCGCCGACGTCGAGGTCCGGTACGCGCTCGGCACCGACCCGCGCGTCCGCCTGGCCCCGCTGGCGGTGCCGGCCACGGCCGTCTTCCTGGACGCCGGGGGCGAGGTCCTGGCCGAGCAGCCGCTGCCCGCGGCCGAGGGGCGCTGGATCGGCGAGACGCCGCCCGGCGTGGACCCCGACCGGCTGGCGGCGGTCCTGCTGCGGGCCGCGTACACGCCTCGGACCAGCGGGCGGCACGAGCTGTCGGTGGCGGGCGCGGGCGCGTACACGCTGGCGGTGGACGGCCGGGTCGTGATCGACGCGACGCTCGCCCCGGACGGCGGCGACCCGGCCGCGCTGCTGTCCCCGCCGGAGCGGCGGGTGGCCGTCGACCTGGCGGCGGGCGTCACGTACGAGTTGGAGGTGCGGCATCCGACGGCCGGGTTCCAGGGGCTGGTGTTCGTCGTGTGCGCGCTCGGCCACGCCGAGCCGTCGCCCGGTGAGGACGAGCTGTTCGCCGAGGCGGTGCGGGTGGCGGCGGACAGCGACGTGGCCGTGGTGGTGGCCGCGACCACGCCGGAGGTGGAGAGCGAGGGGTTCGACCGGAAGGACCTCAGGCTGCCGGGGCGGCAGGACGAGCTGATCGCCGCGGTCGCCGCCGCCAACCCGCGCACGGTGGTGGTGGTGAACGCCGGTTCGCCGGTGGAGATGCCGTGGCTGGACGCGGTGGCGGCGGTCCTGCTCACCTGGTTCCCCGGTCAGGAGGCGGGCTCGGCGCTGGCGGCGGTGCTGTTCGGCGACGAGGAGCCCGGCGGGCGGCTGCCGACGACGTGGCCGGCCCGGCTGGCCGACGCGCCGGTGGTGGACGTGACCCCGGCCGGCGGCGTGCTCGCCTATGACGAGGGGCCGTTCATCGGCTACCGGGCGTGGGAGCGGAGCGGGCGCGCGCCGGCCTTCTGGTTCGGGCACGGGCTCGGCTACACGACCTGGTCCTACGACGCGATCAGCGTGGGGGACGGGTCGGTGACCGTGCGCGTCACCAACACCGGCGGGCGGCGCGGCCGCGAGGTCGTGCAGGTCTACGCCGCCCCGGTCACGCCCGACCCGGAGCGTCCGGCCCGGTGGCTGGCCGGGTTCGCGGTGGTGGAGGCCGATCCCGGTCAGAGCGTGGCCGCCGAGGTCGTCGTGCCCGCTCGCGCGTACGAGATCTGGGACGGCGGCGGGTGGCGGGTCGCGCGCGGGGAGTATCTGCTGGAGGCCGCCCGCCACTACGGCGACCGGAGGCTGTCGGTGACGGTCGAGCTCTGAGAACGGTCGAGCTCTGAGAACGGTCGAGCGCTGAGAACGGCCGAGCATTGAAAATCGCCATTCGGCGGGGCGAACGCGGACGCGGCGGGCATCAGGGGCCGCCGCGTTCTCGTTCCTGTCCGGTTCGTTTGTATCCTTCCTTCCATGGCGAAGTCCGAGGGTCAAGAGAAGCCGGGGCGCATCAAGCAGCTCCGCATGATCGCGCAGATCATCAAGCAGTCCAACCCCAAGGGGATGCCGATCGTCTTCCTCTCGGCGGTCGGCACGCTGGCTGTCGTGGTCGTGATCGGGCTCGTCACCGGCTATCTGTGGTATTCGGTCTTTCTGGGCATCCTGCTGGCGTTCACCGTCGGCCTGGTGGTGTTCGGGCAGCTCGCCCAGAGGGCTCAATATTCCCTGCTGCACGGCCAGGTCGGCGCCGCCGCCGCCGTGCTGCAGGGCATGCGCGGCAACTGGCAGGTCACCCCCGCCATCGCGGTCAACCGGGACCAGGACCTGGTCCACATGGTCGTCGGCTACCCCGGCGTGATCCTGGTCTCCGAGGGGCCGGGCAACCGCACGGCCCGCATGCTCGCGGCCGAGAAGAAGCGCCTGGCCCGCGCGGTGCTGGGCGTGGAGATCTACGACGTGCAGTGCGGTGACGGCGAGGGCCAGGTGCCCCTGGCCAAGCTGCAGCGCCACATCATGAAGCTGCCGCGCAACCTGAAGAAGCCCGCGGTCAACGAGGTCAAGGACCGCCTGCGCTCCCTGCCGAAGAACATGCCGCTGCCCAAGGGGCCGATGCCCAAGGGCGCCCGCATGCCGCGCGGCCCCAAGATGCGCTAGTGCCGTCGCGGTCGTCGCGGGCCAACCGCGGCTGGTGGGACGGCAACGCCGACGACTACCAGGCCGAGCACGGCCCGTTCCTGCGCGACACCGGCTTCGTCTGGTGCCCGGAGGGCCTCGACGAGGCCGAGGCCCGGCTGCTCGGCGAGGTGCGCGGGCGTGACGTGCTGGAGATCGGCTGCGGGGCGGCGCAGTGCGCCCGCTGGCTGGTGACCCAGGGCGCCCGGGTGGCCGCCTTCGACCTGTCTCGCGGCCAGTTGCTGCACGCGCGCCGCATCGACGAGGAGACCGGCGTGCGGGTGCCGGTGGTCCAGGCCGACGCCGAGGCGCTGCCGTTCGCGCCGGAGAGCTTCGACGCGGCCTGCTCGGCGTTCGGGGCGCTGCCGTTCGTGGCCGACGCGGCGGCGGTCTTCGGCGAGGTGCGCCGGGTGCTGCGGCCGGGCGGCCGGTTCGTGTTCTCGGTCAGCCATCCGATCCGGTGGGCGTTTCCCGACGACCCGGGCCCGCGCGGGCTGACCTCCGACCGCTCCTACTTCGACCGCACGCCGTACGAGGAGCGCGACGAGCACGGCGAGCTCTCCTACGTCGAGCACCACCGCACCATGGGCGACTGGATGAGCCTGCTGGCCGCCTCCGGGCTCGCCGTCACCGGGCTGGTGGAGCCGGAGTGGCCGCAGGGGCACGAGCGGGTGTGGGGCGGCTGGAGCCCGCTGCGGGGCCGTCAGCTGCCCGGCACCGCCATCTTCAGCTGCGCGCGTATCTAGCCGCCATGGCGTGGAAGGCCGCCTTCGGCTCCCAGCGGGTCTCGTCGAGCATCCGGACCACTCCGTACGAGCCGAGGTCGGCGGCGCCGATCCTGGTGTAGCCGGCGAAGGTGAACCACAGCGCGGTCTCGACGCCCTCCTCCTCGAAGACGTCGAGCAGCTCGTTCAGGTAGCGGACCTGCTCGTCCTCGTCGGGGACCGCGCCGTCGGGCACCAGGTAGGCCGAGCCGCCCTGCTCGCCGGCGCCCCGGTAGGCGCAGGTGCCGAACTCGGTGACGGCCACCGGCTTGCCGTGCCGGAAGTGGGCGCGCAGTTCGTCGCGGAAGGTCCCGGCGTTGTAGGCGGCGCGGTAGGCGTCCACGCCGACCACGTCGAACGGCGTCCAGTCGATGAACTCCCAGGGCGCGGCGGCGTAGGTGAGCCTGCCGCCGAACAGCGGCCGGACCGTCTCGGCCACCTCGGTCAGATAGGCGTCCAGCCTCTTCATGATCGGCGGGATCTCGGACCGCCACCACTCCGGCGGGGCGGTGGTCAGGACGCCCAGGCGCTCGCCGTACGAGGGTCCCGGCATGAAGCCGGGCAGGAAGGCGCTGGCCTCGCAGCCCGCCACGAACACCACCTCGGCGCCGCCCGCGCGCAGGCCGTCGGCGTGCCGGGCGCACTCGGCCAGCATCGGCAGGGTCTCCTCGGGCGTGACGTCGACGGGGAACGGCGCGTACCAGACCTCCAGGCCGGCCGCTGCGGCCTCCTCGGCGGCGACGGCGAGCCGGGCGGGGTCGCCGCCGGAGACGCGCACGGCCTGGCAGTGCAGCTCGCCGGCGATCACCCGGAGCTCGCGGCGCGCGGTGTCGCGGTCGAAGGCCGGGCGGGTGAGGTGGGAGCCGGGCAGGAAGCCGGTGTCGTAGTTGATGCCTTTTTCATGATCTATTACCGCCAATGCCGTCGCGTAGTTGGTCGAAGGCGAACTCCACGTCGCCGGCGAACAGCCGGCTCGCCTCCTCCAGGGGAGTCCCGGACGCCAGCCGCTGGAAGAACGCCTCCTGGACAGTGGTGATGGCGGCGGTGATCTGGGCGGCCATGAGCCGCGCCGCCGTCTCGCCGCCCGCGGAGTCCCGCAGCGCGGCGGCCAGTTCGTGGCGCTGCCCCATGCTCGCCTGGTGCAGCCCGGCCATGAGCACCGGCGTGGCCGCGATGATCCGGACCTGGGCCGGCATCCGGCCGACGTCGCCGGGGCCGTGCGCGGCCGTCGCGAGGTAGTGCTCGCGCAGGGCGTCAAGAGGGGCCTGGCCGGGCCGCCGCCGGGTCACGATCGACGCGATGTCGTCATGGATCCCGTCGAGGACCAGGCAGTCCTTCGTGGGGAAGTAGTTGAACAGGGTCACCTTGGCGACCCCGGCCGCCTCGGCGATCTCGCCGACCGTCACCGCGTCGTACCCGCGCCGCGCGAACAACTCCAGCGCCACACCGGCGATGCGCCGCCGGGTCTCCTCTTTCTTGCGCTCGCGCAGACCCGCCATCATCATGACGGCAGCTTAACCGTACTCAGTACAAAAATGAACCCAGTACGGTTTTTTACATGCGGACGACCATGGTGTTCGACACCCGGTCGTGCAGCCCGCGGTTGTCGCGGTCGAACAGGAGCGCCGGCAGCGCCAGCACGAGCAGGA
This sequence comes from Nonomuraea corallina, assembly GCF_027620315.1. Taxonomy (GTDB): domain Bacteria; phylum Actinomycetota; class Actinomycetes; order Streptosporangiales; family Streptosporangiaceae; genus Nonomuraea; species Nonomuraea corallina. The sequence goes on along the minus strand of NZ_JAPNNL010000015.1, from coordinate 63,972 downwards.
GCGTGCGGACCAGCACGGGGAACCAGCGCGGGTCGCCGCCGTCCATCGCCGCCACCCGGATGCCGGCCAGCCGATGGCCGAACGTCTGGCCCATCACGCCGACCAGCACCACGTACTGCGCCGCGAACACCAGCGCGGGCACCCACGGCTGCTCCGCCGGGTTCATCCTGAGCAGCAGCTGCGTGATGGCCCACGTGCAGATCATCCAGTCGATGACCAGGGCGGCGATCCTGCGCCCCCAGCCGGAGATGGCGCCGCTGCCCTCCTCGGGCAGCCCGAGGCGCTCCCCCGGGTAACCGAGATCGACCCCGGCGGCCCGGAGCCCGCCCAGCCAGGTCTGCGTCCACCGCGGCTCGTTCCTGCTCATGACTCAAAGGTATCCGCCGGTAGGGGCGGTCGGGATCGTGACCCGGCCGCGCTTCCGCGACGCGGGTGCGGCGATCCATGATGGAGGTCATGCCGTACGGGGACGACTTGGACGCGCGCTTCCAGGAACTGGTGGCGCAGTTCAGCGAGGAGGAGCGGCGCAGGCTGAGCGCCGCGGCGAGCAAGGGCGCGCGCCCGCGACGGCGGCGGCGCGCCGGGCGGGTCCGCTACGCGGTCGCCGCCGTGCTGGCGGTCGTCGTGGCCGCCCTGCTGATCGTCGTCTTCCGTCCCGGCATGGTCTCCCCCGCCCACGAACCTCCCGCCGAGCCCGCCTCCCCGGTCCTGCGCGCCCTCGCCTCCGGCGCGTCCGGAGACGCGAACACTGCGTAACACGTGCGAAACAATCGAGACACCGTACGGAAACGGCCGCGCCGTACGTTCACGGGTGATAGCCCGTCCCCAGGGAGGTTCGAGAGTGTTCAACTCCGCCGACGACGTCCTGAAGTTCATCAGGGACGAAGGGGTGCAGTTCGTCGATGTCAGGTTCACCGACCTGCCGGGGACGACGCACCACTTCACCTTCCCTGTGGAGAACTTCGGCGCGAGCGTCTTCTCTGACGGCCTGATGTTCGACGGCTCGTCGATCCGCGGCTTCCAGGCGATCCACGAGTCCGACATGCTGCTCCTGCCGGACCCGTCGTCCGCCGTAGTCGACCCGTTCCGCCAGCACAAGACGCTCAACATCAACTTCTTCGTGCACGACCCGCTGACGGGTGAGGCCTACAGCCGCGACCCGCGCAACGTCGCCCGCAAGGCCGAGGAGTACCTCAAGGGCACCGGCATCGCCGACACGGTCTACTTCGGGCCCGAGGCCGAGTTCTACATCTTCGACGACGTCCGTTTCGAGACGAAGCAGAACGCCGGCTACTACTACATCGACTCCATCGAGGGCGCCTGGAACACCGGCAAGGCCACCGAGGGCGGCAACCTCGGCTACAAGCCGCGTTACAAGGGCGGCTACTTCCCGGTGCCGCCGATGGACCACTTCACCGACCTGCGTTCAGAGATGGTCCGCAACCTCATCGAGTGTGGCATCGAGGTCGAGATGCAGCACCACGAGGTGGGCACGGCCGGCCAGGCCGAGATCGACTTCAAGTTCGGCACGCTGCTCAAGACGGCCGACCAGCTGATGCTCTACAAGTACATCATCAAGAGCACGGCCATGGAGTACGGCCACACCGTCACCTTCATGCCCAAGCCGATCTTCGGGGACAACGGCTCCGGCATGCACTGCCACCAGTCGCTGTGGAAGGACGGCTCGCCGCTCTTCTACGACGAGGTCGGCTACGCGGGCCTGTCCGACACCGCCCGCTACTACATCGGCGGCCTGCTCAAGCACGCCCCGTCGCTGCTGGCCTTCACCAACCCGACGGTCAACTCCTACCACCGCCTGGTCCCGGGCTACGAGGCCCCGGTCAACCTGGTCTACTCGCAGCGCAACCGCTCGGCCTGCGTCCGCATCCCGATCACGGGCTCCAACCCGAAGGCCAAGCGCATCGAGTTCCGGGTCCCCGACCCGTCCTGCAACCCGTACTTCGCCTTCTCGGCCATGCTGATGGCCGGCATCGACGGCATCCGCAACAAGATCGAGCCGCCGGAGCCCGTCGACAAGGACCTGTACGAGCTGCCGCCGGAGGAGGCCCGCCAGGTCCCGCAGGTGCCGGGCTCGCTCCCCGAGGTGCTCAACGCCCTGGAGGCGGACCACGACTACCTGCTCGAAGGCGGCGTCTTCACACCCGACCTGATCGAGACGTGGATCTCCTACAAGCGCGAGAACGAGGTCGACCCGATCCGGCTGCGCCCGCACCCGCACGAGTTCGAGCTCTACTACGACGTGTGATCGCGTAGCTGTGTGATCAGGACGGCTACCGTCCTGGGGCACGCGCACTCTGAGGAAGGCCATCGGCCGCCCCGTTCAGGGCACGGCCGATGGCCTTTCGCATGTGAATGATCGCGCGGGACGCCGGCGCGGCAGGCGTCGCCCGTAGAGAGGCGCTCGGCAGGCGGTTCGACCAGGTAGAGCTCGTCGCGGCCCAGGACACGTCACACTTGACGGTTCCGCAGGTATTTCTCTGGATCTCGAAAGTACTGAAAAGCGTCACTCGTGGCCTTGACGACAACCGGGTCCGCGGGGAGCGCGGGCCATATCTGAAGGTAATGGTCATCGACCGCGTCGGCTGTGCCCTCCAGCCGATCTCCACGACGTCTTCGTAAGCGGCGAGATCTGCCCCGGGATCCCGGTCGGCAATGGTCACGGTGAAGTTGGCCGGGCCCCACTGGTGGGTGATGCGAAGGTTGGCGCACCCTTGCTCGACCTCGATGAGCGCGATGGACTGAGCCGGTGTATCGGCATATCCGCCAGGTTCCTTGTCCAGCAGATAGGCGATACCACAATTCTGAACTTCGACCGTCAGACGTACGGTGCAGGTCTCGTTGTCGCTCATCAAGGGAAGCGTAAACGCCGCCACCGACATGGAGTCCCCGCGAGTTGGTCCTGCGCGAGGCCGTGATCGACTCTGTCGGTGAACCGCAGGTTCGTCGCGCGGTTTCTCCGTCCGGACGGCGCGCCGTGACACACGTCGGCGACCTGGGGGCTCCCCCGCCAGGCCGCCGACAGCGCTCAGAGTGTCTTACCAACCCCGATAGCGGTTCCAGTGCGGCCAGTGGTGGTGGTGCCGGTGGCCGTAGCGGTTCTGCCAGAAGTCATGGTGCCTGTGCCGGTAGCCGTGACGGTGGTTCCTGAAGCCGTAGTTGTTCCAGGAGGGGTGGACGTTGTGGTGCCAGGAGCGGCCCCAGTTACGGTCGTCGCGCGGGTCGTGGGTCGTCGTCGCGGACGCGGCGGGCGTGAGAGTGAAGAGCAGCGCCGCGGTGGCGAGCAGGCCGCCGGCGACACTCGCAGTTTTGATGCGCACGGTATCTCCTGTCAGACAGTTGATGGCTACTGATCGTGTGCACCTGAATACATCCCGTGTTGTCGCGCCGGGGAAACCTGTCCTGTGTGATTGGGCATGGGACGGGTCAGAGGCGGCTCCTGGATGAGCTCCCGCGCCCGGACTTCGGTGACGTACGGGGTCAGACCTGCTTGAGGAAGCCCGCGTCCACGGCGAGGTCGGCGCCGGTCGTGGCGGCCGAGCGGGGCGAGGCCAGCAGGACGATCGCGTCGGCGACCTCCTGCGGGTCGACCAGTCGCGGGATCGACAGGTTCATCAGCTCCGGCGCCACCCGGTCCAGCACGGCGTCGCGGTCGGCGCCCGTCCGCGCGGAGAGGATGTCGGCCGCGCCGCCCTCCTCGGTCCACCACGCCGTGCGCACCGGACCCGGGGAGACCGTGTTGACGCGGATGCCGGACCGCGCTTCCGGCTCAGAGGCCGTAGCGGCCGAGCACGTCCCGGCCGCGGCCGGTGAGGAACTTGCGGGCCATCCGGCCGGTGGTGAGCCAGGCGATGACCTCGCCGTTCGCGGTGCTGGCCAGCATCCTGCCGACCAGGTACGGCGCGACCTCCTCGACGTGGTCGCCCAGGATGTTGAGGATCTTGCGGTGCTCGGCCACCTGCTCGGGTGCGGCGGCGGCCTCCCGCAGCCAGCCCTCGGTGATGAGGATGCCGGGGCTGACCTGCCCGACCCGTACGCCGGTGCCGGCGACCTCCTTGGCCAGCGCCCGGGTGAAGGAGTCGAGGCCCCGCTTGGTCGCCGAGTAGACGCCCATGCCGGGCCGGACCCGGCCGTCGCTGCCGCCGCCGAGGATGTTGAACACCTGCCCGCCGCCCCGCGCCAGCATGCCGCGCACGGCGACCTGGGAGCCGTAGACGGTGCCCAGCATGTTGGTGGTGACCATCACGCGGACGTCGTCGGCCGTGGTCTCGGTGATGGGGCGGGTGGTGTTGGCGACCCCGGCGTTGTTGATCCATAGATCGACGCCGCCCAGCGCGTCCACCGCGAAGTCCCACAGCTGCTCGACCTGCTCGGCGTCGCTCACGTCCACGGCGCGGCCGTGCACCCTCTGGCCCTCGGGGCGCAGGCGCTCAACGGCCTCGTCCACCGCCGCCTGGCTGCGGCCCGACACGACGACGGAGTGCCCGCGCCTGACCAGCTCGCGCGCGAGCGCGAAGCCGAGCCCTCTGGTGCTGCCGGTGACGACCGCCTTGCGCATGGCCACTCCCTGGAGGGTGGGGAACCGGCGTTGATCTTACGCCTCGCCCCCGTCCCCGGATACCCCGACCCGCGGCATCTGAGCCTTGGTGATCCGGTAGAGGACGTGCGGCCGGAGCGGGTGGTCCTCCGGGAGCAGGCTGTGGAGGAAGTCGTCGGCCGGGTCGCGGGTCATGCCGAGGCGCCGCATCACCGCCTGGGAGCGCACGTTCAGCACGGCCGTCATCGACACGATCTCCTCCGATCCGGCCTCGCCGAAGCCGTACGCGAGGGCCCGGCGGCCCGCCTCGGTGGCGTAGCCGTGTCCCCACGCCTCGCGGGCCAGCCGCCAGCCGACCTCGACGGCGGGCGTGAACGGCGCCTCGAACGTCTGCAGGGCCAGCCCGGCGAACCCGATGAACCGGCCGGTCTCCCGTACCTCCAGCGCCCACAGCCCGTATCCGTGCTCGTCGAACCGCTGCTCGCTCCGGTCGGCGAAGGCGTCGCTCTCGGCCCGGGTCAGCGGGGCGGGGAAGTGCTCCATCACCTGGGGGTCGGCGTTGAGCGCGGCGAACGGCTCCCGGTCGCTCTCCCGCCACCGGCGCATGATCAGCCGTTCGGTCTCCATGCGCCGCACCCTAACGCCGGGAGCGCATGCCGGTGATCCGGCGCAGCACGTCCCACCAGAACGGCGCCCCGAACATCAGCGCCACGTACGTCAGCAGGAAACCGGGCCAGTGGCTGGGCGTGGTGAGACGCTCCCACCAGGCGGCGCCGTTCCAGTGGAAGGACGGCTCGCCCTCGGCCGGGACGGCCATGCTGACGACCGCGTTGTCCAGGACCTTGACCAGCGCCGGCCGGCTGAGCGCGTCGGTGATGCACGACACCGGATCGCACTCCTCCAGCACCTCCCTGACCGAGTCAACGCCCCCGTCGGTGACGGCCGCGACGGCGGCGCGGTAGGCGTTGTCGCGCAGCAGCGTCTTGCCGTACTCCAGCCCGTCGACGGTGAACAGCAGCGTCACCATCAGCGCGAGCAGCGCCAGCACCCACTTCACGTACCGCTTGTAGAGCATCGACAGCCGTTGCATCTCGCTGTCGAACCACTGCTCCACGCCCTGCCGGAACCGGTCGAGGTCGCGTTGGGCGGACTCCCACACGCCCTTCAGGTGGCCGTGGAGCGGGCTGCCGGTGGCCTTGAGCTTGTCCAGCAGCCCTTCGACGCCGCCGGGCTCGGTCGCGGCCAGCTCCATCAGCGCCCCGGCGAACCGTCCCGGCGGCAGGTTGGCGATGCTGGTGCGGCCCCGGGTGGGGTGGTCGATCTCCCGTACGCGCTCGTACAGCAGGTGCGTGAGACCGTCCGGAGCCGCCTCGGCGGGAGCGGCGGGCGGCTCGTCGGATGAGGCGGGCAGCGGGGCGGGGACCGCGGGGGCGGGCTGGTTCTCGTGCGCGGGGCGCGGGTCACGGGCGAACGGCAGCGCGGCGAACACGTCGCGGATGCCCGAGGGGAGCCAGGAGCCGCCCTTCGGCGCGTCGCCGTCGAGCGTGTCGCGCAGGTAGGCCCACAGGAACTTGCTGCGGATGGCCAGCAGCCGCACTATGGCCTCGTTCAGCCCGCTGACGAGCAGAGACAGCAGCAGGAAGGCCAGCACGAGGCCGAGCGCCAGGTCGATGTAAGCGGATAACACAACCGATCACCCCGCGCTTTGATACACCCTGCGCCGCGACGCCGCAACGGGATCGGCTCAGCCGTCGTAGAAGACGCGGTCGACGACCCGGCGGGCGCGGCGGGTGACCCGGCGGTAGTCGTCGAGGAAGTCCTCCGAGCCGTCGGGCGGGTAGCCGAGGGCGCGGGCGAGGTGGCGGCGCTCGCGGGCTCCGGTGGGGACGCTGTCGCCGGGCCGCCCCTTGACCAGCATGATCGCGTCCCTGACGCCGGAGGCGCACCGCCACGCCTCGGCCAGCACGGCCTCGTCGGCGGGGTCGAGCAGCCCTTCGACGACGGCGGCGCGCAGCGCCTCCAGGGTGCGGGTCGTGCGCAGGGAGGGCCGCTCGCCGGCGTGGCGCAGCTGCAGCAGCTGCGCCACCCACTCGACGTCGGACAGGCCGCCGCGGCCCAGCTTGGTGTGCAGGGCGGGGTCGGCGCCGCGCGGCAGCCGCTCGGCCTCCATGCGGGCCTTGAGCCGCCTGATCTGCCGTACGGCGTCGTCGGAGATGCCGCCGGCCGGGTAGCGCAGCTCGTCCACCATGGCGGCGAACGCGGCCCCCAGCCCCGCGTCACCGGCGGAGAACCTGGCCCGCAGCAGCGCCTGCGACTCCCAGGGAGACGACCAGCGGGCGTAGTAGGCGCGGTAGGAGGCGAGGGTGCGGACCAGCGGCCCCTGCCTGCCCTCGGGCCGCAGGTCGGGGTCGATGAGCAGCGGCGGGTCCGGCGCGGGCAGGGCGAGCAGCCGGCGCACCTCGTTGGCCACGGCGAAGGCGGCGTCGGTGGCGTCCCGCTCGGCGGCGCCCTCCACCGGGTCGTGCACGAACATCACGTCGGCGTCGCTGGCGTAGGAGGACTCCATGCCGCCGAGCCGGCCCATGGCGATGATCGCGAACCGGGTGGGCAGCTCGCCGCGCCGCTCGGCCGACACCTTGGCGATGGCGGCGTCGAGCGCGGCCTGGAGGGTGACGTCGTTCAGGGTGGACAGCGCCACCCCGACCCGTTCGATGTCGATCAGGCCGGACAGGTCGGCCACGGCGGTGCGGAACAGCTCGCGGCGGCGCAGCGCGCGGACGGCGGCCACCGCCGTCTCCGCCTCGTCGGTGTAGCGGGACACGGCGGCCGACGCCTCGCCGAGCAGCGCCTGCGCCGGGCGGACGGCCAGGTCGTCGTCGCCGCCGAGCATCGCCACGGCCTCGGGGGCGTGCATGAGCAGCTGGGTGGCGTACCGGCTGGTGCCCAGGACGTGGGCCATGCGCTGAGCCACGGCAGTCTCGTCGCGCAGCAACCGCAGGTACCAGGGGGTGGCGCCGAGCTTCTCGCTCACCTGGCGGAAGCCGAGCAGCGCGGCGTCCGGGTCGGGCGTGTCGGCGAACCAGCCGAGCATGACCGGCAGCAGCGTCCGCTGGATGGCCGCGCGCCGGGACACGCCGCTGGCGAGGGCGGCGATGTGGCGCAGCGCGCCCTGCGGGTCGACGTAGCCGAGCGCGCCCAGGCGGGCCTCCGCGGCGGAGGCCGACAGCCGCGTCTCGGTCTCCGGCAGGCGGGCCACGGCCTGCAGCAGCGGCCGGTAGAACAGCTTCTCGTGCAGCCGCCTGGCCTGGCCGGCGTGCCGCTTCCACCGGGTGGTGAACTCGCCGACCGGGTCGGTCTGCATGCCCAGCGCGCGGCCGAGCCTGCGCAGGTCGGCCGGGTCCTCCGGCAGCACGTGGGTGCGGCGCAGCCGGTGAAGCTGGAGCAGGTGCTCCACCCGGCGCAGGAACGTGTAGGCCTCGGCCAGGCCGCGCGAGTCGTCGCGCCCGACGTACCCGCCGCGTGACAGGGCGGCCAGCGCGGACAGCGTGGCGCGGCGGCGCAGCAGCGGGTCGAGCCGGCCGTGCACGAGCTGCAGCAGCTGCACCGCGAACTCGATGTCGCGCAGCCCGCCGGGGCCCAGCTTGATCTCCCGCTCCCCCTCCGCCCGCACGTGCGCCTCCACGCGGCGGCGCATGGCCTGCACGTCCTCGACGAAGTTGTCGCGGGTGGCGGCGGACCAGACCAGCTCGTTGACCGCGCCGACGTACTCCTCGCCCAGCTCCGGGTCCCCGGCGACCGGGCGGGCCTTGAGCAGCGCCTGGAACTCCCACGTCTTGGCCCAGCGCCGGTAGTAGGCCAGGTGGCTGGCGAGCGTGCGGACCAGCGGCCCGGAACGGCCCTCGGGGCGCAGCCCGGCGTCCACCTCCCACAGCGACCCCTCGGCGGTGGCGGCCGAGCAGGCGCGCATCATCGCCTGCGCCAGCCGGGTCGCGGCGCGCAGCGCCTTGGTCTCGTCGGCGCCCTCGCGCGGCTCGGCGACGAAGATGACGTCGACGTCGCTGATGTAGTTGAGCTCCCTGGCGCCGCACTTGCCCATGCCGATCACGGCCAGCCGGGCGTCGCCGGACCCGACCTCGGTACGGGCGATCGCCAGGGCTGCCTCCAGGGCGGCGCCGGCCAGGTCGGACAGCTCGGCGGTGACCTCCTGGAGCGTGGCCAGGCCGGCGAGGTCGCGGGCGGCCACGTGGGCGAGCCGGCCCCGGTAGGCGACCCGCAGGTCGACGAGCGCGGCGGAGCCGGTGGCGCGCGGCTCGGCGTCCCCGGGATCGGCGCCGACGGCGCGCAGCAGCTCCGCCCTCGCCTCGCCGAGGCCGGGCAGGGCCAGCCGGTCGAGCTGGTCGGGGTGGCGTACCAGGTGGTCTCCCAGGGCGGCGCTCACGCCGAACAGGGCGAGCGTCCGCTCCCGGAGCGTGGCGTCGGCGCGCAGCCGGTCGAGGGCGGCGGGCTCGCGCTCGGCGAGCCTGGTCAGGGAGGCCAGCGCCAGGTCGGGATCGGCGGCGCCGACGAGGGCTTCGAGCAGATCGCCCAGCTCCACCCCGGCCGTCTCGACCAGGCGGGCGGAGGTGGCGGCGTCGGCGAATCCGAGTTTGGCGAGACGGGCTGCGGTGGACTCGATCCTGGGCACCCCTCCAGTTTGACAGCCCTGGGCGGCACCCGGCTCTCTCACATCGCCGGGCGGGGCGCCGGGGGAAGGGGCGGGAGCGGCGGTCCGCGCCGGGCTCAGGGCCGGCGTGCGTCCGAGCGGCTCAGGTTCCGGGGGCGTCAGGTTCCGGGGGCGTCAGGTTCCGGGGGCGGAGGTGAGGGCGGTGGCGCGGACGACGGACGCGAAGGCGTGCACGACGGGGCGCCAGGTGGACTCCAGGGCGGGCGCCGCGGCCCGCACCTGCTCGTCGAGGTGCTCCAGGCCTGTCCCCGAGGTCCAGGAGGCGAAGATGTCCGGCGTGGCCTCGGGATGGAACTGGACCGCCCAGGCGGCCTCGCCCAGCCGGTAGGCCTGGTTCGGGTACGGGTCGCCGGTCATCAGCGGCACCGCGCCCTCGGGCAGGCGGGTCATCGCGTCCCGGTGGTACTGGACGGCGATCGCCCGCCCGACGCCCGCCAGCAGCCGGTCGGCGGAGGCCGCGGGCAGCGCGACGACCTCGCACGCCCCGACCTCCAGTCCGTCGGCGCCCCGCTCCACGGTGCCGCCGCAGGCCATGGTCAGGAGCTGGGCGCCGAGGCAGACGCCCAGCGTCGGGGTGCCGTCCTCGACGGCCCGCCGCAGCAGCTCCCTGGTGGCGGGCAGCCAGGGGAAGCGCTCGTCCTCCCACGCGGCGGCCTCGCCGCCCAGAACGATCAGCCCGTCCGCCGCCCGGCCGGGGATCTCCTCCCCCAGGTACGGCCGGACGACGTCGCAGGGCAGCCCCAGCCAATCGGCCAGGTAGCCGAGCGGGGCGGCGGCCTCGTGCTCGATCACCGTGATGCGCATGGCACCCAATGTAAAGCCCTCTATACCCCTACAAACCCGACATGAGGATCGAGGATGTCAAGGTCAACGAGGGGTGATCCAGGTGGCGTTGGCGGCGGCCACCAGGGTGCCGTCCACCTCGTAGATGGCGCTCTCGCCGAACCGCTTGCGGCCCTCGCGGCCGGTCGTGCGGGCCACCACGGAGTAGACGCCACCCGGGATCACCTTGCGGTGGAACTGCACCGCGAGCCGGCCCAGCAGCGCCGACTCGCCCGGCTTGAGGTGGGCCCAGCCGGTGACGCAGTCGAGCGCCGCGCCGACGACCGAGGGGGGCACGCCGTCCTCCTCGGCCACCGTGAACGGCACCCGCCATCCGGCCGCGACGAGGTCCTCGGCGCCCTGGACCGGTCCCGGGAAGATGCGCAGCCCGTCACCCGGCTCACGGAACCCGCAGGCGAAGCACTCGGGGAAGGCGTGGGCGCGGCGGCCGGGGAAGCCGGCCTCGGCCCGAGCGGCCTCGGTGAAGCGCACGAAAGGCGGCGCCTTGACGTCCTCGGCCACCGGGATGGCCTCGACGAGCGGCTTGTCGCCGTCGTAGAGGGAGACGGAGTTGGCCAGGTGTTCCAGCTTCAGCTCGGTGCCGAGGGGTGTCGGGGCGCGCAGCGTGACCTCGACCGCCGATCGTCCGCCGTTCAGCGCGTCTGTCAGGGTGCCGGCCAGCCAGCCGCCGTTGGCGCACTGGGCAGGCCCCCGGTAGCGTTCGGGAACGGTCAGTACGGTCTGCAGGGCAGCCGTCGTCATGCAACACCCTCCTATATCACCCTAAATCGGGCGAAGTCCTAAAACGTCATTCGGGATGGGCCGATAGTACTGGACCTGCTGATCAGTCACGCCCCGGGTCCCACACCCAGGGATAACACCACGAAACCCGCCGAAACTTCCCATCCACGACGAAGCCGTACGGGTGCCCGCACTCCCCGGAGGCAAACCCCCGGGATCAGTAAAGATACGGTCCGGACGTTGCGCCCAGGTGACTTCCGTGTACGAGTGACGTTGCTCACGCCGCCGCCCGACCGGCGGCGGCGCGGCGGCCCTCGATGCTAGAGGACGGGCAGGTAGCGGCCCAGCTCGAACTCGGTGACCGTGCGGCGGTAGTCGCGCCACTCCGCGCGCTTGTTGCGCAGGAAGAAGTCGAACACGTGCTCGCCGAGCGTCTCGGCGACCAGCTCGCTCCGCTCCATGACACTGATCGCCTCGTCGAGCGACTGCGGCAGCGGCTGGATGCCGAGGGCGCGCCGCTCGGCGCTGGTGAGGGTCCACACGTTGTCCTCGGCGGCCGGCGGCAGCTCGTAGCTCTCCTCGATGCCCTTGAGGCCGGCGGCCAGGATCAGCGCGAAGGCGAGGTACGGGTTGCAGGCCGAGTCGAGCGACCGGAACTCGATGCGGGTCGAGCCGCCCTTGTGCGGCTTGTACATGGGCACCCGGACCAGGGCCGAGCGGTTGTTGTGGCCCCAGCAGACGTAGGAGGGGGCCTCGCCGCCCTGCCCGGCGATGGCCTCGGCGCCGCCCCACAGCCGCTTGTAGGAGTTGACCCACTGGTTGGTGATGGCGGTGATCTCGGCGGCGTGCCTGAGCAGGCCGGCGATGAACGAGCGGCCCACCTTGGACAGCTGGTAGTCGGCGCCGGGCTCATGGAAGGCGTTGCGGTCGCCCTCGAACAGCGACATGTGGGTGTGCATGCCGGAGCCGGGGTGCTCGGTGAACGGCTTGGGCATGAACGAGGCCCAGATGCCCTGCTCCAGCGCCACCTCCTTCATGACCAGGCGGAAGGTCATGATGTTGTCGGCGGTGGTGAGCGCGTCGGCGTACCGCAGGTCGATCTCCTGCTGGCCGGGGGCGCCCTCGTGGTGGCTGAACTCCACCGAGATGCCCATCGACTCCAGCATCATGATCGCCTGACGCCGGAAGTCGTGGCCGGAGCTGTGGGGGGTGTGGTCGAAGTAGCTGCCGGAGTCGATCGGCTCGGGCCGCCGGCCCTCCTCGGGCCGGTTCTTCAGCAGGAAGAACTCGATCTCCGGGTGGGTGTAGAAGGTGAAGCCCATGTCGGCGCACCTGGCGAGCGTGCGCTTGAGCACCCAGCGCGGGTCGGCGTGCGACGGGGAGCCGTCGGGCATGAGGATGTCGCAGAAGATGCGCCCGGCGCCGGGCGTCTCGCTGCGCCACGGCAGGATCTGGAACGTCGACGGGTCGGGCTTGGCGAGCATGTCGGACTCGTAGACCCGGGCGAACCCCTCGATCGCGGAGCCGTCGAAGCCGATGCCCTCGGCGAACGCGCCTTCCAGCTCGGCCGGCGCGATGGCGACGGACTTGAGGAAGCCGAGCACGTCGGTGAACCAGAGCCGGATGAACCGGATGTCGCGTTCCTCGAGCGTGCGGAGCACGAACTCCTGCTGGCGGTCCACGGCGTCCCCTCATGATGACAGTACAGGTCTCCTATCAGGATGCCGTGTCCGTGTTTCGCACACGTTACGAGGGGTGCCGGTGCGAGCCTCACTGACAAAGGGCGCGGCCGGACTTAATGTGATCACGCAGTCAGTCTCGGGGGAGGCATTGGTGGCTATCGACCTGCTCAATCACAAGCTCGATCGGGCCTTCGACCACATCGACGCGGCCGGGCGGGGCGTCGTGGACCGCGAGGACCTGCTGGGGCTGGGCGCCCGGATCCTGGTCGGGTTCGGGGAGTCCCCCACGTCGGTGACCGGCAGCGCCCTCGTCGAGGGCTTCGACCGCATCTGGGCGGAGCTGACGGCCGCGCTCGGCCGCGACGAGGACGCCGACCTGTCCCGTGAGGACTTCCGGCTCGGCATGACGGCCGCGTTCGTCAAGGGCGACCGGTACGAACCGGTCTTCCACCCGGCGGTGGTGGCGACGGCCGCCCTGTGCGACCGCGGCGCGGACGGCTACGTGGGGCCGCAGGAGTTCCGTACGCTGCTGGCCGCGTTCGGCACCGGCCACGACGACGCCGACGCCGCCTTCGACCGGCTCGACACGACGGGCAGGGGCGTGCTGACGGTGGACGAGCTGCTGGAGGCGGCCCGCGACTTCTACGCGGGCGAGGAGCCCGGAGCGCCCGGCAACTGGCTCTTCGGGCCCCTGTGAACACCGCGGTGAGCACGACCGTGATGGCTTCCGTACGGTCCGCGCTCCGTTCCGTCCTGCACTGGAAGCCGCTGCTGCCGCTGCCCCGCCGGGGCAGCAGGGCCGCCGCCGCGCTGCTGCCGCTGATCGAGCGGGTGCCGGCCATGGCGGCGCCGTGCCGGATGCACCCGGCCGTGTACGCGATCGAGGCGGCGGTGATCGACTGGGCGCGCCGGACAGGGCTGCGCGCCGATCCGGAGGTCGGCTTCCACCGGATGGCGGGGCGGGCGTTCGCCGAGTTCGACGCGGCGGCGGCGGCGCTGTTCGCGCAGTGGCTGACGTGGCTGTTCCACCTGGACGACGAGCTGGACGAGGGCCCGTGCCCGCTGGAGGTGTTCCAGGGGATGCTGGAGGGGTCGGCCGGCCATCCGCTGGAGGCGGCCTTCGCCGACCTGTGGCGGGTGACGAGCGCGCGGATGAGCGACCAGTGGCGCCGCCGGTTCGCGGTCAACCTGCAGCGCCAGCACTACGCCTGCCGCACCGAGGCCGACAACCGGGCGGCGGGCAGGGCGCCGACGCTGGCCGACTACCCGATGCTGCGCAGGGGCACGGTCGGCCCCTACCTGTACGACCTGGTGGAGCCGTGCCTGCGGGTGGAGGTGCCGGCCTGGGTGCACCGGTCAGAGCCGTGGCAGGAGCTGGTGAACTCCTGCAGCGACATCACCGCCTGGTGCAACGACGTGGCCTCCCGGCCGAAGGAGCACGGCGACGGCCACAACCTCGTCGTGATCGCGATGCGCGAGCTGGGCCTGGGCGAGCGCGACGCGGTCGGCTGGGTGCTCGACCGGATCGCCGAACGGTGCCGCGACATGAGCCGGGCGGCGCGGCGGCTGCCGCTGGACGACCTGGCTCCGGGCACGGCCAGGGACGTCAGCAAGGTGGCCTGCGCCTACCTCGCGGCGCCGCGGGCCCACCTCGACTGGTTGCTGGAGTCGTCCCGGTACGCCTGAGGCGCGCGGGCGAGGGCGTCGCCGGTGGCGGTGCGCCGGTAGACGACCTGCTTGCCGACCCGCATGCCGACGGCCAGGCCGCTGCCGCTGAGCACGGTCAGGTGCTGGCTGACCGCGCCGGGCGTCAGCGCTATGCGCCCGGCCAGCGCCGTGGTGGTGGTCGGCTCGGCCAGGGCGAGCAGGATCCGGGCGCGGCTGCGGCCGATGAGCGCGGCGAGCGCGCCGGGCGCGGGCGGCGGGCCCTGCTCCCACAGCGTGCCGACGCCGAGCACCGGATAGACGAGCATCGACTGGTAGGGGGCGGACATGACGGCCACCGACGGCCAGAAGAACGCGCTCGGCACCAGCACCAGGCCGTCGCCGTGGAGCGAGGCGTCGTCGTTGCACCAGGGCCGGTCGACCACGAGCTTGCCCGCGGACCAGGTCACGGCCGGGTCGAGCGAGGCGAACAGCTCGCGCGCGCCGCCGCCGGCGAGCTCCCGCGAACGGCGCAGCACGTCGCGTTCGAGCAGCGCGTGGACGCGCGGCCAGAACTCGCGGTCGGGGGCACCAGCGCGAGCAGCTCGTCCAGGTCGAGACCGGCCAGCCGGGGCCGCACGCAGGTGAGCCAGGGCAGGTGCAGGGCCTGCCTGGCCGGGTCCTGGAGCGTGCGCAGGCTCGCCACCAGCTCCCAAAGCGGCGAGAACGCGAACCGGATCCGGGCCACGTCCTCCGGCTTGAGCACCCAGGTCACTGCCATGCTTTTAGCATTTCCTAAATCGTTCGACCGGGTGTGCCAGGAGCCGGAACCTGTCCGGGTGACCACCACCGCCCCCGTGAAGCCGTCCTTCCTGCGCGCCGCCTTCGGCGGGCTGCCCCGGCCCTTCTGGGCCCTGTGGGGCGGCACGCTGGTCAACCGGCTGGGGACCATGGCGCTGCCGTTCACCGGCGTGTTCCTCACCCAGGCCCGCGGCCTGTCCGTGGCCGCTGGCGGCGGGGATGGCCGTCATGGGCGTGGGCTTCGCGCTGACGTCCTTCGTCACCAGCACGGCCATGCTGGCGGTCACCATCGCCGTGTGGACCGCGGGTGAGATCATCACCGCGGGCATCGCCGGGACGATCCTGACCAGGCTCGCCCCGGCGCACCTGCGCGGCCGGTACGCGGGGCTGTTCGGGTTCGCCTGGTCGGCGGCCGGGATGCTGGCCCCGCTGCTGGGCAGCGCCCTGCTGGAGGCGGGCGGGCAGCCGGCGCTCTGGTTCACGGTGGGCGGGATCGGCCTGGCCGCCGCGGCGGGGATGCTCGCGATCGGCCCCGCGATCCGGCGCCGTTGAACGGATTTTGATTCGTCGTTGGCCCGGCCCCGATAATTTCCTCCCAGCCTGCAGGCTGGGAGGACGGATTTCATGCGCCACGCACGGGCGGCGCGCGGTGCGGCGATCGGGCTCGCGACCCTCGCCATCGCGTTGGAGCTCGCCAACATCTGGGTGACCGCCCGGTTGCCGCCCGCGCCGTACACGCCGCTCCCGTTCGCGCCGGAGGACGTGGCCGGCACCGCGTTCCCGGTGTTCGGCGCGATCCTGGTCCACCGCAGGCCGCGGCTGGTCATCGGGTGGCTGCTCTGCGCGGGCGGCGTGAGCGCCGCCGCGAACATCCTGTCCGCCAACCTCATCGCCCTGTACGGGGACCCGGGGTGGGCCTGGATCGTGGTCGAGTCCACCTGGCAGGCGTGCCAGCTCTCGCTCGGCGTGCTGCTGCCCCTGCTCTACCCGGCGGGCCGGCTGCCGTCGCGGCGCTGGCGGTGGGCGGTCGTGCCGGCGGTGACGGGTCACCTGCTCGACTGGGCCGCGCTCCTGACCGTGGACCGGGAGCTCAGGGAGGCCTCCCACGTCCTGGTCACCGCCGGGATGGCGCTGGCGTTCACCTCGCTGGCCGTGCGGTTCGCCCGGGGCGACGCGATCGAGCGGCGGCAGATCCTGTGGCTGCTGGTCACCCTGCCGGGGCTGCTGGTCCCGTGGATGCTCGGCGGGGCGGCCTGGTGGACGGCCTCGTTCGGCATCCCGCTGATCCCGGCGGCGATCGCCGTGGCGGTGCTGCGCTACCGGCTGTTCGGCATCGACACCCTGATCAGCCGGGCCGTGGTCGGCACCGGGCTCGCCCTGGTCGTCACCTCCGTCTACCTGGCGGTGGGGGCCGCCTCCAGCCTGTTCCTGGCCGAGGTGCACTCGATCGCCGGGCTGGCGGCGGCGCTGTTCGCCGGGGCGTTCTTCCATCCGATGCGGCAGGCGCTGCAGCGCGGCGTGGACCGCCTGCTCTACGGCGGCACCGGGGTGCCCGCGGAGCTGGCCGAGCGGCTCAAGCACCGCCTGCAGCGGGTCGATCCGGGGCACGGGCTGCTGGCGACGCTGGAGGTGCTGCGTGAGGGGCTGTCGGTGACGGGGGTGGCGGTGGAGCTGGACGGCGCGACCGTGGCCACGGGCTCGCCCGAGCCCGTGGCCAGGAGAATCCCGCTGGTCTGGCACGGCGAGCCGGTCGGGCTGCTGCTCGTCGGCGGGACGGCCCGGCGCCGCTTCCCCGCCGCGCACGACGAGCGGGTGCTCGCGACGCTCTCCCCGTACATCGCCGACGCCGCGCACGCGGTGCGCATGACCGCGGCCGTGCAGCGGTCGCGGCAGCGCATCCTGGCGGCGCGCGAGGAGGAGCGCCGCCGCCTGCGCCGCGACCTGCACGACGGGCTGGGCCAGTCGCTCACCGGGATGGCGATGCTGATCAACGCGGCCCGGCTGTCCCTGCGCCGCTCCCCCGAGCAGGCCGATCGGCTGCTGAGCGACCTGCGCACCGGCATGGACGCGATCAGCGCCGACATCAGGCAGCTCGTGTACGGGCTGCGCCCGCCGGCGATCGACGAGCTGGGCCTGACCGGCGCGATCGAGGAGCTGGCCGGTACGCCTGAGGGGCCGGCGACCGCGGTGGAGACCGTCGGCGACCTGACCGGCCTGCCCGCGGCGGTCGAGGTGGCCGCGTACCGGATCGTCCAGGAGGCGCTGACGAACGCGCGCAAGCACGCCGCCGCGTCCGCCGTGACGGTCCGGCTGGAACGTGGCGACAGGATGCTGCGGGTCACCGTGACCGACGACGGGATCGGCCTGCCGCCGGACGTCCGCGCGGGCGTCGGGCTGGGGTCCATGCGCGAGCGCGCCGCCGAACTGGGCGGAACGTGCACGGTCCGGGCCCGTGAAGGCGGCGGGACGGTGGTCGGCGCGGACCTCCCGGCGCAATAAGCTCTCATTTACCTGCACGTCTGGATGGTCCTAGTCTTATGCCCACAATGTTGACTTTCACCGCGCTCGGACCGTTCCAGGCCTGGGCGGACGGCACCCCCCTCGACCTCGGCGGCCAGCGCCAGCGGGCGGTGCTCGCCCGCCTGATCGTGGCCGGCGGCCGGGCCGTGCCCGTGAACACCCTCATCGACGAGCTCTGGCCGGGCGAGCCGCCCGCGCAGGCCCTGTCGACCATCCAGGGATACGTCTCCCGGCTGCGGCGCGTCCTCGAACCCCGCCGGGCTCCCCGCGAGGAGGCCTCGGTGCTGGTGTCCGCCCCGCCGGGCTACGCGCTGCGTGCCCGGCCCGACCAGGTGGACGCGTGGCGGTTCGAGAGCCTGGCCAAGTCCGACGGCGCCCCCGCGGAGATCTGGGCGGCCATGGACGAGGCGCTGGCGCTGTGGCGCGGGCCCGCGCTGGCGGGGCTGTCCGGCGACCTGATCGCCGCCGACGCGGCCCGGCTGGAGAGCCGCAGGCTGGCGGTGGCGGAGGACCGCGTCGAGGCCGAGCTGCGGCTCGGCCGGCACTCCGGCCTGCTGGAAGAGCTGTCGGGGCTGCTCGCCGCCCATCCGCTGCGCGAGCGCCTGCACGGGTTGCGCATGAGGGTCCTGTACGAGTCGGGCCGGCGGGTCGAGGCGCTGGCGGCGTACGAGTCCGCCCGGCGCACGTTCCGCGACGAGCTGGGCGCCGAACCGTCCCCCGGCCTGGCCGAACTCCACCTCACCATCCTGCGCGCCGTCCCCGGACACCGGGGATCGAGCCCGTCGGCAGCTCCCGGAGAGACGCCGGAGGCGGCCGCGCCCAGGGGCGGGCCCGGCGCGGACCGTCCCCCGGAGGCGGCGCGCCGGAGGGGGAACCTGCGGGCCAGGCTGACCAGCTTCGTCGGCCGGGAGGAGGACCTGCGCCACACCGCCCGCCTGCTGGCGGGCAACCGCCTGGTCACCCTCGTCGGCCCCGGCGGCGCGGGCAAGACCCGGCTGGCCCTGGAGATCGCCGAGGCCGTGGAGCCCGACACTCCCGACGGGGTGTGGCTCGTGGAGCTGGCCGCCGCCCAGGACGCCGCCGAGGTCGTGCGGAGCCTGGTCGGGGCGCTGGGGATACGCGACGCGGTGTTCGCCCCCATGGGCGGCGCCGCCGTACCGAGGGAGCCGCTCGACCGGCTGACGGCGGCGCTGCGCGACCGGCGGCCGCTCGTCGTCCTCGACAACTGCGAGCACGTGGTCGAGCACGCGGCCCTGGTCGCCGACCGGCTGCTCGCTGACTGCCCGGGGGTCCGCGTCCTGGCCACCAGCCGTGAGCCGCTCGGCATCACCGGCGAGGTCACCTGGGCCCTGCCCCCGCTCGGCCTGCCGCCCGCGGACGCCTCTCCGGGCCAGGCCGCCGCCTACCCGGCCGTCAGGCTGTTCGCCGACCGGGCCGCCGGCGTGCGTCCCAGCTACCGGGTGGGCGCCGACGCCGGGGCCGTCGCCGCCATCTGCCGGGCGCTCGACGGCATGCCGCTCGCCATCGAACTGGCCGCGGCCCGGCTGCGGTCGCTGACCGCGCAGGAGATCGCCGCGCGGCTCGGCGACAGGTTCCGGCTGCTCAGCAGCGGCAGCCGCACCGCGCAGCCGCGCCACCAGACGCTCCGCGCCGTGGTCGAATGGAGCTGGAACCTGCTGGACGAGCAGGAGCGGACGCTCGGCCGCCGCCTCTCGGTGTTCGCGGGCGGCGCGACGCTCGCCACGATCGAGCACCTGTACGGGGACGTGCTGGACCCGCTGGCCCGGCTGGTCGACAAGTCGTTCGTGGTGTTCGACGGCGGCCGATACCGGATGCTGGAGACCATCCGCGCCTACGCAGCCGAACGCCTGGCCGAGTCGGGCGAGCTCGACGCGGTGTGGCGGGCCCACGCCCACTGGTTCACCCGCCTGGCCGAGACGGCCGAACCGGGGCTGCGCACCGGGGAGCAGCTCGACCGGCTGGCCGAGCTCACCGCCGAGCACGAGAACCTCGCCGCCGCGCTGCGCTGGGCCGTCGGCGGCGGCGACGCCGAGCTGGGCCTGCGCCTGGTCGGCGCGCTCGGCTGGTACTGGTGGCTGCGCGGGCACCGGGCCGAGGCCGCCGCACGCGCCCGCGAGGCGCTGTCCGCCGCGGGGCCGGACGCCGACGGCGCGGCCAGAGCCGTGGCCCTGGTCGTGTACGTGCTCAACGGCTACGGCACCCAGCTGACCTGGGAGGAGAGCCGGCAGGCGCTGGAGGAGACGCGTCGCCTGGGCGGCGAGACCCCGTCGCACCCGCTGATGGCGCTGGCCGGGCCGCTGTTCGTGCTCTACGGCAGCGGCCGGCCCAAGGACGAGGCGCTCGTGTGGGAGATGGACCGCCACACCGACCCGTGGGTGGTGGCCACCGGGCGGCTGCTGCGCGGGCTCGTCCACTACGCGTCCGGGCGGCTGGAGGACTCCGAGCGTGAGTCGCGGGCCGCGCTCGACGCCTACCGCGTCGTCGGCGACCGGTGGGGGACGGCCAACGCCTGCTCGACCCTGTCCAACGTGTACTTCCTGCGCGGCGAGTCCGAACGCGGGCTGGAGGTCATGAAGGGCGCGCTGGAACTGGTGGACGAGCTCGGCAGCGTGGAGGACACCGCCTACATGCGGGCCCAGGTGGTGCTCGGGCTGAACCTGCTCGGCCGCCGCGAGGAGGCCGAACGCCTGCTGCACGAGCTCACCCGGACGATACGGGACAGCGGCGACGAGATCGGCGAGGCGGGCGTGGCGGCCATCTGGGGCGAGTTCCACCGTCAGGACGGCGACCTGGAAGGGGCGCGCGAGCACTTCGCGCGGGCGCGGGCGCTCATGGAACGGGTTCCGGGAGCGCCGATCCAGATGGTGTCGGCGGTCAACACCTCCGTCGCCCTGGCCGCCGTGCACGACGGCGACCTGCCGCGAGCGCGGCGCCTGCTCGCGCTCGCGCTGGAGCAGGCGACCGAGGGGCACGACGCGCAGCTCATCGGCATCGTCGTGATCTCCTGCGCCGCTGTGGCGATGGCGGCGGGACGGCCCGAGGACGCGGCGGCGCTGCTCGGCGGCGCCGAGACGATCAAGGGCTCGCACATGGTCGTGGACCACGATCATGTGCGGATCACCGCCGACGCCGTGGCCGCGCTCGGGGAGCGGGAGTTCGCCCGCCACCGCGAACGCGGCCGCCTGATGAGCCAGGACGAGATCGTCGGACTCGGCATGCACGTGTGAATGATCCCATTCACACGTGACGGCGGAAGACCCTGATCGCCAGCGGCGCGAACACCACCATGAACCCCGCCGCCCACAGCAGCGAGATCAGCGTGGGCCCGGCCACCGCGCCGCCGATCAGCAGGCCGCGGATCGCGTCGGACAGATGCGTCACCGGGTTGACCTCGGCCCAGGCCGACAGCCAGCCGGGGAACGTGGCGGGATCGACCAGCGCGCTGCTGGTGAAGGTCAGCGGCATCATCACCGAGAAGGAGAACATCTGCACCTTCTCCGGGTTGGACGCCTTGAGCCCGATCAGCACCGACATCCACGACATGGCCAGCGCCACCACCACGAGCAGCGCCAGCGCCCCCAGCAACCCGGCCACCCCGGTGGTCACCCGGAAGCCGAGCACCATGCCGAACCCGACCAGCAGCGCGAACGCCCACACCTGCTTGAACGTGTCGGCGATGATCCGGCCGGTCAGCGGCGCGGAGCGGGCGATCGGCAGGCTGCGGAGCCGGTCGAAGACGCCCTTGGAGATGTCGGTGTTGAGGCCGATGGCCGTGGACAGGGTGTAGAAAAGGGCGTTCTGCACCAGCAGGCCGGGCAGCGCGAACTGCAGGTAGTCGCCCGTCGACCCGGAGATCGCGCCGCCGAACACGTAGGTGAACAGCAGCAGGAACATGATGGGCTGGATGCTCAGATCCAGCAGCTCCCACGGGTTGTGCTTGATCTGCACCAGGCTCCGCCAGGCCAGCGTCAGCGTCTGGCTCACCGTGGCGCCCGCGCTCACCCGCCTGGGCGGCGCCGGCAACGTCATCGCGGTCACGCGTAGACCTCCAGGTCGTCAACCTTCTCGTCGCCGGCTTCGCGCTCCTCCGCGCGGTGCCCGGTCAGGGCCAGGAAGACCTCGTCGAGACTGGACTTGCGCAGCGTCAGCTCGGAGGCGATGATCCCCAGGTCGTCGAGGCGGCGGACGATCGCCGGCACCACGGCGGGGTCGCGCACGGCGGCCGTGACCCGCCCTCCCGACACCTCCGGAGGGTCGCCCACGACCTCCTCGACCACCGCGGACACCGTCGGCAACTGATGCTCGGCGGCCGGCCGCACCTCCAGCACCTGCGCCCCCGTGGTGGCCTTGAGCTGGTCGGACGTGCCCGAGGCGATCACCTTGCCGTGGTCGAACACCACGATGTCGTCGGCCAGCTGGTCGGCCTCCTCCAGATACTGCGTGGTCAGCAGCACGGTCACGCCGTCGGCCATCAGCCCCCGCACCACCCCCCACAGCTCGGTGCGGCTGCGCGGGTCGAGTCCGGTCGTCGGCTCGTCCAGGAACAGCACCTGCGGGCTGCCGACGAGGCTCGCCGCCAGGTCGAGCCGCCTGCGCATGCCTCCGGAGTAGGTCTTCGCGGCCCGGCCGCCCGCGTCGGTCAGATGGAACCGCTCCAGCAGCGCCGCCGCCCGCCGCCGCGCGTCACCCCTGGACAGGCCCAGCAACCGGCCGATCATCAAGAGGTTCTCGACGCCGGTCAGCATCTCGTCGACCGCCGCGTACTGGCCCGTCAGTCCGATCATCGAGCGCACCTGGTGGGCCTGGCTCGTCACGTCGAACCCGTGCACCGACGCCCGGCCGGCGTCGGGCGTCAGCAGCGTCGCCAGGATGCGCACCGCCGTGGTCTTGCCCGCCCCGTTGGGGCCCAGCACGCCCAGCAGCCTGCCCGCGGGCACGGCCAGGTCGACGCCGTCGAGCGCTCTGGTCTCCCCATAGCGTTTGACCAGGCCCTGAGCCTCAATCGCATAGTGATTCCCTGTCATGGGCACCACTCTGCCGGAGGGCACTGACATCCTCACGACGCCGATCCGGACACCGCTGACAGATCGCTGACATGACGCGAGCCCTAAGCTGGCCTTGTGACGTCATCAGGTCCCTTGCGCGACCCCGCCAACCGCGTCTCCCCCCGGGCCCGCGGGCTCTGGCTGCTGGAGGCGCTGTTCGGGTTCGTGCTGCTCGTCGGCGGGTCGGTGCTGGCCGGCGGGTGGGTCGGCGGCAGCGGATGGGCCTGGGTGCCGGAGTGGTTCGCCGCGCGGCCGTGGCTGCTGCCGGTCACGGTGGCGGTGCTGACCACGCCGTTCCTGGTGGCCGAGCCGTTCGTGCGGTACGCGGTGCATCGGTGGGAGCTGTCCGGTGACGTCGTCTACGCGCGGCAGGGATTCCTGACCAGGGAGTGGGTGTTCGTGCCGGTCAGCCGCATCCAGACCGTCGACAAGGGGCAGGGATGGCTCGAACGGATGCTGGGGCTGGCGACGCTGGAGATCCGCACCGCCTCCCACGCCGGATCGTCGACGATCAAAGGACTGGACTTCCGGGTGGCGGCGGAACTGGCGGAGGCGCTGGCGCGCCGGGCCGAGCAACTCAGGGACGACGCGACATGACCAACCCCGCCGACCAGCCCCCGGTCCCGCCGTCCGGCGGCGCGAGCGGCTCACCGGAACGCGCGGACGACGGCCCCCCGCCCGTCGGTGGTGCGGGTGAGGGGCCTCATGAGGGAATGCCGTACGGAACCACCCCGCCCGGTCCGCCTGAAGGCGCTCCGCCCGGTCCGTACGGGGGCGTGCCGCCGGGGCCGTTTCCGGTGCCGCTGCGGCTGAGCCCGAAAGTGCTGCTCATCGACCCCGTACGGATGCTGCCCTCGCTGCTGGTGCCGCTGGTCGGCGTGCTCGTGGTGGGCGGCTTCTCGTCCCGGTCCTACCTGTGGGCGGCGCTCGGGCTGGTCGGGACCGTGGTGGTCGCCGTCATCCGGTGGGCGACGTTCACGTACGAGATCGTGGGCGACCGGGTGGAGATCAAACGCTCGCTCATCAGCCGCTCGATCCGCACCATCCCGCTGGAGCGGGTACGCGGGGTCGACGTGTCCACCCCGCCCATGCACCGCCTCCTCGGCCTGTCCGTCCTGAAGATCGACACGGGCGCGACCGGCGGAGACGGCGAGGCCACCCTCGACGGCATCACCGTCCAGGAGGCCGAACGGCTCAGACCCCTCCTGCTGCGCCGCGCCGGCACCGCCCCCGCGTCCGACGCCGGGCCCGCCGTGGAGAGCGCCGCCGACGCCGGACCCGCCGAGCGCGTCATCTTCGCCGTCCCGCGCAGGTGGCTGCTGTACGGGCCGCTGTCGGGCGCGTACCTGCTGACCCCGTTCGCGCTCGTCGGCGGCGCCATCGGCCTGGCCTTCCAGTGGGGCGACGATCTCGGCTTCGGCCAGGACGCCGCCTGGAACGTCGGCCAGTGGCTGTGGGCGCGCCCGTCGCTGCTGGTGGCGGCCGTGGTCCTGCTGGTGACCGCGATGCCGTTCGCGGGCGGCGTCATGTACGCGGTCTTCAACTGGGACTTCCGGCTCAAGCGGCGCGACGGCTACCTCGTGGCCGAGCGCGGGCTGATCAACCGGCGCAGCGTGTCGCTGGAGTCGCGGCGGGTGCGCGGCTACGAGATCGTCGACGGGCTCGCCGAACGCTGGGTCGGCGTGGTCCGCGCCTGGGCCATCGTCACCGGCCTCGGCGACTCCGAGACCCGCGGCCAGCTTCTGCCTGTCGTCCCGCGCGCCGACGCCACCACGGTCACCGGCGAGGCCATCGGCCCCTACCGGTCCAGCCTGCGCCCCCACCCGCCGGTCGCCCGCAACCGCCGCCTGTTCAGAGCCGTCTTCCCCTGGCTCATCCCGGCGGCGGCGGCCGGACTGCTGCTCCTGCTGACCGGGTCCGCCGTGTGGTCGGTGCTGCTCGTGGCGGCGCTGATCCTGGCCGCTCTCGGGGTTCCGCTCGGGCTCGACCGGTACCGCTCGCTCGGCCACGGCTATGACGGCGAGCGGGTGGCGGTACGCTCCGGCTCCCTCAGACGGTCCATGGCGGTCGTCGAACGGCGTGCCGTGGTGGGCTGGCGGCTCCGCCAGACCTGGTTCCAGCGGCGGGCGGGAGTCTTCACCCTGACCGTGGGGGCCGGCGCCGGCAAGGGCGGCTACTCGGCCATCGACGTCTCCGCGGCCCAGGCCAGGGACTTCCCCGCCGAGGTGACACCCGAATGGCTGGCCCCGTTCCTGAACGCCCCGCCCACCGGCACCCCTCGCCCACCCACCTCCGGCTGACCCGCCCCCCGGGGTTCCCGGCTCGTGCTCTTTGAGCTGGTCGATGCCGGAGGTTGGCGGGCGGCCGTGCGTGGCGCGGTTGAGCGCTTCCCCTGAGATCCGGCGTCTCCGGGCCGGTCGGTCACGGGTGTGGCGGAAAGCGCTCGCGGCTGCGGCGTCAGTCCTGGCGGCGGGCGCCGAACATGATCTCGTCCCACGTCGGCACCGAGGCGCGGCGGCCACGCGAACCCTTGCGCGCCTGCCGAGCCGGGGCCGGCTTGGGCGCGGGTGTCGGGGCCGGCGGCTCCTCCTTGGCCGGAGACTCCTGCTTGACCTGGTCGTCCTTGCTCGTCCGGGCCGCGGGCACCGCCTTGCCGCCCTTGGGCTGCGGCTTGCGTCCACCTCCCGCCGGTTCCGGCCCGGCCGCCTTCTTCGCGGGCGCTCCGGTCCGTACGGGGGCGGCCTGGCTTTCCGGCTCCTCACGTACGGCGGGAGCGTCGGCGACCTCCGACCCGCTGGCAGCCGGCGCGTGGACGGCCGGCTCCCGGTTCGGCGCGTCGGCCTTGGAGTCCTCCAGCTCACGGGCGGCGGCCTCAGCCGGGGACTCCCCGACCCCGGCGGCCGTCGCCGCAGCGAGGGCTTCCCCGGCCGCGGTGTCACCAGTGGAGTCCGCTGCGTCGCCCTTCGAACCCTCAGCCCCGGCGGTGGCGGCAGTCGCGCCTCCAGCGTGGGCGTGGGTGTTCGGAGAGTCGGAGGTCGCGTCCCCGGCCTTGGCACCGGCAGTCGCTTTGGCGGCGGTCGCGTCCTCGGCCTTGGGGTTGGCAGTGACGGTGGTCGCGTCCCCGGCCTCGGAGTCGGCAGCGGCGGCGGTCGCGTTCCCTGCCGTGGCGGCGGTGCCGGCAGGGGCGGCGGTCGCATCTCCAGCCTTGGAGATCGCGCCCGCGGCGTCGGTGGCCGCCGGGTGAGCGGTCGCAGCACCCTCTGCTGCGGCTGCCGCCTGGCCGGTCACGCCGTCCGCGTCGGCGGCCCCTGCCACGCCGTCCGTGTGGAGGGCTCCGGTCCCGCCGTCGGTTTCGGCGGCTCCGGCCGTCACGTCATCGGCGGTCGAAGTCGCCGCTTCCGCAGCCACAGGCCGGGCGACGGGTGGCTCAGGCTGCGCGGGCGCGGCTTCGGCCTGTCCGTGCGATGTGACCGTCCGTTCGGGCGAGGTCTCGGTCCGCGTGACCGGGCCCGCAGGCGGGACCTCCGTTCGCGTGGCAGGTTCCGTCCGCTCCGCCGGTCCTGCCGGGACGGGCGAAACTCCGGCCTGCTCGGCCGAGGTGGTCTGTGGCGGGGTTCCGGGCCGCGCGGCCGGGGTCGGCTGTGCAGGCGGCGTCGTAGTCTGCCCGGCCGGTCCTGTCTGCCCGGCGGGTCCTGTCTGCGCGGCTGGTCCTGTCTGCCCTGCCGATCCTGTCTGCGCCGCTGGTGCCGTCCGCGTGGGTGACGCTTCGGTCTGGGCTCCCGGTGACGCCTGCTCGGATGACGTCGGCTGCCCGGTCGCTGCCTCAGGCTCGTCGGTCGAGTCGTCGCGCGTGCCGGATGCGCTGCCGGCGGTGTCGGTGGGCGTCGCGGTGCCGGCGGCGGAGGTCGCCGCAGGCTGGGAAGACGGCGCGGCGGTTTCTGAAGACGGCGCGGCAGCCTCCGGAGACGGCGCGACAGCTTCCGGAGACCCGGCGGCGGTCGAAGTCGAGGGCGCCGGGGTCTGCGCGGACGCCGGTGCGGTGTTCTCACGATGACTGGTGGTCGGCGACGGCTCCGCGCCGGCCGGAGCGGCGTCGGTGAACGCCAGCTGAGCCGGTCGGCCGTCCGCAGGCTCCGCACGGGAGGCGGTCTCCGGACGGGACGGAGGCTCCGAATGCGACGCAGGCTCCGGACGAGGCGCGGCCTCTGGACGAGGCGCCGTCTCGGGACGGGACGCTGCCTCTGGGCGGGACGCCGTCTCGGGGTGGGACGCCGTCTCTGGGCGGGGCGCGGGCTCCCGATGGGATGCGGGGTGTGTGCCGGTCGGGCCGGGGTCGGGCGTGGTGGGGCGGCCGGGGTGGGGCGTACCCGGGTGGGGGCGTCCGTGGTCCGGCTGTGGTGTGAAGGGCTGCGGTGCGGCGGGGCGGTCGTCGGCGACCCGATGGCCGGGGCCGGACGAGCGGTCACGGGTGACCCGGTCGTCGGCGGGCGCGTAGAAGGGCTGGGGCCGCGACGGGCCCAGGTCCGGCAGCCAGGAGGAAGGGCCGCGGCGGGCGTCGTCGCGGGCCGGCGGCGCCGGGTCGGGGTCGTAGGCGGACGGCGGCAGGTCGACGGGCAGCTCGCGGGCCCGTGGGTCGTAGCCGACCGCCGGCTTCTCGGGCTCGGACTCCTGCCTGATCACGGACGGGAACGGCAGCGGGTCGGACGCCAGCGGCGGCACCGGCTGCAGCTTGGCCACCCGGGGCGCGAACGGGGTCACCGTGGTGTCCTCCACCACGGGATCGGGGTCGAAGTCGGCCGACGACAGGCGGTGGGCCTCGTCGTCGTGCGGGGTCACGTGGCGGCGGCGGGGGTCGAAGAGCCATTCGGCGTGGCGCGTGTGACCGTTCCACACGTAGCCGAGCTTGACCCGCCACAGGCCGTCGTCGCGCTTGGCGGAGTCCCAGTCGATCTCGTCGGTGGGCACGCCGCGCCGGGTGAGCCGCTCGGCCACCAGCTCGCCCAGCGTCGGGCCGGCCGCGGTCTCGCCGGGCATGCGGACCGTGACGCGCTGCGCCTGCTGGGCGACGTACTCACGCTCCTGGAGCACCGGCCCCTCGAACCAGCGGACCCGCTCGACCGGGATGCCGGCCGTGGCGGCGATCTCCTCCGCTGTCTCCCCGGCACGGATGCGGGCCTGGATCTCCTTGGGGCGCAACGGGCTCTCCACTTCGATCTCGTACTGACCGAGACGGGAGAAGTTGCCACGGACGGCAGCACGGAGCCGATCGTCCACAGGAAGAGTGAAGCGCGTGCCCCGCCCGGCTGTTGCCAGCACGAGGTAGGTGCCGTCCTCACTCACCGCGACGAGTCGGAGCTCCTGCATGCGAGTCCCTTCGTCAGCGTCGTCATTCTTCCCCCGGACCCTTGAGTCTCTCGCGTGTGCCGGTTGCCTGCCAGCACCGTACCCGGCATGTCCGAACATCGCCTTGCCGGGATAGCTCCGGGGCGATGTGACGCCGGTCACATTTGACGATTCCATCCTTTCAGAGACCGCCCGTGCGCAGGAGGAGGTCGGGCGTCCTCGTCGGATTGTGGCGCATCGGACGGCGGCCCGCCGCCAGAAGACGGGCGCGCGGCCCGGTCTCCCCGGCCGCGGCGGGCCGAACGGCGCGGCGTGGCGGCGCGGTGGTCACGGCGGTGGTCACGGCGGCGGCAGCACAGGTGGCGGCGCAGGTGAAAGGGGCCGCGGGCACGTGCGCGGCGGCCGGGCCGGAACGTCGGGGCACGATGGACCAGGCTGCCCCGCCCGCCGCTCGCGCGGGGGCGTGACACGCGCTCCCGCCTGTTCGCGCGCCGGTTCTTTACCCGGGGCAGACCCACCGGGCCGTCCCGCGTCAGGGGCCGAGCACCCGGTCCAGGTAGTCGTTGCCGAAGAGGCGGTCCGGGTCCAGCCGGTCGCGCAGGGCGGTGAAATCGGCGAAACGCGGATACACGCCCGAGAGGTACGCGGCGTCCCTGGTGTGAAGCTTGCCCCAGTGCGGTCGGCCGCCCAGCCTGGTCATGATCTCCTCGACGCCCTCGAAGTACGCCGGGTTCGGGGTCCGCCGGTAGATGTGGCAGGCCACGTACGCGGTCGGTCTGCCGTACGCGGTCGACAGCCAGGCGTCGCTCGGCGGTGTCACCCGCACCTCGACCGGGAAGGTGATCTTCCAGCCCATCCGGTCGATCAGGTCGCGCGTCTCGCGCAGCGCCTGCCCCAGCCGCTCGCGCGGGATCGCGTACTCGGTCTCCAGGAACCGCACGTCCCGCCGCGCGGTGAAGACCTTGTACGAGGCGTCGACGCACTCGGAGTCGCCCAGGGCCGCGGCGTTGACGGCGTTGATCCGGGGGATCAGGCCCGGCAGGCGCGCGCCGACCGCGCAGGCGGCGCCGAACACGGTGTTCTCCAGGAACACGGCGTCCAGCCAGTGCCGGAACGCGCTCGGCGGCGCGGCCGGCCCCGGATGCCGGTTGTTGGTCTTGACCAGGCACGCGTCGGTGTGCGGCAGCCAGAAGAAGTCCAGGTGCTCGTGCTCGCCGGTCAGGGCGTCGAGCGAGTCGAGGATGCGGCTGAGCGGCATCCGCCGGCGCCGGTGGTGCAGCAGGAACGCCGGCTCCACCCGGAAGGTGACCGCCGTGAGCACGCCGAGCGCGCCCAGCCCGACCCGGGCGGCGTCGAACAGGTCCTCGCCGGGTGCGACGGTGACCGTCGAGCCGTCGGCCGTCACCAGTTCCAGGCCGGTCACCTGGTCGGCCAGGCCGCCGGCCTCGCGGCCGGTGCCGTGCGTGCCCGTCTGGATGGCGCCCGCGACCGTCTGCTCGGTGATGTCGCCCATGTTGGCCAGGGCCAGGCCGCGCTCGGCCAGCAGCGTGTTCAGCGTCCTGAGCGGGGTGCCGGCCAGCACGGTGACCTGGTCCCCGGCCCAGGAGCGGACCCCGGTGAGCCCTTCGGGGCGCAGCAGGATCCCGTCGGTCAGGGCCACCCCGGTGAAGGAGTGGCCCGTGCCGGCCATGCGCAGCCGCCGCCCGCCCGCCGCCGCGTCCCGGACGGCGCGCGCCACGTCCCCGGCGGACGCGGGGGTGCGCACCTCGGCGGGGGAGCAGGTCTGGTTGCCCGCCCAGTTGGTGAACGCCATGAGGAGGCTCTCCCTGGCTGGAGCATGGTCACGTTAAACGTGAACAATACTCACTGTTCCCAGCCTTCAGGTAGCGGGAAGACGTCGCCGGCCTTGAGGTCCTCGCCCTTGATGACGTCGTCGACGGTGACCAGGTGGTATCCGCTGCGCTGCAGCGTCTTGATGATCGAGGGCATCGAGTCCACCGTCTGCTTCACCCAGTCGTGCATGAGGACGATGCTGTTGCCCTTGGCGACCGACAGGGTCTGCTTCTTGATCTTCTCTTCGTTCCTCGACTCCCAGTCGCGCGAGCCGCCGGTCCACAGGATGATCGGCATGCCGAACTCGGCCGCGATGTCCTGGACCGTGAGGTCCGACAGCCCGTACGGGGGACGCAGCAGCTTGGGCTCGACCCCGGCCGCCTTCTTGATCTCGTCGTTGGTCTTCTTGATCTCGCTGCGGATCGTGGCCTCGGACGACTTGGTGAAGTCGGGGTGGGAGTAGCCGTGGTTGCCGATCGCGTGCCCCTCCTTCACCATCCGCTTGACGTAGGAGGGGCGGCTCTTCACGTACTGGCCCTGGAGGAAGAACGTGGCCTTGGCGTCGTACTTCTTCAGGGTGTCCAGCAGGGTGCCCGCGTACTTGCCCGGCCCGTCGTCGAAGGTGAGCGCCACGCACTTCACCTGCGAGCAGTCGACCTTCTTCGCCTTGGGGGCGGCGACCGCCGGCGCGGGAGCCGCCAGCACCGCAACTGCCGCAATGGCCAGAAGTGAAGTCAAATGTCGGGACATAACTGTTGTTTCCAATGTGAAGGGTGATGCGAGGGATGTCCCGACGGTAGCGGATCAGGTCCGGACCGGTGAAGGCGCCTCGGGAAGTCTCAGCAAACCCGAACCTCCGACGCCCACGACGACCGCGAGCGCCGCGCACGCCAGCGAGAACCCGTAGGCGCTGGACGCGCCGAACATCTCGGTGAGCCTGCCTCCCGCCCACGCGCCGATCGCCACGCCGAGCCCGATCGAGGTCGAGATCCACGCCATGCCCTCGGTGAGCAGCGACGGCGGCACCAGCCGCTCGGTCAGCGAGAAGCCGGTGATGAGGGTCGGCGAGATGGCGAACCCCGCGACGAAGAGCGCGACCGCCATGACCGGCACCTGCCCGATGAACACGATCGGCAGCAGGCCGACGAGGAACAGGCCGAGCGTGCGGACGAACCGGCCGCGCAGCGAGATCCGCCAGTTGCGCGAGCCGAACCAGAGTCCCGACACCAGCGACCCGCCCGCGAACGCGGCCAGCAGGAACCCGGAGGCGCCCTTGACCCCGTGCTCGGCGGCGAACGCCACCGTGATCAGGTCGACCGAGCCGAAGACCGCGCCGAGGTTCAGATAGACGCACGACAGCAGGGCGACGCCGGGGATGAGGATCGGAGTGCCACCGCTGCCACCGTTCGCACGGGCGGGCCGCACCGGTGGCTGGGTGCTCCGCTGCAGCGCCAGCGCGATCGACCCGGTGAACATGGCCACCATCGCCACGGCCAGGCCGGCGTACGGGTTCACGGCCGTGGCCAGCACGGTGACCAGCGCCGGCCCGGTGACGAAGATCACCTCGTCGGCGACGGACTCGAAGGCGAAGGCGGTGTGCAGCTTGGCCGATCCGGCGTGCAGGTGGCTCCAGCGGGCCCGGACCATCGACCCGAGCGACAGCGACGTGGCGCCGGTCAGCAGGGCGGCCGCGTACAGCGTCCACGCCGGCAGGCCGAGCCCGGCGCTGAGCATGAGCGCGACCACGGCGAGCGCGTTGACCACGGCGAACGGGACGATGATCAGGCTCTGGCCGAAGCGGTCGGCCAGCCGCCCGGACAGCGGGGCGGCGACGGCGAAGGCGAGGCTGCACACCGCGGACACGGCGCCGGCCACCGCGAACGACTCGGTGAGGCCCTCGACCAGCAGCACCACGCCGATGCCGAGCATGGACATCGGCCACCGTCCGATGAACCCGGCCAGCACGAAACCCTTGACCCCGGGCCCTGTGAACAACCCCCGGTAAGGCCCGATCATGGCATTTTCTCCTTACGTCAACGCATAACTTTGCGCATCGTCTGTCCGGATCGCAACAGTTTTCTCGGCGAGTGGATTAACGTGTCCCGGGTGTCCGGTCTTCCCTCTTTGCGTGCGGTGTTACTGATGGTCACCGCCGTGCTCGTGGTGACGATCGCCGCAGGCGGCGTGGTGCTGGTCATGGGCGAGGCCCCGCTGGAGCGGGCGGCTCCCCGGGAGACGGGGAAGCGCGGGGCCGAGCGGCAGACCGCCGGGCTCGACGAGCTCGTCCCGACCACGGCCCCCACCACGGCCCCCACCACCGCCCCCGTCAAGGACTTCGGTGAGGGCGGCGCCGGGGTGACGCCCACGCCGCCGCGCGTGCTCGCCATCGCGCCCGCCGAGGTGCCCAAGGAGACCCGCTTCGCGCTGTCCGCGCTGAAGCACGTGCAGAAGGCCATCGTGGTGGACGCGGGCTCGGTCAAGGTGGCCGGCACCGGGCTCAACCTGCTCGCCGTCGACCAGGCCGACTTCCGCTCCTGGACGCCCAAGGCCGTCGCCGACCATCCCGGCGTGTGGAGCGCGCTGGCCAGGGGCGAGTTCGTCGCCGACGCGGCGGCCGTGCGCACGTACGGGCTCAAGCTCGGCGCCTACTACCAGGTCGACGGCGGCCCCCGGCTGCGGCTGGCCGCCGCCGCCCCGCTCGGGCTGAAGGGGGTCGACGCGCTGGTCGGCACCGAGCTCGGCCGCACGCTCGGACTGGCCCGCGGCGTGGTGGTGCTGCTGCACGGCCGGGAAGGCAAGATCAGCGAGGCGGCCGTGCGCCGGACGCTCGGCCGTTCCGCACAGGTCGTCCTGCTCGACGCCGACCGGCGCCGGGCCCGGGTGCGGGAGCAGCCCGAGCAGCCCGAGCAGGCCGCCGTCACCACAGGCAGGCCGGGCAGCTATCTGGAGCTGTACAAGCAGGCCGCCACCCGCTGCCCCGGCCTGTCGTGGACCGTGCTGGCCGCCATCGGCCAGGTGGAGAGCAGCCACGGCCGCAACAACGGCCCGTCGAGCGCCGGCGCGCTCGGGCCGATGCAGTTCATGCCCGCCACCTGGAAGGCCTATGGCGTGGACGGGGACGGCGACGGCAAGAAGGACATCTGGAGCCCGTACGACGCGGTGCCGGGAGCGGCCAACTACCTGTGCTCCACCGGGGCCGGCCAGGGCGGCGAGAAGCTGCGCAAGGCCATCTGGCACTACAACCACTCGTGGGACTACGTGGACAAGGTGCTCGGCATCGCCGACGCCTACGCCCGCTCCTACACCTGAGCGGGCGCCTGAGCGGGCCGGCGCCTCGGCGCCGGGCAGCAGGTGAGCGGGCAGGGCACCGGCTCCGGCTCGTCCATCAGCTCGCGCACCATCCGCACGAACGCCGGGTGGATGCCCGCCGTGGCGGCCCGCTCCATCGGCAGCCCGAGCTCCTCGGCGACCTGCCTGGCCTCGGTGTCGAGGTCGTAGACGACCTCCATGTGGTCGGAGACGAACCCGATCGGCACCAGCGCCACGGCCTTGGCGTCCAGCGCGCGCAGGTGGTCGCAGACGTCCGGCTCCAGCCACGGCACCTGCGGCGGGCCGCTGCGCGACTGCCACACCAGGTCCCACGGCGCGGTGCGGCCCAGCGCCTCGTTGACCAGCTCGGCCGTGCGGCGCAGCTGCGCCTCGTACAGGCCGCCCGACGGCCCGGAGGCCTCCGCCATCGAGACGGGGATGCTGTGGGCGGTGAACACCAGCCGGACGTCGTCCTGGCCGGCCCGGTCCTGGAGCCGCTCCAGGGCCTGCCGGGTGTGGTCGGCCATCGCCTCCACGAACCCGGGGTGGTCGCCGAAGTGGCGCAGCTTGACCAGCTCGGGGCCGCCCTCGAAGGAGATCCTGGCGATGTCCTCGTAGTACTGGCGGCAGCTGGAGTAGCCCGCGTAGGCGGAGGTGGCGAAGACCGCGGCCTTGCGCACCCCGTCGTCGGCCATCCGCCGCACGGTGTCCTCGCCGAACGGCCGCCAGTTGCGGTTGCCCCAGTAGACCGGCACGCCCGCCACCGGTCGCAGCGCCTCGACCAGGGCGCGGTTCTGCGCGTTGATCGGGCTGACCCCGCCGAAGCTCTGATAGTGCTCGGCGACCTCCAGCAGTCGTTCGCGGGGGACGCCGCGGCCCCGGACCACGTTCTCCAGGAAGGGCATCACGTCGTCGGGCCCCTCGGGGCCGCCGAACGACAGCACCAGCAACGCGTCGTAATCTGCCACGTGAACCAGCCTAGGACGGCGTGCCGGTGGTCCCGCCAGGAGGCCGGTGGTCGTGCCAACAGGTAGGTTCGGATAAGTGAGCCCCTTTGACGATATCCGTGACTATGTAGCCATCCCTCGCGTCACCTCGCTGAAGCTCGCCCCCGACGGCTCCCGGCTCGTCTCCGTGGTCCAGGCGCTCAATCCGGACGGCAAGTCGTACGGCACCGCGCTGTGGGCGATCCCCCTCGACCGCGAGCCCTACCGCCTGACCCGTTCGGCCAAGGGCGAGTCGGCGGCGGAGTTCACCGCGGCGGGCGACCTGCTGTTCACCAGCGCCCGGCCCGATCCCACGACCGAGGACGGCGACGGCGAGACGGCCGCGCTCTGGCTGCTGCCCGCGGCGGGGGGCGAGGCGCGCCGGGTGGCCGGGCGCCCCGGCGGCATCGGCGCCTTCCGCACCGCCGGCGACACCGTCGTGTTCGCCTCCGACGTGCTCGACGGCGAGGAGGCCGACGAGGCCGAGCGGCGCAAGGCCCGCAAGGACGCCGGGACCAGCGCGATCCTGCACGAGGGCTACCCGGTCCGCTTCTGGGACCACGACCTCGGCCCCGGCCGTCCCCGCCTGTTCGCCGGCCGGCTCGGCCCCGACGGCCTGGAGCAGGTCCGCGACCTCACCCCCGACCCGGGCGAGGCGCTGCGTGAGGCCGACTTCGCGCTCACCCCCGACGGCCGTACGGTGATCACCACCTGGCGGTCCCCGCTGCCCGCGGGGGAGCGGCGCGCCGAACTGGTCGCGATCGACGTCGAGTCCGGGGAACGCCGCCCGCTCTTCGCCGACGAGGGCCACGACTTCACCGGCCCGCTCGCCGTCTCGCCCGACGGCGCCAGGATCGCCTGCGTGCGCGAGCGGATCGCGACGCCCGGCCTGCCGACCCGCGCCGAGCTGTGGATCGGCGACCTGGCCTCAGGACAGGCGCGGGCGTACGCGCCGGACCTGGCCGCCCCGATGGACGTCGTGTGGGCCCCCGACTCCTCCGCCGTGTACGTCGCCGCCGACCATCAGGGCCGCCGGCCGGTCTTCCACGTCCCGCTGGACGGCGAGGCGTCCCGGCTGACCGCCGACGACGCCGCCTACCTCGCGCTCAACGTCTCCTCCGACGGCGCCTCCCTGTACGCGCTGCGCAGCGGGATCGCGCTGGCCCCCGGCCCGGCCAGGATCGACGTCACCGGCGAGATCACCGACCTGCCCTCGCCCGCGCCGCGCCCCGAGGTCCCCGGCACGCTCACCGAGGTCACCGCGACCGCCGACGACGGCGTCACCATCCGCGGCTGGCTGGTGCTGCCGGAAGGCGCCGGCGCCGCCGACCCGGCGCCGCTGCTGCTGTGGATCCACGGCGGCCCCGTCGCCTCCTGGAACGACTGGCAGTGGCGCTGGCAGGCCTGGATCATGGCCCGCCACGGCTACGCCGTGTTGATGCCGGACCCGGCCCTGTCCACCGGCTACGGTCAAGGCATGATCGACCGCGGCTGGGGCGACTGGGGCCCGCGCACCATGGCCGACCTGGACGCCGTCGTGGACGCCGCCCTGGCCAGGGACGACCTCGACGTCACGCGCACGGCCGCGATGGGCGGCTCCTTCGGCGGCTACATGGCCAACTGGATCGCCGGCCACAGCGACCGCTACCGCGCGATCGTCACCCACGCCTCGCTGTGGCACCTCGACCAGTTCGCGGGCACCACCGACGGGGCCATGTTCTGGCAGCGCGAGTTCGGCCCGCCCGGCGCCGAGCGCTACTCCCTGCTCTCCCCGCACCTCGCCCTCGACGAGATCACCACCCCGATGCTCGTCATCCACGGCGACAAGGACTACCGGGTGCCGATCGGCGAGGCCCTGCGGCTCTGGTGGGACCTGCGGCGCACCGGCGTGGAGTCGAAGTTCCTCTACTTCCCGGACGAGAACCACTGGATTCTCCAGCCCGGCAACGTCGTCGCCTGGTACGAGACCGTCCTGGCCTTCCTCGGCCACCACGTGCTCGGCCAGGAGTGGAAGCGCCCGGAGTCGGTGGCCTGATGCCCGGCGCCACGACACCCGCCGGGTTCCTCCGGCTGGCCGAGGACATCGCCCGCGAGGCCGGCGACATGCTGCTCGCCAAGCGGCCCGCGATGTCCACCCGGTCCGCCGACATCCAGACCAAGTCCAGCCCCACCGACGTGGTCACCGTCCTGGACCGGGCCTCCGAGCAGCTCATCCGCGAGCGCATCCTGGCCGTCAGGCCCGGCGACCGGATCCTCGGCGAGGAGGAGGGCGACCATCCCGGCGAGACCGACGTGCGCTGGGTCGTCGACCCGATCGACGGCACCGTCAACTTCCTGTACGGGCTGTCCGACTGGGCGGTCTCCATCGCGGTCGAGGTGCGCGGCCGGGTGGTGGCCGGCGTGGTGAACGCGGCGGCGCGCGGCGAGGTGTTCACCGCCGCCGTAGGCGAGGGCGCCTGGCTAGGCGGCGAGAGGCTGCGCTGCAACCCCGCGGTGCCGCTCGGGCAGGCGCTGGTCGCCACCGGGTTCGGCTACGACGCGGCGCGGCGGGCCGTCCAGGCCGAGGTGCTGACGGCGGTGCTGCCGCGGGTGCGCGACATCAGGCGCGGCGGGTCGTGCGCCGTCGACCTGTGCTCGGTGGCCTGTGGACGGGTCGACGCCTACTACGAGCGGGGCGTCAACTACTGGGACTACGCGGCGGCCGGGCTGGTGGCCGCCGAGGCGGGGGCCAGGATCGGCGGGCTGAACGGCAGGCCGTACAACGGCGACCTGACGCTCTGCGCGGCGCCGGGACTCTTCGAGGACCTGCACGACCTGCTCGTGCCGCTCGACCCGGAACGCGACGCCTGACGACACGGCGACGGCCGGGACCCCTCCTCCCGGGCACCGGCCGTCCTGTCTACCGCGTCAGCGCGGCCACGTCATCGTGGCAGCGGGATACCGTGATCGTCCGCCAGGCGGCGCAGATCCTCGATCTCGGCGGTGAGGGTGTCGGCGAGGTAGTCGTCACCGGCGCTCCTGGCTTCACGCAGACCCTTGTAAGCCTGGTCGAGGCGGCTTTCGATCGTGGTCGTGAACTCGCCCATCTCACCTACTCTCTCAGGGGGTCGGCCCCTCGCGGGGCGAAGGCGCACCCGCCGCACAGGGCCCGGAGGGGACGCGGGCGCATGGGGTGTTTCGCTGGCATACCCAGACCCCTTGTCGTCCGAAACATGGATTTCCTTGTGGGCTGTGTCACCCGCACCTGGACCTCGCTTACCGTGCGCTTATCGAAAAGGCGGGCACAATGAGTCATCACAATCGGAGGAAGGTGTGACAGCGTGCGCGTACTGGTGGTCGAGGATGAGAAGGTTCTCGCCGACGCTATCGCGACGGGGCTGCGACGCGAGGCCATGGCCGTGGACGTCGCCTACGACGGCGGCGGGGCGCTGGAACGCACCTCCTACATCGAC
The DNA here is from genome assembly GCF_027620315.1 of Nonomuraea corallina. Classification (GTDB taxonomy): domain Bacteria; phylum Actinomycetota; class Actinomycetes; order Streptosporangiales; family Streptosporangiaceae; genus Nonomuraea; species Nonomuraea corallina. The sequence continues at coordinate 26,495 of NZ_JAPNNL010000015.1, read as the reverse complement.
TACGACGTGATCGTGCTGGACCGGGACCTGCCGGTCGTGCACGGCGACGAGGTCTGCCGGCGGCTGGTCCAGCAGCGCACCAGCTCCCGGATCCTCATGCTGACCGCCTCCGGTGACGTGGACGACAAGGTGGAGGGGCTCGGCCTGGGCGCCGACGACTACCTGGCCAAGCCATTCGTGTTCATCGAGCTGGTGGCGCGGGTGCGGGCGCTCGGCCGCCGGTCGGCGCCGGCCCTGCCACCCGTGCTGGAGCGCGCCGGCATCCGGCTCGACCCCGGCAAGCGGCTGGTCGAGCGCGACGGCCGGGAGATCGTGCTGACCAAGAAGGAGTTCGCCGTCCTGGAGGAGCTGATGCGCGCCGAGGGCGCGGTGGTCAGCCAGGAGGACCTGCTCGACAAGGCCTGGGACGAGAACATCGACCCGTTCACCAACGTGGTGCGGGTGACCATGATGACGCTGCGGAAGAAGCTGGGCGAGCCTCAGGTGATCGAGACCGTGCCCGGCGTGGGGTACAAGTTGTGACGGAACGGCCTGATGGGGAGCCGGACCGGGAATCGGTGCCGACGCACCCGATGATCAGCCCGCACTCGCGCAGGGCGGCGCGCTCCGCCCGGCCTGGCGACCCGCCGGCCGGCAACCCGGGCAACCCGGGCAGCCCGGGCAACTCCGGCGCTCCGCCGCCGAGCGGTCCGCCGGTCTGGGACGGCCCGCCGCCGCCCGAGTACGGGCCCTTGGCGGGCGGCGCGATCCGGGGACTCAAGGGGCTGACGGGGAAGGTCAGCATCCGGTGGCGGCTCACGCTCACCTACAGCGCGATGTTCTTCGCGGCCGGCGCGATGCTGCTGGTGGTGATGTACTTCATCGTCCGGTCGACGCTCTACACCGGGTTCGAGTACCGGCTGCGGGTGCCCGGCTACATCTCGCCGGAGTTCGCCGCCGACCTGGAGCAGCAGGTCCAGCTGCTGCAGGTCAACCAGATCAACGAGGTGCTCGACACCCTGGTCAGGCAGTCCATCCTGGCCCTGCTGGGCGTCGGCATCCTCGCGCTCATGCTCGGCTACTTCGTCGCCGACCGGGCGCTGCGGCCGGTCACCCAGATGACCTCCACCGCCCGCAAGCTCTCCGAGAGCACGCTGGCCCACCAGCGCATCGGCCTGGAAGGGCCGGACGACGAGCTGAAGGAGCTGGCCGACACCTTCGACGACATGCTCACCCGGCTCAACGTCGCCTTCGACGCCCAGCGCAGGTTCGTCGCCAACGCCTCCCACGAGCTGCGCACGCCGCTGACCATCAACCGGACCGTGCTGGAGATCGCGCTGTCCGATCCGGAGGCGTCGCAGGACCTCAAGGCGCTCGGGCGTACCCTCCTGGAGGTCAACGCCCGCAACGAGAAGCTCATCGAGGGCCTGCTGCTGCTGGCCAGGAGCGAGCGCGAGCTGGCGGTGCGCAAGCCGGTGGACGTCAAGGAGGTCGCGCAGACGGCGGTGGACCAGGTGACGCCGTTCGCCGGGGAGCACGGCGTCACGGTCACCACCGAGCTGGTGAGCGCGCCCACCATCGGCGATCCGGTGCTCCTCGAACGGTCGATCAGCAACCTGCTGGAGAACGCCGTCAAGTACAACCTTCCCGAAAACGGAAAAGTCTGGATTCGGACGGGAATGGTAGACGGTGCCTTGGTTGTTCAGGTGGCCAACACGGGGCAGCATGTCCCCGCGTACGAGGTGAACAGCCTGTTCGAACCGTTCAGGAGGCTCAACGCCGACCGGCTGGATTCGGCCAAGGGAGCGGGTCTGGGGCTGTCCATCGTCCGTGCTGTGGTGCAGGCTCACGGCGGCAACGTCCACGCGGTGCCGCGGGAGGGTGGCGGACTTGTGGTGACCATCAGGCTGCCGCGGCGTTGATCCGGCGTGTTGCCCCACGGGGGGCGTCTCGTTCGCGTCGTACATGTGGTTGGATGTGCCGTCGAACACGGTGGCGCATGACGCCAAGGCTGTGGGTTTCGCCATATTTGGCTAACCACTGCCATAGGCAGCAGGCCCTGACGTGTTGGGAGGTTCGTCGTCTGTTCCCCCGGGGTACCGAGAGGAAATCTCCCGGCGAACGGGCACAAGACGAGCTTCCCGTACGTTGAAAGACGCGCGACGAGCGCGACGACATATTGATGAGGGGGATGGAGTAAGCACGATGGCTACCGACTACGACAGCCCGCGCAAGACCGACGACGACCTGGGCGAGGACAGCCTTCAGGAACTCCAGGCGCGGCGCACGGACAAGTCGTCTGGCAGCATCGACATCGACGAGACCGACCTGGCCGAGTCGCTGGAGCTGCCTGGTGCGGATCTGTCGAACGAGGAGCTCAGCCTGCGGGTCATCCCGCGCCAGGCTGACGAGTTCACCTGCGCGCGCTGCTTCCTGGTGCATCACCGCAGTCAGCTGGCCTCGGAGAAGAACGGCCAGCAGATCTGCCGGGAGTGCGCCGCCTGATCGAGGAGGCATACGCGTGGCATCGACTGATCGACATCCAGAGGACGAGAACGCCGACCCCGGTCAAGAGGTCGGCGAACTCGTGGGCCGGCTCTCCGCGCCCGGTGAGCTGGAGCCGGGTGAGCGGCGCAGGCTGCTCGGCCGTCTGACGCGCGCCCTGTCGGAGGGCGCCGCCAAGGCCGGCAAGTCCGGAGTCGGCCGCGGCCGCTGGCTGGCCGACGTCTTCCTCAACATCGCCCCCCGCATCCCCATCAGAGACCTCCATACCCTCTCCCAGCACCACCACGGCTTGACCGGCGAGGAACTCGCCGACGACCTGGTACGCAACGCCATGAAGGCCACGATGACGGTCGGCGCCATCGGCGGCGCGCTCGCCGCCGCCGAGTTCGCCGCGCCTCCCCTCCTCCTGTCCGCCCCCGCCCAGCTCGTCGCCGAGACCATCGTGGTGGCCGCCATCGAGGTCAAGCTCCTCGCGGAGCTGCACGAGGTGTACGGGGTGCACGTCGAGGGCACCGGCACCCAGCGCGCGGTCGCGTTCACGGCCGCCTGGGCCAGGCAGCGCGGGATCGACCCCCTCGCCCCCGCCTCCGTGACCCTGGCGCTCGGCGCCGCGACCAAGACGGCGCTGCGCAACCGCCTGATGCGGGTCCTCGGCCGTCACCTGACGACCCTGGGCCCGTTCCTCACCGGTGCGGTGGCCGGCGGCACCCTCAACCGCATGGCCACCAAGAAGCTCGGCGCCGCCATCCGGAACGACCTGAGGATCAAGTCCCCCCTGCCCCCCGGCGAGACGCCACGACCCCTCACCCCGTAACCCTCCCCGTGGCCCAGCCGCCCCCTCCGGGACCACCTCCCCGCCCGGAGCGGGCAGCGGGGCACGCGTGGCGGCGTCCGGGCCGGGGGGTTCGTACGTCCGGCTTCGATCTCGGGTGGACCTGATCTCCCGCGCGGGTATGTCGACGGGTACGCCAACCCCGCGTCAGGAGCGTCATGGTCAAGCCGTTCGCCTCGTCGGCGGATCTCGCCGACAAGACCCGCTCCTTCGAGGAGCCCGCCCCCGGCGTCCACGTGCTGACGGCCGAGGGCGACCCCAACGTCGGCGCCGTCGAGGGCGAGGACTTCCTGGTCTGCTTCGAGGCCCTGGCGACCCCGGTGGCCGCCCGCGAGTGGCTGACGCTGCTGCGGGAGCGCACGGACAAGCCGATCCGTTATCTGGTGCTGTCGCACTACCACGCGGTGCGGGTGCTGGGCGCCTCGGCGTTCGGCGCGGACGTGATCGTGGCGCACGAGAAGACCCGCGAGCTGATCGCCGAGCGCGGCGCGGAGGACTGGGCCAGCGAGTACGCCCGCATGCCGCGGCTGTTCCAGGAGCCGTCGTCGATCCCCGGGCTGACCTGGCCGACCCTCACGTTCGGCGACCGGGTGAGCATCGACCTGGGCGGCGACCGGGGGGTGCTGGAGTTGCACCACTGCGGGCGCGGCCACACCGAGGGAGATCTGGTGGCCTGGCTGCCGCGGCGGGGCGTCCTGTTCGCCGGAGATCTGGTGGAGTCGCGGGCGGCGCTCTACACCGGTGACGCCTTCCACCGCGACTGGTCGGGGGCGACGCTGGACCGGGTGGCGGCGTTCGGCGCCCGGACGCTGGTCGGGGGCAGGGGAGCGGTGGCGCACGGCCGGGCCGAGGTGGACGCGGCGATCGCGCAGACCCGGGACTTCCTGCGGGTCATGCTGCGCGAGACGGGCGGGGTGCACGAGCGCGGCGGCACGCTGAAGGAGGCGTTCGAGCGCACCCATCGGGCGCTCGCCCCGCGCTACGGCGCCTGGCCGATCTTCGAGCACTGCCTGCCGTTCAACGTCTCGCGGCTGTGGGACGAGCTGGACGGCGTGGAGCGCCCGCGCGTGTGGACGGCGGAGCGCGACCGCGAGGTGTGGGCGCGGTTGCAGGGCTGAGGAGGAGCGGTGTCGGACGCGCAGGTCATCGTGGTCGGCGCCGGGCCGGTCGGGCTGACGGCGGCGCTGCTGCTGGCCCGCTGGGGGATCCGGGTGCTGGTGGTCGACCAGCGGCCCGGCCGTGAGCCCGCCGGGTCGCGCTCGATCTGCCAGCAGCGCGACGTGCTGGACATCTGGGCGGCCTGCGGGGCCGGCCGGATCGCCGAGGAGGGGCTGGCCTGGACCACGGCCCGTACCTACTACCGGGGCGAGGAGCTGTTCTCGTGGACGTTCGGCGGCCCGCCGCGCGAGGGGGCGCTGCCGGCCTGCGTGAACCTCTCCCAGACCCGCACCGAGGAGATCCTCGACGCGGCCCTGGCCGCCCAGCCGCTGGCCGAGCTGCGCTGGCACCACCAGGTCACCGGTCTGGAGCAGGACGGTGAGGGTGTCACCGTGCGCTGCGGCGGGCGCGTGCTGCGCGCCCCGTACGCGGTGCTCTGCGCGGGCGCCCGCGCAGAGGGGCTGCGGCGGGCGCTGGGGGTGACGTTCGACGGCGAGTCGTTCGACGACCGGTTCCTCATCTGCGACATCCGCGCCGACCTGCCCGGCTGGGAGCACGAGCGGCGCTTCCACTTCGACCCGGTGTGGAACCCCGGCCGTCAGGTGCTCATCCACCCGTGCCCCGGTTCGACCTACCGGATCGACTGGCAGATCCCGTCGCACTCCGCCCCGACCGGGGAGGAGGTGGCGGAGATGATCCGGATGATCGTCGGGGACCGCGACTACGAGCTGCTGTGGCGGACCACCTACCGCTTCCACGCGCGGGTGGCGTCGCGGATGCGGGCCGGCCGGGTGCTGCTGGCCGGTGACTGCGCCCACCTGGTGGCGCCGTTCGGGGCGCGCGGCCTCAACTCGGGGGTGCCGGACGCGGAGAACGCGGCGTGGAAGCTCGCGTTCGTGCTGAACGGGTGGGCGCCGGAGAACCTGCTGGAGACGTACCACCTCGAACGGCACGCGGCCGCCCTGGAGAACCTGGAGGTGACGGCGGCCACCATGCGCTTCCTCGCGCCCCGCACGGACGAGGAGCGGGAGCGCAGGCGGGCGGCGCTGGAGGAGGCGCTGGTCACCGGGCGGGCCGCCGGGGTGGACTCCGGGCGGTTCGCCGAGCCCTTCTGGTACGTGGACTCGCCGCTCACCACCCCCGACCCGGGGCGGCCGTTCCGCGGCAGGCCGGCCAAGGGGGCGTCGTGCGACCCGGGTCCCGGGGTGATCGTCCCGGATCTGCCGGTGCCAGGGGGAAGACTGCGGCAATCTTGCAGGAACGGTTTCCTGATACTCCTGGGCGAAATGTGTGATTCGGGTTTGTTTGCGCAGGTCTTGGGCAAGGTCTGTACGGCGCCGCTCGCCGTTCGCGAGCTCGCGGAGATGGACGGGTCCGGCAAGCTCGCTGAGAGACTCGGCGCCGGGCCCGGTGAGGCGTGGCTCATCAGGCCCGATGCCCATATCGCCGCGACCATCCCCCAAGCGGGGCCGGAGTCGGTGGCGGCCGCTGTGAGGCGCGCGTCGCGCCTTTCGTGACAGTGAGCCCTAGGAGGATTTGGGTGGTTGGCCGTAGTTCGTTTCTGATCGTCGCGAACCGGTTGCCGGTCGACCGGATCGTCGAGCAAGACGGAACGGCCTCGTGGCGTAGAAGCCCCGGCGGTCTCGTGACCGCCATAGCGCCGGTCATGCAGAGGCGCCACGGCGCATGGCTGGGCTGGTCGGGAGCGCCGGACGAGGAGCTCGAACCGTTCGAGCAGGACGGGATGCACCTGATCTCCATCCCGCTCTCGGCCGAGGAGATCGAGCTCTACTACGAGGGTTTCTCCAACGCGACGCTCTGGCCTCTCTACCACGACGTGGTGGCGACGCCGGTGTTCGAGCGGCGGATGTGGGAGGCGTACCGGGCGGTCAACGAGCGCTTCGCCCGCGCCGCCGCCGAGCACGCGGAGGAGGGTGCGGTCGTCTGGGTGCAGGACTACCAGCTGCAGCTGGTCCCCTCCATGCTGCGCGAGCTGCGGCCCGACCTGCGCATCGGCTTCTTCCTGCACATCCCGTTCCCCCCGGTCGAGCTGTTCTGGCAGCTGCCGTGGCGGCGCGAGCTGGTGCAGGGCCTGCTCGGCGCCGACCTGGTGGGCTTCCAGCTGCCCGGCGGGGCGGCGAACTTCCGCCGGCTGTGCCGCCGGTTGCTCGGCGTCCCGTACAAGGGCAACGAGATCTTCCTGGAGGACCGCGTCGTCCGTACGCAGGCGTTCCCGATCAGCGTGGACTTCGGCGAGCTGGACGAGATGGTGCGCCGGCCGGAGGTCGTCTCCCGCGCCAAGGAGATCAGGATGGAGCTGGGCGACCCCGAGCACATGCTGCTCGGCGTGGACCGGCTCGACTACACCAAGGGCATCGGGCAGCGGCTGGAGGCGTTCGGCGAGCTGCTCAAGGACGGCCTGATCAGCCCCGGCGAGGCGGTGTTCGTGCAGATCGCCACGCCCAGCAGGGAGCGGGTGGAGGAGTACCGCCGGCTGCGCGACGACATCGAGCTGCAGGTGGGCCGGATCAACGGCGAGACCTCGGAGTTCGGCAGCCAGCCCATCCAGTACTTCCACCAGTCGTACCCGAAGGACGAGCTGGCCGCGCTCTACCTGGCCGCCGACGTCATGGTGGTCACGCCGCTGCGCGACGGGATGAACCTGGTCGCCAAGGAGTACGTCTCCTGCCACCACGACCTGCACGGGGCGCTGGTGCTCAGCGAGTTCGCCGGGGCGGCCGACGAGCTGCGGCAGGCGTTCCTGGTCAACCCGTACGACGTGGAGGGCGTCAAGCGCCAGATGCTGGCCGCCATGCGGGCCACGCCGCACGAGCTGGCCCGGCGGATGCGTACGATGCGCCGCCGGGTCGCCACCTACGACGTGGACCGCTGGGCCGGTGAGTTCCTCAACTCCCTGGAGTCACCTGCTGCTTCAGACCCCGCCACGAGTCATAGCGCTTCTTGGCGGTCCGGTTGACCACGATCTGGGCGACGGACATGCCGACGCCCATCACCACCGCGTAACCGATGGCCTCACCCATGCTGACCTCGGGGGAGTCCGGGTCGATGGGCGGCTCCTTGCCGGTCGCCTTCACCCAGGCGAACCCGAGCAGCTTGCGGGCCGCCCAGGCCGTCGCCAGGCCCACCAGGCCTCCGACGACTCGCCAGGCGACGTCGGGCTTGTCATCCGCCATGCGATCTTCTCCTTCCCCTTTGTAACGAACCCTAGTCTCTGTCGTGGCCGGCGCCGGGCAAGCCGTACCATGAGGAGGCATGACCCAGCAGCGATCACGCCCTGCCGCCATGCCCGAGAAACCGACTCTCGACGGCCTGGAGCAGGTATGGGTATCCCGCTGGGACGAGCAGGGCACCTACCGGTTCGACCGGTCGAAGCCGCGTGAGCAGGTCTACTCGATCGACACCCCGCCGCCCACCGTCTCCGGGTCCCTGCACGTGGGTCACGTCTTCTCCTTCACCCACACCGACATCATGGCGCGCTACCAGCGCATGATCGGCAAGTCGGTGTTCTACCCGATCGGCTGGGACGACAACGGCCTGCCCACCGAGCGCCGCGTGCAGAACGTCTACGGTGTGCGCTGCGATCCGTCGTTGCCGTACGACCCCGACTTCGTGCCACCGGACAAGCCCGGCAAACGCGAAATCTCCATTTCGCGGCGCAACTTCGTGGAACTCTGCCACAAACTCACGGAGATCGACGAGCAGGCGTTCGAGGAGGTGTGGCGGCGGGTCGGCCTGTCGGTCGACTGGTCGCTGCTCTACACCACGATCAGCGACGAGTCCCGCCGGGTGTCGCAGCGGGCCTTCCTGCGCAACCTGCGCCGCGACGAGGCCTATCTCGCCGAGGCGCCCACCCTGTGGGACGTCACCTTCCGCACCGCCGTCGCCCAGGCCGAGCTGGAGGACCGGGAGTGGCCCGGCGCCTTCCACCGGATCTCGTTCTACGGCGAGCGGGGCCCGGTCTGGGTCGAGACCACCCGGCCGGAGCTGATCCCGGCCTGCGTGGCGCTGGTCGCCCACCCCGACGACGAGCGCTACCGGCCGCTGTTCGGCACCTCCGTCCTCACCCCGCTGTTCGGCGCCGAGGTGCCGGTGCTGGCCCACCACCTGGCCGAGCCCGACAAGGGCACCGGCATCGCGATGATCTGCACGTTCGGCGACGTCACCGACGTGACCTGGTGGCGCGAGCTGCACCTGCCGACCCGCCCGGTCATCGGCTGGGACGGCCGGCTGCTGCCCGAGCCGCCGGAGGGCGTCGAGGCCGGCCCGTACAAGGAACTGGCCGGCAAGACCGTCCACAGCGCCCGCGAGCGCGTCGTCGAGCTGCTGCGCGAGTCCGGCGACCTGGAGGGCGAGCCCCGGCCGGTGCGGCGGCCGGTGAAGTTCTACGAGCGGGGCGACAAGCCGCTGGAGATCGTCACCACCCGCCAGTGGTACATCCGCAACGGCGGCCGCGACGAGGCGCTGCGCGAGCGGCTGCTGGCGCGCGGGCGCGAGCTGGCCTGGCACCCGCCGCACATGCGGGCCCGCTACGACAACTGGGTGGGCGGACTGGCCGGCGACTGGCTGATCTCCCGCCAGCGGTTCTTCGGGGTGCCGTTCCCGGTGTGGTACCCCCTGGACCAGAACGGGCGGCCGGCCTACGACCAGCCGATCACGCCGCCGGAGGACGCGCTGCCGGTCGACCCGTCGTCCGACACCCCGCCCGGCTACACCGAGGACCAGCGGGGCGCACCCGGCGGGTTCATGGCCGACCCGGACGTCATGGACACCTGGGCCACCTCGTCGCTCACGCCGCAGATCGCCGGGCGCTGGGAGAGCGACGACGACCTGTTCCGGCGGGTCTACCCGGCCGACCTGCGCCCGCAGTCCCACGAGATCATCCGCACCTGGCTGTTCGCCACCGTGGTCCGGTCCCACCTGGAGTTCGGCGGCCCGCCGTGGAGCGACGTGGCCATCTCCGGGTGGATCCTCGACCCCGACCGCAAGAAGATGTCCAAGTCCAAGGGCAACGTGGTCACCCCGATGGACCTGCTGGAGAAGCACGGCTCCGACGCGGTCCGCTACTGGGCGGCCCACGGGCGCTACGGCGTCGACACCGCCTTCGACGCGGGCCAGCTCAAGATCGGACGGCGGCTGGCGATCAAGATCCTCAACGCGTCGAAGTTCGTGCTCGGGCTCGGCGAGGGCGGCGGCGAGGTCACCGAGCCGGTCGACCTGTCGATGCTCGCCGCGCTGTCCGCCGCGGTGCGCGAGGCGACCGAGGCCTTCGACGGCTACGACCACACCCGCGCGCTGGAGGCCGCCGAGCGGTTCTTCTGGACCTTCTGCGACGACTACCTGGAGCTGGTCAAGGCCAGGGCCTACGAGGACGGCCCGGCGTCCGCGTCGGCCCACGAGGCCCTTCGCCGGGCGCTCGACGTGCTGCTGCGGCTGTTCGCGCCGTTCCTGCCGTTCGTGACCGAAGAGGTGTGGTCCTGGTGGCGTGAGGGCTCGGTGCACCTGGCCCCCTGGCCCGAGCCCGACGCCGGGACGGGCGACCCGGCGGTGCTGGAGGCGGCCTGCGAGGTGCTCCGCCAGGTGCGCAAGGCCAAGTCCGAGGCCAAGCAGTCGATGCGGGCCGAGGTGTCGCTGCTGGCGGTCACCTCGCCCCGGGCCGCCCTCGTCCGGCCGGCCCAGGACGACCTGTGCGCCGCCGGCAACGTCGAGGAGTTCGTGCTGGAGCACGGCGAGGAGACCTCGATCGAGGTACGGCTGACCTGACCCCGGCGACCTGGGCGCCCTTCCACGGGCGCCCGGGCCGGTGCTCGTCGTGCGGGTCTCCGGGGTGGCTTCCGCGCGTTCTCGCGCCGGTCTTGTCGGAGGGCCGGGGTTTTGGTGACGGTCGTGCGGATACTTCGTAGGGGCCGTAACCCCGCAAAGGGTACGGACGTGCCCCTCCGAAAGAAGGCCGGGCGGATATCCGTACGCGTCCCGGCCGCGAACATGCCAGTCTGGGAGTGTGTTGAGCGACCGCCCCACCAAACTCGTGCCGCCCGTGCTGGCCAAGATGGCCGCGTGGAGCCTGTGCCTGATCCTCACCGGCGTGGTCGTCTTCTACTTCGTGCAGATCATCGCCCGGCTCAGCTTCGTCGTGCTGCCCGTGGCGATCGCGCTGCTGCTGACCGCGCTGCTGTTCCCGATGACCCGGAGGCTGCGCGGGGCGGGCATCCGGCCCATCTACGCCACCTGGCTCACCATGCTGGCCGCGCTGGCGGTGCTGGCCGGCACCGGGTGGCTCGTCGGGGCGCGCGCCACCGAGGAGTTCCCCAACCTGGTCAAGCAGGTGCAGGCCACGGTGGGCGACGTGCAGGAGTGGCTCGTGACCGGGCCGCTCCACCTGCAGGAAACGCAGATCAACCAGTACTTCAACGAGGTGCTCGCCCTCATCGACGCCCAGCGCACCGCCATCACCGGCACGGTGCTGAGCGCCGGCGCCGTGGCCGTCGAGGTGCTCGCCTCCATCGTGCTGCTGCTCTTCGTCACGTTCTTCCTGCTCAAGGACGGCGACCGGATCTGGGGCTGGTTCCTCAAGGGCTTCGGCGGCGTGGCGCCGCGCGTCGACCGGGCGGGCCGGGCGGCGTGGGCCACGCTCTCCCACTACGTGCAGGGCAGCGTGCTCGTCGCCGCGGTGCACGGCGTCATCATGGGCATGGTGCTGGCCGGGATGGGGGTGCCGCTCTGGGCGCCGCTGGCCGTGCTGATCTTCTTCGCCAGCTTCATCCCGATCGTCGGCATCTTCTTCGCCGGCACCGTCGCCACCCTGGTCACGCTCGGCGCCAAGGGCATCGTGTACGCCCTCATCTTCGTCGGCATCCTGGTCATCGAGCAGCAGTTGGAGAACCACGTGCTGCAGCCCCTCATCGTGGGGCGGGCGCTGAGGTTCCACCCGCTGGCGATCATCCTCGTGCTGTCCGTGGGCGGCATCCTGGCGGGCATCGCCGGGGCGGTGGTGGCCGTGCCGGTGGCCGCGGTGATCTACCGGGCGCTGCCCGAGCTGATGTCCGACCGGCGCGCGCTCCTGCCGCCCTCCACCGTGGTCGTCGCCGCCCCGGCGGGCGCGGCCGCCGGCGAACTGCACGTCAGCTCGGCCGGTCCGGTGGAAGCGACGGTGGAAAGGCCGGCGGGCGGGCGTGAGCTCGGCGAGGCGGCGGACACCGGGCCGGGGGCCGGGGGCGGGGCCGGGGACGTGGGCGGTGACCAGCGGGAGTCCGGGGACGCGGACGCGGCGGGCTCGGGGAAAACCGGTGCTGCGGGACGAGCCGGGGCTGACAGCGAGTAATCTCATCACCCGTGACCCGCTCCACCCTGACCACTCCGCCGCCCGGCGCGCAGGCGCCGACGGCCCACCCTGACGGACCGCCGCCCGGCGGTGCTCTCGGCTCCCATTTCAGCCGCTGCTTCGGCTGCGGCGCCGACCATCCCACCGGCCTGCACATCAACGCCGTCACCCCCGACGGGACGAGCGTCGAGGCCACGTTCACCGTGGGGGAGTCGCACCAGGGCGCGCCGGGGCTGGCGCACGGCGGCGTGCTGGCCGCCGCCATGGACGAGGTCATCGGAATGTCCATCTGGCTGCTCCGCAAGCCGTATGTCACGGCCCGGCTGGAGACCGACTACCTCCTCCCCGTTCCCGTGGGCACGACACTCCACCTGCGCGCCTGGTGTACCGGGATCAGGGGCAGGAAGGCGTACCTTGAGGCGGAGGGGCGGATGGGCGCCCCCGAAGGGCCGGTCGCCGTCCGGGCGGCGGCGCTGTTCATCGAGGTGGACATGACGCACTTCGCCGAGCACGGCGACCTCCCGGCCCTGCGAGCCGAACATCAGGACTACGAGGTGAACCCGTGAGCGAGCCGGAGGTGCTCATCCAGCGGCTCGACCCCGGCCTGCCCCTGCCCCGCTACGCCCACCAGGGCGACGCCGGCGCCGACCTGCACGCCGCCGAGGACGCCGAGCTGGCGCCGGGGGAGCGGGCGGTCATCCGGACCGGCGTGGCGATCGCGCTGCCCGAGGGCTACGCCGCCTTCGTCCATCCCCGTTCCGGGCTGGCCGCGCGCCACGGCGTCACTCTGGTGAACGCCCCCGGCACGGTCGACGCGGGCTACCGCGGCGAGATCAAGGTCACCTTGATCAACACCGACGCGAAGGAGCCCTTCCTGCTGCGGCGCGGCGACCGGATGGCGCAGCTCGTCGTCCAGCGGGTGGAGAGGGCGGTCTTCCGCGAGGTCGGCGAGCTGCCGGAGTCGGTGCGGGGCACGGGCGGTCACGGTTCCACAGGACGTTGATACAGGGAGAGTGAGACACAGTGTTCCGTCGTCGCCGTCGTGAGCAGCCGGAGCAGGCCGCCGAGGTGACCCCTCAGGCGCCCATGCGCGAGTCCGGCCCGTGGGACGCCGACGAGCCCCACCCCGACCTCGAACGGATCGACCTGGGCGGGCTGCGCCTGCCCCACAATCCGGCCTTCGACGTGCGCCTCGCCTCGGTGGGCGACAAGCACGTGGGCGTCGTCGTGCTCTGGGAGGAGAGCTCGCTGCAGCTCCAGGCGCTGGCCGCGCCCAAGTCGTCGGGGCTGTGGGAGGAGGTCAGGACCAAGATCCGCAGCGCCGCCAAGACGCTGGAGGAGCGCGAGGGGCCGCTCGGCATCGAGCTGGCGGGCAAGGTGACCGTCGAGGGCGCCGAACGCCCGGCCCGTTACCTGGGCGTCGACGGGCCGCGCTGGTTCCTCCTGGGCGTCGTCAACGGGCGGGCGGCGGTCGACGACGAACTGGCCGCCGGGTTCACCGACTTCATCAAGGACATCGTGGTGGTGCGCGGCGACGAGCCGATGGCCCGCGAGGAGTCGATCCCGCTGCGTCGTCCCAGCGACCAGCCTGCCGCCGACGAGCCCGAGCGGCCGGACACCGACCCGTTCAAACGAGGCCCGGAGATCAGCGAGACTCGCTAAGGACGTCTCATCACATAGGCTGATTCATCATGAGTACGGCAGAGCCTCCCAAACGTGGGGGATTGCGCGGTCTCCTCAGCCGGCTGACCACCAGCCAGTCTGAGATCGAGGCTCAAGAACTGCGTGAGGACGCCGACGAGGTCGGCGCCACCCCCATCGCCGCGTGTGGCGGCCGCCGCCGCTTCTGCGTCGCCGGTACGCTACGTACTGTCACCCTGCGCCCACGTGGCGGGGCGCCCGCGCTGGAGGCCGAGCTCTACGACGGCTCCGACGTGATCGACCTGGTCTGGCTCGGCCGCCGCAGGATCATCGGCATCGAGCCGGGCCGCCCGGTCAAGGCCGAGGGCCTGGTGAGCATCCAGGACGGGCGCAAGGTGATGTTCAACCCGCGATACGAGCTGCGCCCAGGGAGTTGATCAGGTGAGTGCTGAGGCCGAAGAGGTCGCCCACGAGACCGTCGAGGCGGCGGTGCGAGCCCAGCTCGCCAAGGCGTTCGGCGGCGTCCGGGGCATCATCGAGGCCGCCGTGCCGACGGTCGCCTTCACGCTGACCTGGATCACCACCGAAGAGCTGCGGCTGTCGCTCGTCATCAGCGTCGCGCTGTCGGTGCTGCTCCTGCTCGTCCGGCTGGTGCAGCGGTCGACGCCGCAGTTCGTCATCAACAGCCTCATCGGCATCGCCATCGGCGCGTTCTTCGCCAGCCGCACGGGGGACGCCAAGGACTACTTCCTGCCCGGCATCCTGTGGAACGGCGCCTACGCGGTCGGGATGCTGATCTCGATCGTCACCCGGTGGCCGGTCGTCGGCTTCCTCATCGGCTCGGTGACCAACGACCCGGTCGGGTGGCGCAAGGACCCCGGCGTCGTCAAGCTCTGCATCCGGCTCACCTGGCTGCTCATGATCCCGTGCATCGTGCGGGTGGCGGTGCAGCTGCCCGTCTACCTGTTCGGCGGCGGCGACGAGGCGGTCGCCGCGCTCGGCTTCGCCAAGATCGCCATGGGATGGCCGCTGCAGGTGGCCGCCCTGATGGCGATGGTCTGGGTGCTCGGCCGCGGCCGGACCCCGATCAAACCACCGGCCCCCGCCTGACCGGTCGCAACCACCGGCCCCCGCCTGACCGGTCGCAACCACCGGCCCCCGCCTGACCGGTCGCAACCACCGGCCCCCGCCTGACCCGGCCGAAACCACCGGCCCCTGGGCTGAACCACCGGCCCCGCCGGGAGGGCGGGGCCGGGGCCGCGGCGGTCAGTGCTGGGAGAGCAGGTGGGCCAGCTCCTGCTCCACCTCCTGGTTGGCCACGAACAGCAGCTCGTCGCCCGCCTCCAGCGGGTCGTCGGCGGTGGGCACCAGCACCCTGCCCTCGCGCAGGATCGCGACCAGCGCGGCGTCGGTCGGCCACGGCACCGAACCCGCCCGCTGGCCCACCACCGGCGCGTCCTCGGCCAGCGTGAGCTCGACCAGGTTGGCCTGGCCCTGGCGGAACGTCATCAGCCGCACCAGGTCGCCGACGCTCACCGCCTCCTCGACGAGCGCGCTCAGCAGGCGCGGCGTCGAGACGGCCACGTCGACCCCCCACGACTCGTTGAACAGCCACTCGTTGTTGGGATGGTTGATCCGCGCCACCACGCGCGGCACCCCGTACTCGGTCTTGGCCAGCAGGGACACCACGAGGTTGACCTTGTCGTCGCCGGAGGAGGCGACGACCACATGGCAGTTGTTGAGCCCGGCCTCGTCGAGCGAGGCGATCTCGCAGGCGTCGGCGAGCAGCCACTCGGCCCTCGGCACGCTGTCGATCTTGATGGCCCTGGGGTCGTTGTCGATGAGCAGCACCTGGTGGCCGTTCTCCAGGAGCTCGGCGGCGATCGAGCGGCCGACGGCTCCGGCTCCGGCGATGGCGACCCGCATCAGTCCTCGTCCTCCTCGGGCGCAGCGGCCAGCACCTTGTTGATCCGGTCCATGTCGCGCTCGCCGGCGATCACATGGAGCACGTCGCCTTCCTGCACGACCGTCGTACCGGTGATCACCACGGCCTCGCCCATCCGGTTGATGAACGCCGCGCGGGCCCGCGTCCGCTCCTCCAGGTCGACCACGCGGGTGCCGATCCAGGACGGGTTGACGGTCACCTCGGCGAGCACGACCGTGCCGGTCGGGTCGCGCCAGAGCGGCTCGGCGCCCTCCGGCAGGATGCGGCGCAGGATCTGGTCCGCGGTCCACCGCACGGTGGCCACCGTCGGGATGCCGAGCCGCTGGTAGACCTCGGCCCGGCGGGGGTCGTAGATGCGGGCCACCACGTTGTCGACGCCGAACGTCTCCCGGGCCACCCGGGCGGAGATGATGTTGGAGTTGTCGCCGCTGGAGACGGCCACGTAGGCGGAGGCGGACTCGATGCCGGCCTCGGTGAGCACGTCACGGTCGAAGCCGACGCCGGTCACCCGGCGGCCGCGGAAGCCGGCGCGCAGGCGCCGGAACGCCTGGGGGTCACGATCGATGATCGCGATCGAATGACCGTTGTCCTCGAGGATGTGGGCGAGCGTCGAGCCCACCCGGCCACACCCCATGATCACAATATGCATACTCCCCCGCACTTCGCGGTCCAGCCGGTCGCTTGACACCAGTATGGCGGGCGCGGGAGCGCACCGTAGGTCAGCGTCCCAGGGAGGGCTAGCATTCCGTACCGTGGCGAAAGCATCGGATCTCGTCAAGCGCCTGCTCGTGGGGCGGGCGCTGCGCAGCGGCCAGCTCCATGAGCAACTGCTGCCCAAGCGCCTCGCGCTTCCGGTCTTCGCCAGCGACGCGCTCTCCTCCGTGGCGTACGCCCCCCAGGAGATCCTCGTCATCCTGTCGCTCGCCGGCGTCGCGTTCTACTCCTACAGCCCGTGGATCGCCATCGCCGTCGTCATCGTCATGATCACGGTCGTGGCGTCGTACCGGCAGAACGTGCACGCCTACCCGAGCGGCGGCGGCGACTACGAGGTGGCCTCCACCAACCTCGGGCAGAACGCCGGCCTCACCGTGGCCAGCGCGCTCATGGTCGACTACGTGCTCACGGTCGCGGTGTCGGTGGCCAACGGCGTCGACTACGTGGGCGCCACGATCCCGTTCGTCGCCCAGCACAAGCCGACCGTGGCCATCGCCATCGTGATCCTGCTGACGGTGGTCAACCTGCGCGGGCTGCGCGAGTCCGGGCTGGCGTTCGCGGTGCCGGTGTACGCGTTCATGGTCGCCGTGCTCGGCATGGTCGCGGTCGGCGCGTACGAGCTGCTCTTCCTCGGCATCGAGCTGCGCGCCCCCACCGCCGACTTCGGCATCGTGGCCGAGCAGAGCGACCTGACCGCCTTCGCCGCGGCGTTCCTGATCCTGCGCGCCTTCTCCACCGGCTGCGCGGCGCTCACCGGGGTCGAGGCCATCAGCAACGGGGTGCCCGCCTTCCGCAAGCCCAAGAGCCGCAACGCCGCCAAGACGCTGCTCATGATGGGCCTGATCGCCGTCGCCATGTTCGGCGGCATCATCGCGCTCGGCCTGGCCTCCGGCGTCAAGGTGGCCGAGCCGTCGGTGGCCGCCACCGACCTGCTGCGGCCCGACGGCACCCCCGTCGGCCCCGGCTACCACCAGCAGCCGATCATCTCGCAGGTGGCCGACGCGGTCTTCGGCGGCGGCTCCGTGCCGTTCTACGTGCTGTCCGGCGTGACCGCGCTGGTGCTGTTCCTGGCCGCGAACACCGCCTTCAACGGCTTCCCGGTGCTCGGCTCGATCCTGGCCCAGGACCGCTTCCTGCCCCGCCAGCTCCACACCCGCGGCGACCGGCTGGCGTTCTCCAACGGCATCATCATCCTGGCCCTGATGGCGTGCCTGCTGCTGTGGGGCTTCCAGGCCGACGTCAGCCGCCTGCTCAACCTCTACATCGTCGGCGTCTTCGTCTCCTTCACGCTCAGCCAGACCGGCATGGTCATCCACTGGACGCGCCTGCTGCGCACCGAGGACGACCTCAAGGCCCGCCACGAGATGCACCGGTCCCGGATGATCAACTTCTTCGGCGCCGTCATGACCGGGCTGGTGCTGGTGGTCGTGCTGGTCACCAAGTTCGCCGTGGGCGCGTGGATCGTGTGCATCGCGATGCCGCTGCTGTTCCTCATGATGAAGGCCATCAGACGCCACTACGACAACATCGCGGCCGAGCTGGAGCTCACCGACGACCTCGACATGTCCACGCTGCCCGCCCGCAACCACGCGATCGTGCTGGTGTCCAAGGTGCACAAGCCCACCATGCGGGCGCTGGCCTACGCCCGCGCCACCCGGCCCTCCACGCTGGAGGCGATCACGGTCGGCGTCGAGGGCGCCGACGCCCGCCGCCTGCAGGAGGACTGGGAGCGCCACGGCATCCAGGTGCCGCTGAAGATCCTTCACTCGCCGTACCGCGAGATCACCCAGCCGATCCTCGACTACGTCAAGTCCGTACGCCGCCGCTCCCCGCGCGACGTGGTCACCGTCTTCATCCCCGAGTACGTCGTCGGCCACTGGTGGGAACACCTGCTGCACAACCAGAGCGCGTTCCGGCTGAAGGCGCGGCTGCTGTTCAAGCCGGGCGTGATGGTGACCAGCGTGCCGTGGCAGCTCCACTCGTCCGTCCGGCTGTCGGGCCGGCCCGAGCCGCTCGCCCCCGGATCGGTGCGCCGCCCGATCCGGCGCCCGTCCGCCGACAAGGACGTCACCTCCCGCTGACGCGGACGCGCAGGCGCGCGGAGTCCTCGGCGGTCCAGCCGGGCGGGGCCGCGACCGCCGCCCACCCGTCCACGATGAGCGCCCCGTAGCGGTGGCCGTGGCCGGGCGGCACGCCCAGCCCCGACGTCATGTCGCCCAGCACCTGCCAGAACGTCACCAGCGGGAACCAGTTCATCTGCCGGTTGATGTCCGGCGTCCGCGGCTGCTCCAGCCATTGCGGCCGCTCGACGACCAGCCGGGGCGTCCACCACGTCACCGGGTCGGAGGCGTTCTGCAGATAGACCACCCGCGGGCGCGGCTCGCCCGCCAGGTCGGCAGGACGCTGCGCGAACCGTACGATCTTGCCCGACTCGTACACCGGCCGCCAGACCGGGCTCCCGGGGTCGCGCCGGGTGGTGACGTCCCGCCAGATGGGGTTGGCGTGCGGCGGGCCGACGAACAGCGCCCCGTCCGCACGCTCCACCAGGTCGTCCAGGTCGGCGAACGCCCGCTCCATCGCGTAGGCGCCCAGGCTCTCGCCCGCGACCAGCAGCAGCGGCCGGTCGTCCGCGGGCAGCCGCTCCCAGCGCGCCCGGACCGCGTCGAACAGCGCGCGGCCCGCCACCGCCGCCCGATCCCTGTCGGCCAGGAACGACACCCAGCTCGGCAGGTAGGAATACTGCACCGCGACCAGGGCCGTGTCGCCGTTGTACATGTACTCCAGCGACTCGCCGAGGGCCGGGTCGACCCAGCCCGTGCCGGTGGCGCCCAGCACGGCCAGCACCGGCCGCTCGAACGCCCCGGTGCGCTCCAGCTCCCGCACCGCCAGCTCGGCCCGCGCCCGAGGGGTGGGCGCCGCCTGCAGGCCGACGTACGCCCTGATCGGCTGCTCGGCCGGCCGGCCGGAGAACGTCTCCAGCTCGCGCCTGGTCAGCGCGTCACCGGTGAACGTGCGCCCCTCACGGCCCAGCTGGTCCCAGCCCACCAGCGACTGCGGGGAGCCCGACAGCGCCGCCTGCGGCGGCCGGCGCACGCCCGCCTGCGTGGTCTCGTTGGCGACCGACGACACGTTGTTCATCGTGGCGACGAACCCGGAGAACAGCACGTCGTTGAAGAACACCACCACCAGCGAGGCCACGACCAGCACTCCGATCGCGTGTCCCAGCAGGTACGGGACGTAGCGGTCCAGCCAGTCGATCAGTTTGCCCCCGCCCAGCCGCACCAGCCGGGCCAGCGTGAGGAACACGCAGAACAGCACGGCCGCGACCGCCAGGATGACCGGCGGATACCAGGTGATCTCCGTGTCCATGCGCATGAGCGCCCGCAGGTCGCGCTGCCAGCCGTAGCTGTAGGACAACGCCGCCACCGTCAGCGCGGCGCACATCCCCAGCATGACCTCCCATGCCCTCCGCACCCACCGCGCCGGCGGCCGATAGCGGATCACCGCCCGGCCCGCCGCCCCGGCCGACGCGCCCACGCCGTAGCCGAGGATCGCCGTGACGGCCCCCATCACCCCCTGGTACTCCCACGTACGGGGCAGCAGCGAGGGCGTCATCGAGGCGCAGAAGAACAGCGTGGCCAGCAGCGTCCCGCCGAAGCCGAGCCCTCGCCGCACCACCCGCCGCCCCCGCGTCACGATCGTCAACGGTAGCCGACCGACCTGGGCCGGAGCCCGGCGGGCATAGGGTGGCGGGTGTGGAACAGGCAACGTTGGAGCTGACGGTCGGCCCGGTCGCGCACGGCGGCTGGTGCGTGGCGCGCCACGAGGGCCGCGTGGTCTTCGTCCGCCACGCGCTGCCGGGAGAGCGCGTGGTCGCCGAGGTCACCGAGGAGACGAGCCGCTTCCTCCGGGCCGACGCGGTGCGGATCATCGAGGCGTCGCCCGACCGGGTGGTGCCGCCCTGCCCGTACGCGGGTCCCGGTCTGTGCGGCGGCTGCGACTGGCAGCACGCCACCCTGGAGGCGCAGCGCGCGCTCAAGGCCGACGTGGTGGCCGAGCAGCTGCGCCGCATCGCCGGCGTCGAGCGGAAGGTCGTCGTGGAGGAGGTGCCCGGCGCCGAGGACGGACTCGGCTGGCGCACCCGCGTGCAGTTCGCCGTCCGCCCCGACGGCCGCATCGGCCTGCGCCGCCACCGCTCCCACGACGTCCAGCCCATCGACGCCTGCCTGATCGCCCACCCCGAGGTGGAGGCCGTCGGCGCGGAGGCGCACGACTGGCCGGGCGCCCGCGCGGTCGAGGTGATCGCCTCGTCCGGCGGCGAGCGGGCCGTCGTCGTCACCCCGCGGCCCCGCCGCCCCGCCGTCGTGCCCGACCTCGACGCGCCCGCCGCGATCCTGCTCGACGAGGGCAAGGGCAAGACGGTCGCCCGGCGCGGCTCCGGGGTGCTGCGCGAACGGGCGGGCGGGCGCGAGTTCCGGGTCGCGGGCAGCGGCTTCTGGCAGGTCCACCCGGGCGCCGCCGAGACCCTGCTCGACGCCGTCCTCGCCTACGCCGCCCCCGAGCCGGGGGAGTGGGCGCTCGACCTCTACTGCGGCGCCGGGCTGTTCGCCGCGGGCCTGGCCGAGGCCGTCGGGCCCGACGGCGCCGTGTTCGGCCTGGAGTCCGACGCCGCCGCCGTCCGCGACGCCCGCGCCAACCTCCGCGACCTGCCCCAGGCCCGGGTGGAACGGGGCCGCGTCGAGGACGCGCTCGACCGCTACGGGATCGAGCGCGCCGATCTCGTCGTCGTCGACCCGCCCCGCGCGGGCCTCGGCCGCGACGTGGTGGACCGCATCGCCGCCCTGCGGCCCTCACGCGTCGTGTACGTCTCCTGCGATCCGGCGACCCTCGCCCGCGACCTCGACCGGCTGGCCGGCCACGGCTACCCGCTGGCCGACCTGCGCGCCTTCGACGCCTTCCCGATGACCCACCACGTGGAGTGCGTGGCGCTGCTGGTCAGGGCGTCCTAGAGCCAGCCCATGCGCTGGGCCGTCCTGATGGCCTCCAGCCGGTTCTGGGCGTGCAGCTTGGTCATGGCGCTCGACAGGTAGTTGCGTACGGTCCCTTCCGTCAGGTGCAGCTCGCCCGCGATCCGCGCGATGGTGTGCCCGTCGGCGGCCAGGCGCAGCGCGTCGCGTTCCCGGTCGGTGAGCGGGCTGTCGCCCGCGGCCATCGCGGCGGCGGCCAGCTGGGCGTCGAGGTAGCGCCCGCCCGCCTGCACCTTGCGGATCGCCATGGCCAGCTCCTCGGAGGAGGCGTCCTTGCCGAGGAAGCCGCTCACCCCGGCGGCCATGGCCCGGCGCAGGTACCCGGGCCGGCCCAGGCTGGTCAGGATCACGATCTTGCACTGGGAGCTGATCTGCTCGGCGGCGCTCAGCCCGTCCATGCCCGGCATCTCGATGTCCAGCACGGCCACGTCCGGCCGGTGCTCGGCGACCGCGGCCATCACCTCGTCGCCCCTGCCCACCTGGGCCACCACCTCGATGCCGTCCTCCAGGTCGAGCAGCGCGGCGAGCGCGCCCCTGATGAGGTGCTCGTCGTCGGCCAGCAGCACGCGCGTCGTCATGCCGGCATCACCATCCTGAGCGCGTACCCGCCGTCGGACGTGGGCCCGGCCACCAGCGTGCCCCCGGCGCCGCGGACGCGCTGGGCGAGCCCGCCGAGGCCGTCCGGCGCGTGGTCGCCCACCGGGCCGAGGACGCCGTCGTTGGTCATCTCCAGGATCCCCTCCTTGATGGTGATCGTGCAGTGTTCGGCCTTGCTGTGCTTGAGCACGTTCGTCGTGCCCTCGCGGACCACCGCGGCCAGCAGGGTGCGGGTCTCGGGCGGGAGCGTGTCGGCGTCGCAGTCCACGGCGCAGCGCACGTCCGCGGCCTCCAGCACCGCCCGGACGCTGGCCAGCACCTCGTCCAGGTCGAGCGCCCGGTAGCTCTGCACGGTGGCGCGCACCTCCCGCAGCGACTGCCGGGCGAGGTCGCGTACCTCGAACATCTCCCGGCCGGCCGCCTCCGGGTCGGCGCGCAGCAGCTCTTCGGCCCCCGCCGCCCGGGCCGCGATGCCGGTCAGGCTCTGGCCGAGCAGGTCGTTGAGGTCGCGGGCGAAGCGCAGCCGCTCCTCCGACACGGCCAGCATGGCCCTGGCCTCCTGGCCCTCGTGCGCCTCCTTGATGATGCGCCACAGCCACAGGTTGACCGGGACCCCGGCGACCAGGGCACCGGTCAACAGGGCCTGCAGCAGCAGGGCCGCCGGCTGGAACCCGCTGGCCACGGTGATGACCGCCTGCACCAGCACGACCGAGCCGGCCGCCACCAGCCAGACGGTGCGCCTGCGCAGCCACGGCGCCAGCATCGCCGGCCAGATCGGGATCGTCGGGAGGACGGGGAGGACGGCCAGCAGCAGCGTGGCGACCCCGGCGACGGCCAGCAGCCGGGTCGGCCGAGGCGCGCCCCTGACGGCCAGCCGGAACCCCCGCATCGCGAGCACCACGACCAGGACCACGAGCGCCGCCGCTCCCGCGAGCACGAGGTCCGGCACGCCGTGCGTGCGCAGCGCGTACAGCTGCACCAGCCCGAGCAGGCCCATGGCGTAGAGCAGGTCGGTCGAGTAGACGACGAGCCAGCGGGCCTTGTCCAGCTTGGTGACCCGTCTCACGCCGGCACCTCCGCCCGCAGCGCGAACTCTCCCTCGCGGACCGGCCCGGCGGAGAAGGCGCCGCCCGCGGCGGCCATGCGCTCGGCCAGGCCGCGCAGCCCGCTGCCGGCGCCGCCGGCCGCGCCGTGCACGCCGTCGTTGCGCATCTCCAGTACGCCGCCGGCCAGGGTGATCGAGCAGCGGGAGGCGGAGCTGTGCTTGAGCACGTTCGTCGCGCCCTCACGCACCACCCAGGCGAGCAGCGCGCGGGCGTCGGGCGTCAGCTCCGCCGTGCGCGCCTCGACGACGCAGCGGGTGCCCGCGGCCTCCAGCACGGCGCGCGCCCTGGCCAGCTCCTCGTCCAGGTCCAGCGAGCGGTAGCCGTCGACGGCGAGCCGGACCTCCTGCAGCGACTCGCCGGCCAGCCGCCGGACGTCGGCCATCTCGGCCGCGGCCTTGCCGGAGTCCTTGACGGCGAGCTTGGCGGCCAGCTCGCTCTTCAGCGTGATGACCGACAGGCTGTGGCCGAGCAGGTCGTGCAGGTCGCGGGCGAACCGCAGCCGCTCCTCGGCGACGGCGAGCCGGGCCTTGGCCGCCTGGCTGTCGTGCGCGTCCCTGATCGTCCACCACAGCCAGCGCCACAGCCAGATGGCCAGCGACATCGAGACGGCCGCGACCAGCTGACCCGGCAGCACGGCCGGCCAATCGGGGCCGGCCGTGTGGTTCAGGAACGTGACGGCCGTGACCAGAGCCGCCCCCACCAGGGCCGACGCCCATAACGGCAGGTAGAGCACGACGACGCTGAGCCAGAAGTACGCGGTCACGTCCCAGGACATGTAGTCGCCGCCGGGCGGCAGGCGCAGCAGGACGATGCCCACCACCGCCGCGCCGGAGACGGCCAGCTTGACCGTGGGCCGCGGCCGGCTGTCGAAGGCGTCCCTGAGGATCAGGGAGAACAGGACGAACACCACCGCCATGCACACCGCCGAGGCGGCCCCGGTCGCCCAGCCGATCGTGCCCTGCCGGACGGAGAGGAGGATCACGATGAGGAGGATCATCCCCGTGAGGAGAACCAGGCCGTCCATCCAGTAGACGAGGATTTTCCGCGCCGTGTCCGGCCTGGAGGCCACCGTGTTTCCCCTAACCGCTCAGCTGCCGCTTGTCTGGCCAAAGCCTATAGTTCCCGGCAGCAGCGGCCGAAAGGGTCATCCTCGGAGGATCCGCGCCGCCTCCGGGTCGGGCTCGGCGCCCCTGAGCGACAGCCACGCCAGCCGGTGGCGGGCGGCGAACGCGAGCAGCGCGCGCGCGTCGGCCGCGCTCAGGTCGGCCGGACCGGCCGGCACACAGGTCAGCGCCAGCCGGGGCCACGCCTCGTCCGCGCTCGCGAGCCCGTACGCCCGCGCGACCTGGACGCGGGCGGCCCGCAGGGCGAGCGCGAGCCGTCGCAGGCGGCCCTCGGGCGCTGCCTGCGGCTCGATCCTGGCCAGCACGTTCACGGTGGCGATGTCGGCGCCCGCCTCGCGGGTGAGCCGCAGCATCTCCGCGTCGCGGGCGGTCAGCCCATCGGCCCGCAGCGGCAGGGTGAACCCGGCCCGCAGCGGCCGCTCCCGCTGCAGCGCCCCGATCGCGCGGGCGCGGCGCAGCACCGTCGCCCGGTCCCCGGGGTCGGACAGCTCGAACTCGACGTACGCGGCGTCGAAGGCCCCCACGGCCCGCCGGTAGGCGGCGGTCAGCGCGTCCGGCCTGGTGCAGGTGGCGGCGGCCTCGCCCGCGGGGCCGCCGAAGACCAGCCCGGCGTCGCCGCCCAGGGCGCGCAGCCGGCCGACCCGGTTGGCCACCGGGTCGTGGCCGAACGCCAGCCGCCCCGCCCACCGCTGCGCGCAGCCATCGGACGCGGGGCTCAGATGACCGAGCGCATACCAGCGCACGCCGGTGCGGCGCGCGTCGGCGGGAAGGTCGAAGCCGGGGTCCGCGGCGGTGTCGACGAACGTCACGAACCCGGACGGACCCGGCCCGGACGGACCCGGCCCGGACGGACCCGGCTGCGACGGCGACGCGGCAGGCGGCGAGCCGGGGACGGCCCGCGGGGACGAGGGCGCGGGCACCGGGGCGGCCCGGTGGAGCCCGGCCTGGGCGGGCAGCAGCGAGACCGCCGTCGCGGTGGCCGTCGTGAGCGCGGCGGCGGCCAGGAAGGTGAGCGGGCGCGGGAGCGTACCGCTTGGTCTGCTGCGCCGGGAAGCTGACATGAGCCACTCCGAGTGATCGCCCTACTACTGAACGCGGTCGCGTGTGGACGTTAGCAAGCCTTCGGGGCGGCGCGTGGTCAATCTCCGGATGGCGTCCGCTTTGGATCGATAATGGCCGCATGAAGTTGCGGATTTTCACCGAGCCCCAGCAGGGCGCCACCTACGACGAACTGCTCACGGTGGCCAGAGCCGCCGAAAGGCTCGGTTTCGATGCGTTCTTCCGCTCTGACCACTACCAGCGGATCGGGGACGGCGACCAGGGGCCCGGCTCCACCGACGCCTGGATCACGCTGGCGGGGCTGGCCCGCGAGACCTCCTCGATCAGGCTGGGCACGCTGGTGACGCCGGCGACGTTCCGGCTCCCCGGGCCGCTGGCGATCAGCGTGGCCCAGGTCGACCAGATGAGCGGCGGCCGGGTGGAGCTGGGCCTGGGCACCGGCTGGTACGACGGCGAGCACGCCGCGTACGGCATCCCGTTCCCGCCCACGGCGGAGCGGTTCAGCCGGTTCGAGGAGCAGTTGGAGATCGTCAAGGGGCTGTGGGCGGCGGAGAGGTCGTACTCCTACGACGGCTCCTACTACCGGCTGGTCGACTCGCCCGCGCTGCCCAAGCCGGCGCAGCGGCCCGGCCCGCCGATCATCATCGGGGGCTTCGGCGCCAAACGCACCCCGCGCCTGGCCGCGACGTTCGCCGACGAGTACAACGTGCCCTTCCACACCGTCGAGGAGACCGGGACCGCCTTCGAGCGGGTGCGCCGGGCGGCCCAGGAGACGGGCCGGGACCTCCTCATGTCGGCGGCGCAGACCGTGTGCGTGGGCCGGGACCCGGCCGAGCTGGAACGCCGGGCCGCCGCCATCGGCACGCCGCTGGACCGGCTGCGCGAGGAAGGGCTGGCCGGGACCCCGGCCGAGGTGCTGGAGAAGATCGGCGCGTTCGGCTCGCTCGGCGCCGAGCGGATCTACCTGCAGGTGCTGGACCTGGCCGATCTGGAGCACCTGGAGCTCATCGCCGCCGAGGTGCTGCCGCACGTTTAACCGATGGCAGCGGTTCGCCGGGCTGATGCACACTTGTCCGCGTGCTCCTGACGATCTCCACCACCGCCCGTCCCGCCACCGACCTCGGCTTCCTGCTGCACAAGCATCCCGACCGGGTGCAGCGGTTCGGCCGGTCGTTCGGCGAGGCCACGGTGTTCTATCCGGAGGCGGGGGAGGAACGGTGCACGGCGGCGCTCCTGCTCGATGTCGACCCGGTCACGCTGGCCAGGTCGCGGAGCAGGGCCACGCCCGACTTCAGCCTGGCCCAGTACGTCAACGACCGGCCGTACGCCGCGTCGTCGCTGCTGGCGGTGGCGCTGGCGGACGTGTTCCGCACCGCGCGGGCCGGGCGCTGCACGGCCAGGCCCGAGCTGGCGGCGGCGCCGCTGCCGCTGGAGATCCGGCTGCCCGCGCTGCCCTGCCGGGGCGGCCC
>NZ_JAPNNL010000149.1 GCF_027620315.1 Nonomuraea corallina | reverse complement strand
GAGTTGGGGAGGCCCTGGGCTTGATGCTCGGGGCCTTTCCGCGTTTCTGGAGAGTTTTCGGAGCATTCCGGGGCGCGTTTTCAGGGGTGGAGAAGGAGCGGTTCGATCCGGAAGGGGATCTGGGTCGACAGGGTGATCGTGGTGTCGGTGCGCTGCACCGCCGGGGACGTCAGGATGTCGGCGATGATCTCCTGAAGGTGGTCGGTGCTCTTCGCGACCACCCGGCAGAGCAGATCGTGCTGGCCGCTGGTGCCGTGCACCTCGAGGATCTGCGGCACCGCTCTCAGCGTCTCCACCGCCTCCGCCAGGCGCCCTTGGGCGATCTGGAGCCAGACGAAGGCCAGGATCGGATGCCCGGCGCGCGCGGGATCGACCGTGGGGCCGAAGTCGGCGATCACCTTCTTGGCGATGAGCTTGTCGAGGCGGGCCTGGACGGTGCCGCGGGCGACGCCGAGTCGGCGGGCCAACTCGGTGAGGCCGATGCGGGGGTGGGCGCGCATGGTCACCAGCAGCCGAGCGTCGAGATCGTCCACGAGGGCTCCTCAAAGGCTGAGCGATTCGACCAGGAATATCGCTATTAATCATACGAAATTGAGCGGATCGCGCAGCGAAACTGGTGGCTCTTGCCAGATCGGCCGGGACTTGCTGTCATCTGGTGCATGTTCGAGGAAGCACAGTACTTCGCCCCGGTCGCGACCCAGGAGGACGGGTCGGTGGTGGTCGAGCTGGCCGCGTCGCACCCCGGGTTCGCGGATTCCGTGTATCGGGCGCGGCGCAACGCGATCGCCGCCCTGGCCGTCGGCTACCGGCGAGGCACGCCGATCCCGGTGGCTGAGTACACCGAGCAGGAGCACGAGGTCTGGGCCCTGGTCAGCCGTGAGCTGGCGATCAAGCATCGCAAGTACGCCACCGCCGAGTATCTCGACGCCACAGCCAGGCTCGGGCTCCCCGAGACCAGGATCCCGCAACTGCAGGAGGTCAGTGAGCTGCTGGAGCCGCTCACCGGCTTTCGCTACCTGCCCGCCGCGGGGCTGGTGCCGCTCCGGGA
Organism: Nonomuraea corallina; assembly: GCF_027620315.1. GTDB lineage: Bacteria > Actinomycetota > Actinomycetes > Streptosporangiales > Streptosporangiaceae > Nonomuraea > Nonomuraea corallina. The sequence goes on along the minus strand of NZ_JAPNNL010000149.1, from coordinate 17,132 downwards.
GTTCTACGGTGTGCTGGCGGAGGGGTACTTCCACTCCACGCAGTACATCCGGCACCATTCCGTGCCGTTCTACACGCCGGAGCCGGACGTCGTGCACGAGGTCATCGGTCACGCCAACGCGCTCGCCAGCGACCGGTACGCGGCGCTCTACCGGCTGGCCGGCGAGGCGGCGCGGCGGGTGGAGGGCGAGGAGGCGCTGGAGTTCGTCTCGAAGGTGTTCTGGTTCACGCTGGAGTTCGGCGTGATGCGCGAGGCCGGGGAGCTCAGGGCCTACGGGGCGGGGATCCTCTCCTCGTACGGGGAGATCGAGGAGTTCCGGGGCATGGACATCCGGCCGCTGGACGTGGCCGCCATGGGAACGACCCACTACGACATCACGAAATATCAGGACGTGTTGTTCGCGGCCGAGTCGCTGGCCCATCTGGAGGACGTCGTCGGCGGGTTCTGGGCCACGTGCGATGACGACTCGATCGCCGGGCTGCTGGCTGGGGAGCGCCACCGCGTCTAGCGGCGTCGTGCGGTCTTCGTGATAATGCATGGATGATCGCGGGGTTACGTGGCGTTCTGCCACGGCTGATCGCGGGGCCGCGCGGCGGGTTACCTCGGCTGATCACGGCGCTGGTGGTCCTGTGGAGCCTGCTGGCCGCGCCGGCGTTCGCCACGGCCTCCGGTCCCGCCCGCGCCCGGGCTCCGGATCGGGGCTCGCCCGAAGCGCTCGGGCCACCGGTCATCCCGGACCTGTTCGGGGAGCCGGGAGACCTCGATGAGCTCGGCTTGCCGGGCGTCGGCCATGAGGAAGACCGCCCCGAAGGACCCGGCCCGTCGGACCTGTCCGGCGAAGATCGTTCCGGAGAGACCGGCCCGTCGGGCCGTCCCGGCGAAGGCCGTTCCGGAGTGACCGGGACGGCGGGGCGGCCCGATCGGGCGGAGGAGACCGGCGGGAGGGATGAGGAGGGCGACGCCGGGACCGTCGAGCAGGTGCGCCGGATCGACGCCTCGAAGATCACCCGGCGTCTCGACCGCTACCTCGCCACCCGGCCCGGCCCGGTCACGGCCCTGGTCAAGGATCTCACCACCGGCCGCGTCTACGGCTATCAGCCTCGCCGTACGATGATCACTGCGAGCACGGCCAAGGTTCAGATCCTGATGGCGCTGCTCCTGCGTACCCCTTGGCAGAAGCTGTCCGCGTCGGTCAGGCGAGACGCGCGGATCATGATCCGCTACAGCGACAACCACGCCGCCGACCGGCTCTGGCCGCGCATCGGCGCGGCCTCCGGATTCACCGCGGCGGGCAGGAAGCTCGGCCTGCGGCATACCGAGGGCGTCCCCGGCACCTGCGTCGACCTGTACTGCTGGGGGATCACCCGGACCTCGGCCGAGGACCAGGTCCGGCTGGTCCAGGCGCTGGTGTCGGAGCGGAGTCCCCTGCGCGCCGCCGATCGCGGGCGGGTGCTCCGGCTCATGGGCGAGGTCGTCGACGGGCAGAACTGGGGGATCAGCGCCGCGCGGTGCCGGGGCGATCAGGTGGCGCTGAAGAACGGCTGGCTGAAGCGGGTGTCCACGGAACGCTGGGCCGTCGTGAGCGCCGGCCTGATCCGGGGCGGCGGTCACGACTACGCGATCGCCGTGCTGACCGAGGGCGGCCCGGAGGTCGGGTACGGCATCGCGACCGTCGAAGGCGTCGCGGAGCGGATCATGAAGTCCTTCCGGCGCTGCCCGGCATGATGAAGGTCCGGTGCGCCCCGGGGTGACGTGTGGTCGGGGGGAGGGGTCACGATAGAGACATGACATCTCCGACCTACCGCGTGTGCGTGGTCTGCATGGGCAACATCTGCCGCTCCCCGATGGCCGAGGCCGTGCTCCGTTCGGTGCTGGCCGCTCACGGGCTGGGCGAGCGGGTGATCGTGGAGAGCGCCGGCACCGGTGGCTGGCATGCCGGCGGCCCGATGGACCAGCGGGCGATGCGGGTGCTCGCCGCTCACGGGTACGACGGATCCCGGCATGTCGCCCGGCAGTTCACCCGCGACTGGTTCGACCGTTACGACCTGGTGCTGGCCATGGACCGCGACAACGCGGCGTTCCTCAGCCGGATGGCGCCTCCTGGCGTGGAGGTGCGGCTGTTCCGCTCCTTCGACCCTGAGGCTCCCTCCGGCGCCGAGGTGCCCGATCCGTACTACGGCGGCGACGAGGGGTTCGTGGAGGTGCTCTCCCTGGTCGAGAGCGCCTCTCAGGGCATTGCCAAGCACATCGCCGATGAGATCGACTGAGGAGCTGGGCCGGTCGCACGGCTGGCGGCTGCAGCGGGGCGTGCTGGACGACGGGCGGGTGGTGTTCGTCAAGGCGGGCGCCGCCTCCCGGGTGTTCGCCTCCGAGGCGGCCGGGCTGCGCTGGCTGGGCGAGGTCGTCGCCGTGCCCGAGGTGATCGAGGCCGGGCCCGACCGGCTGGTCCTGTCGTGGGTGGAGGAGGAACGGCCGTCCGCCGCCGCGGCCGAGCGGTTCGGCCGTGACCTGGCGCGGATGCACCTCGCCGGGGCCGACGCCTTCGGCGCGCCGTGGCCGGGATTCATCGCCGAACTGCCGATGGACAACACGCCGGCCGGCGACTGGCCGGCCTTCTACGCGGAGCGGCGGGTGCTGCCGTTCGCCCGCATGGCGCGGCTGCCGTCCGGTGACCTGGCGCTCATCGACCGGGCGGTGGAGCGGTTCGCCGAGGTCGCAGGGGAGCCGGAGCCGCCCGCCCGCATCCACGGCGACCTGTGGAGCGGCAACCTGCTGTGGTCCGGCGGCCGGGTCGTGCTGGTCGACCCCGCGGCCCACGGCGGTCACCGGGAGACCGACCTGGCCATGCTCGCGCTGTTCGGAGCTCCGTACCTGGACCGGATCCTGGGCGCCTACCAGGAGGTGGCGCCGCTCGCCGGCGGCTGGCGGGAGCGGGTGCCGCTGCACCAGCTCCATCCGCTGCTCGTGCACGTGGTGCTGTTCGGCGGCTCGTACCGCGCCGGGCTGATGGACGCCGTGGGCGAGGTGCTCGCGATCTAGGCGTTGAGCCGCGCGATGACCTCGTCGTGCAGGAGCCCGTTCGTGCACACCAGGCTGCCGCCTTCCAGGCCGCGCGCGCCGGTCGTGTCGGTCCAGCGGCCGCCGGCCTCCTCGACGATGACGGTGAGCGCCGCCATGTCCCACGGGGACAGCTCGGGCTCGGCGGAAAGGTCCACCGAGCCCTCGGCCACCATCATGTGCGACCAGAAGTCACCGTACGCGCGCGTCCGCCAGCAGGCGCGGCCCAGGTCGAGGAAGCCGCCGAGGCGGCCCGTCTCCTCCCAGCCGCCGAAGCTGGAATAGGAGAAGGAGGCGTCCTCCAGGGAGGAGACGGACGAGACGCGCATCCGGCTCGCCTTGGTCAGGCTCTTGCCGGTCCACGCGCCGCCACCGGACACCGCCCACCAGCGGCGGCTCAGCGCCGGAGCCGACACCAGGCCGACCACGACCTTGCCGTACTCCATGAGCGCGATCAGCGTCGCCCAGACGGGCACGCCGCGCACGTAGTTCTTGGTGCCGTCGATGGGATCGATGATCCACGACCTGGCGCCCCAGCCGGTCGTGCCGAACTCCTCGCCCACCACCGCGTCGCGCGGCCTGGCGCGGCGCAGCGTGCCCCGGATCGCCTCCTCGACGGCCCGGTCGGCGTCGCTGACCGGGGTGAGGTCCGGCTTGGTCTCGACCTTGAGGTCGACCGCCTTGAATCGCCGCATCGTCAGGTCGTCCGCGGCGTCGGCCATGACGTGGGCGAGGCGGAGGTCATCGTGGTATCCCTGCACGAGGTGTCACGCTACCGTGCCGCCCGTGCCGGACATCAGTCAGTCGCGGCGGCTTTTCCGATACTGCCGCTTTCCTGGTTACTGGCTAGTAGCATGCGACCATGCCCCATGACATCGGCGATCTGCTGATCCAGTCGGTGCCCTTCGCCCGCACCCTCGGCATCACCTTCGACTCGGCGGCCGACGGGCGCGCCGTCTGCCGGCTGCCGGACCGGCCCGACCTGCACAACCATGTGGGCGGACCGCACGCGGGAGCTCTCTTCACGCTGGCCGAGTCGGCGTCCGGCGCCGCGATGCTCACGGCCTTCGGCGACCAGCTCAGCCGGGCGGTGCCCCTGGTCGCCACCTCCACGGTCCGCTACTTCAACCTGGCCAAGGGGGAGATCGTCGCGTCGGCGCGGCTGCTGGCCTCCCGCGACGAGGTGGTGGCACGGCTGGACGCGGGGGAGCGGCCGGAGTTCGACGTCGAGGTCGAGGTGCGCAACGAGGAGGGCACTCCGGTGGCCGCCCTCACCGTCTCCTGGACCCTGCGCCCGTCAGGCTGAGGCCCGGCCGAACCGGGGAACCCGCCCGGAGGGTGGCCCTGACCAGCGCGCCCGCCCGAACCGGGAGGGTGTGCGGTCAGCGCTCCGGGACGGGGCCCGCGGGCTGGTCGGGGGCGTCGTCGAGGGAGCCCTCGCGGCTGGCGAGCAGGCGGCGCAGCGACCGCAGGCGGGCCAGATCGGCGTGACCGGCCGCCACCCAGGAGTCCAGGGCGCAGCCCTCCGTCAGGTGGCTGCAGCCCTTGGGACACGTGAGCGTGCCCTCCACCAGGTCGGGGAACGCCGCCAGCACGGTCTCCACCGAGACGTGCGCCAGCCCGAAGCTGCGCACCCCCGGCGTGTCGATGATCCAGCCGCCTTCGGGCAGCTCCAGGGCGACGGCGGAGGTGGAGGTGTGGCGGCCGCGGCCGGTGACCGCGTTCACCTGGGAGACGGCCCGGTTGGCGTCCGGGACGAGCACGTTGACCAGCGTCGACTTGCCCACTCCCGAGTGTCCGACCAGCACGCTGAGACGCCCCTTGAGGTGCTCGCGCAGCTCGTCGAGCGAACCGCCCCGGTGGACCACGACGTGCGGCACCCCCAGCGGCGCGTACTGGGCCACCAGGTCGTCGGGAGGCGCCAGGTCGGACTTGGTCAGGCAGAGCAGCGGCTCGATCCCCGCGTCGAACGCCGCCACGAGGATCCGGTCGATCATCCGCGGCCTGGGCGGCGGATCGGCCAGCGCCGTCACGATGACGAGCTGATCGGCGTTGGCCACCACGGGCCGCTCGATGCCGTCGGTGTCCTCGGTGTCGTCGGCCGAGCGCCGCAGCATGGACGTGCGCGGCTCCACCCGCACCACCCTGGCCAGCGTGTCGGGCCTGCCGGAGACGTCTCCCACGAGCGCCACCCGGTCGCCCACCACGATGCCCTTGCGGCCCAGCTCGCGCGCCTTCATCGCCACCACCAGGCGGCGCTGCTGCTTGCGCTTGGCCTCCACCAGCGTGGTGTAGCGGCCCCGGTCGACCGCCACCACGAAGCCCTGCTCCGCGTCCTCGTGGGCAGGGCGGATGCGGGTCCGCGGCCTGGAGCCCTTGCCCGGCCTGACCCGCACGTCGTCCTCGTCGTACTCCCGCCTTCTCAGCGATCCGCTCCCATGACCTCGCCGCCTCGTCCGGAAGGCCCGCATACCCCGTGATGGCGGAGGAACTCGCGCACGGCGGTCACCGGCCGCCCAGCATGGCGGACCACATCCGCGCGAACTCCGGAAGGGTCTTACCCGTCGTCGCGATGTTCTCCACCTCGACGCCGGGAACCGCCAGGCCGATCACCGCGCCGGCCGTGGCCATGCGGTGGTCGTCGTAGCTGTGGAACAGGCCGCCGTGGAGCGGGCGGGGGCGGATGACCAGGCCGTCATCGGTCTCCTCGGCGTCGCCGCCGAGCCGGTTGATCTCGTTGACCAGCGCGGCGAGCCGGTTGGTCTCGTGGCCGCGCAGGTGGGCGACGCCGCGCAGGCGGCTCGGCGTGCCGGCGAGCGCGGCCAGCGCGGCGACGGTCGGGGTCAGCTCGCCCACCTCGCGCAGGTCGGCGTCGATCCCGGCGAGCTCGCCCGTGCCGGTCACGACGAGGTCGGCGGCCTCGGCGGAGCGGGACTCCAGGCGGACGCCGGCGCCCATCCGGGCGAGCAGGTCGCGCAGCGCGTCGCCCGCCTGGGTGGTCTCCAGCGGCCAGCCGGGGACCGTCACCGTGCCGCCGGTGACGAGGGCGGCGGCCAGGAACGGAGCCGCGTTGGACAGGTCGGGCTCCACCACCCACTCGCGGGCCGCGATCGGCCCCGGCTCGACGCGCCACACGTCGGGCTCGCCGTCGTCCACCCGGACTCCGGCCGTGCGGAGCATGTGGATCGTCATCCGGATGTGCGGCTGCGAGGGCACCGGCGGCCCGGCGTGGCGGACCACCACCCCCTTCTCGAACCGCGCGGCCGCCAGCAGCAGCCCGGAGACGAACTGCGACGAGGCCGAGGCGTCGAGCGTGACCTCGCCCCCGGTGAGCGGCCCGTGGACGGTGAACGGCAGCGCGTCGCCGTCGACCCGCGCGCCCAGCGCCCGCAGCGCGCCGAGGATCGGGCCCATCGGCCGCTTGCGCGCGTGCGGGTCGCCGTCGAAGGTCACCGGCCCGTCGGCGAGCGCGGCCACGGGCGGGACGAACCGCATGACGGTGCCGGCCAGCCCGGCGTCGACGCGCGCGCCGGCGCGGACGGGCCCCGGGGTGACCGTGTAGTCGACGCCGGATGCGGTCTCGGCCGAGGTCGTGAGCGTGGCGCCGAGGGCGCGCAGCGCGCCGGCCATCAGGTCGGCGTCACGGCTGCGCAGCGCGCGCCGGACGACCCCGGGGCCGTCGGCGAGCGCGGCGAGCACCAGCGCCCGGTTGGTCACCGACTTCGAGCCGGGCAGCGAGACGGACGCCGTGACGGGGGCGTCGGCGTGCGGGGCGGGCCAGTGGACGTCGGGCATGGTCAAAGCCTACTGGCCCGGCACGCCGCTCCAGGAACGCGAGGAATCCGCGGCACGCGTACGACTCGTACATGCGAGCGAAAGACGAACGTGGCAGTGTGGGAGTCATGTGCGGGAGATACGCGTCGGCGCGCGACAAGCACCAGCTCCTGGAGGAGTTCCAGGTGGAGCAGGACGCCGACCCTGAGAAGGAGCTCGGCGCCGACTACAACGTGGCGCCGACCAAGAACGTCTACGCCGTCCTGAGCCGGGTGCCGAAGGACGCCGAGCGGGCGGTGCGGCAGCTGCGCGTGGTCAAGTGGGGGCTGGTGCCCGCGTGGGCCAAGGACCCGTCGGTCGGGTCCAGGATGATCAACGCGAGGGCCGAGACGCTGGCGGAGAAGCCGTCCTACCGGCAGGCGTTCGCCAAGCGGCGCTGCCTGCTGCCGGCCGACGGCTACTTCGAGTGGATGCCGGTCGAGGGCGACAAGAAGAAGAAACAGCCCTACTTCATCCACCCGTCCGACGGCGGGGTGCTGGCGATGGCGGGGCTCTACGAGTTCTGGAAGGACCCGAACCGCGCCGACGACGACCCGCTGAAGTGGCTCGTCACCTGCACGGTGATCACCACGAACGCCGAGGACGAGCTGGGCCGCATCCACGACCGCATGCCGATGATGATCGAACGGGAGCGCTGGGGCGAATGGCTCGACCCCCAGGTCACCGACACCGCGCAGGCCCAGCGGCTGCTGGTGCCGGCCCAGCCGGGCAGGCTCACGGCCCATCCCGTGAGCACCGACGTCAACAACGTCAGGAACAACGGCCCCGGCCTCATCGAACCCCTCCCTGAGGACGGGTAAAGCGCTCCGCACTGAAGGTGTAAGGAGTGCACGAAGCGGGCATCCGGTGAGGAAAGCATGGCATCCGTTCACGGGGTGTCACCGCTTACCCCATGCCCCTTATCGCACCGCGCGGGATTGTCGGGGACTCCCACCGCGGGCTGCCCCCACTTTCCCGGAGGTGCGGAGCCGTGGACGTCACGACCGCTCGTGAGCGACTGGAAGACATGCTCGCCGAACTCGACCGATCGATCGGGGTTCTCCAGGGCGACCCGGTGGCGATCCGGGAGCACTCCGCCGCCGACGCGGGCTCCGACCTGACCGACGCCGATCGGACCAGGGCGATGCTCACCGTCGCCACGACGCAGCGCAGAGCGGTGATCGACGCCATCAAGAGGCTGGACGAAGGCAGCTACGGGCAGTGCGTCGACTGCCGCGGGCAGGTGCCGGAAGGCCGGTTGGAGGCCCGTCCGGAGGCGGCCCGGTGCGTGCAGTGCCAGGGCAAGCGCGAGCGCAGGCGCTGACCGCTCAGCTCTTGCGGGCGCTGGCCACCAGGTGGATGCCGACCGTGTCGTCCTCGTCCGGCCGCGCGTCGAGTTCGGTGCGTACGAGGTAGGACAGGGTGCGGGTGTCGGAGCCGAGCACGTGGTCGACGGTCGAGGGCGACAGCACCGTGCGCGGCCGCACCCACTCGACCTCCAGGCCGGCGCCCGTCAGCAGCTCGCGCAGCTGCGTGCTGCTGAAGCAGCGGGTGATACTGCCGTCGGGCCACGGCACCAGCATGACCTCCCCGGTCTGCCGCAGGTGCTGCCACTGGCCCTGCTCAGCCAGGATCGCCATGCCCAGCACCAGCGAGTCGACGCACACCAGGGCCCGGCCGCCCGGCTTGAGCACGCGCGCCACGTCGCTCATCGCCGACTCCGCCATGAGCTCGATCGACATCGCGCGCTCCTCGGCCACCACCGCGTCGACGCTCTCGTCGGGCAGGAAGGACAGGTCGTCGGCGCGCACGTGGCGGACCAGCCCCGCGTCGCGCAGCCGGCCCCCCTCGGCGGTGCGGCGGAAGTCGAGGACCTCGATCACCCGGTGCCCCGCTCGCGCCGCCTGGCTGGACCAGCGGCCGCGCCCGCCGGACAGGTCGAGGACGACGGACGGGTCGGCGGGGAGCCATCTGCTGAGCTGCTCGGCGACGACGGCGTGGTAAAAGGTCCAGTACGGCCCCAGCGTTCCTGAGCCGTTCAGTTCCTCGGCCGGAATGGGCAGCACACGCGACTCCTGAGTTCCGGGAAATGGCTACCAGCCGGTACGAATGGTTTTCCCCGCACCGGGTTGTTCGTCACCTTCTATCTTGCGGGAACAGACGGGGGCACGGGCGTGTTGCGACGAGCATGCTCACATTGCTCGACGCCGTCCCCGGCGACCGGCCGGTCACCGGCGAACGGGTATCCTCCCCTGAGTACGGTGTTCCGTCACGGGCGGTCACTGGTGATCTTAGGGGGGTGGGTCCGGTGCCCGCGACAGGCGCGGAGACTCTGGAGCAGCGGGGCGAGCGGTTCGAGCGCGACGTCATGCCCTACCTCGAGCAGCTCTACTCGGCCGCGCTCCGGATGACCAGAAACCCCGCCGACGCCGAAGACCTGTTGCAGGAGACCTTCGCCAAGGCGTTCGCCTCCTTCCACCAGTTCCAGGAAGGCACCAACCTCAAGGCCTGGCTCTACCGGATCCTCACCAACACGTTCATCAACAGTTACCGCAAGAAGCAGCGCGAGCCCAAGCAGGCCGGCACCGAGGAGATCGAGGACTGGCAGCTCGCGCGGGCGGGCTCCCACACCTCGAGCGGGCTGAAGTCCGCCGAGGTCGAAGCGCTCGAGCACCTCCCCGACGGCGACGTCAAGGACGCCCTGGCGGCCCTGCCCGAGGAGTTCAGGATCGCGGTCTACCTCGCCGACGTCGAGGGCTTCCCGTACAAGGAGATCGCCGACATCATGGGCACTCCGATCGGCACGGTGATGTCCAGGCTCCACCGCGGGCGCAGGCAGTTGCGCGGTCATTTGGAGGACTACGCTCGTGAGAGGGGCCTGGTCCCGACGGAGGGATCGAAATGAGCTGTGGCAAGCCGCATGAGACCGACTGTCGTGACGTCCTCGACCGGGTCTACGAGTATCTCGACGGCGAGCTGACCGCCGGAGACGTCGCCGAGATCCGCGTGCATCTCGACGAGTGCGGCCCCTGCCTCGAAGAGTACGACCTGGACAAGGCGATCAAGCAGCTGGTGGCCAGGAAGTGCGGTTGCGACCCCATCCCCGGCGACCTGCGCGACAAGGTGCTGGCGCGTATCGCGCGAGTCAGGGCCGAGCTGTCCGACTAGGATCACCTCATGCGCGTGCTCGTCACCGGAGGTGCCGGATTCATCGGGTCCAATCTCGTCGACCGCCTGCTCGCCGAGGGGCATGAGGTAGCGGTCGTCGACGACCTGTCGTCGGGTGACCGCGACAACCTCGCCCACGCCACCGGGACCGGCCGGCTGCGGCTGCACGAGGTCGACATCCGCGACCCCGCGCTCGTCGCGCTCGCGGCCGAGCTCCGGCCGGAGGTCGTCTGCCATCTCGCCGCGCAGATCAGCGTGCGCAGGAGCGTCGCCGACCCGGTGGCGGACGCCAGCCTCAACGTGACCGGCACCGCGGCCGTGCTCGCCGCCGCCCGCGAGGGCGGCGCGCGCAAGGTGGTGTTCGCCTCCTCCGTCGCCGTCTACGGCAGGCCCCAGACGATCCCGGTGCCCGGCGACGCCCCCACCGACCCGCGCTCGCCCTACGCGGCCTCCAAGCTCAGCGGCGAGATCTACCTGTCCGCCTTCCGTGGCCTGCACGGGATGGAATACACCACGCTCGTGCTGGCCAACGTCTACGGGCCGCGCCAGTCGCCCGACGGCGAGGCCGGCGTGGTGTCGATCTTCACCGACGCGCTGCTCACCGGCGCGCCCACGGTCGTCTACGGCGACGGCACGCAGACCCGCGACTACGTCCACGTCGACGACGTCGTTGAGGGCTTCGTCCGGGCGTGCGGCTCCGACGGCGACGGCCGCCGGTTCAACCTCGGCACCGGCATCCAGACCACCGACCGCAGACTCCACACGCTGATCGCCGACGCGGTCGGCGTGCCCGACAAGCCGGGCTTCGCCCCGCCGCGCCCCGGCGACCTGCCGGCCATGGCCGTCGACCCGGTGCCCGCCTACCAGGGCCTCGGCTGGGAGCCGCGGATCGACCTGCCCGCGGGGATCAAGCTCACGGTCGAGTGGGCCCGGAGTCGCCACAGGTAGTTGTTCGATTACGCTTTGCTTGCGATTCGCGACTCGGCCGGTCTGCGGGCCGCGACTTCTGTAGCGTGAGCCTCAGAAGTCGACGAGGAGGCGAGCGCATGCTGAAGCCACTGATCGCCCGGCTGTTCACGGCCGTCGTGCTCATCACTCCTGTGATCATTTTCTTGGCGGGTGGCGCGGCGCCCCCCGGTGTCTCCTGGATCTGATCGCGCGAGGGGGGCCGCAATGCGTGACCTGCCGTGGCCCGCGAGGGTCTACCTGATCGCCCTGATCGGCGCGGTGACCGGGCTCATCGGATGGGGCGCCGTCGCGCCCGGGGGACCGGACCTGGCCGGCAACTACGACGTCCTGCTCGTCCTCATGCTCCTGTTCCTGGTGTGCGAGTCGATGCCGACCCTGCTCACCGTGGAGCACTTCGCCGTGTCGGTCAGCTTCTCGGCGGCGCTGGCCGCCGTGGTCCTGATCGGGCCCGAGGGCGCGGCGCTCGTGGGGCTGACGGCCATGCTCAGCGTGCGCCCGGGGCTGCCGCTCGTCAAGCGCGTCTTCAACGGCGCGCAGTTCGCCATCTGCGGCTACGCCGCCGGGGTCGTCTACGTCTGGCTCGGCGGGGCGATCGGCGTGCCGGAGGTCCACGCGTTCGACGACCTCATCGCCCCGTACGTCGGCGCGACCGCGGTGTTCGTGCCGCTCAACATCCTGCTCACGCTCGCCATGGTCCGGCTGGCGACCCGCGTCAGGCCGGCCGGCATGCCGCTGGGCGGATTGACCCAGTTCCTGCTGTCCTACTTCGGCTACGGCACGTTCGGGCTCCTGGTGGCCGGGCTGTGGGCGACCATCCAGTCGATCTCGGCGGTGCTGGTGCTGGTGCCGCTCTTCGTGGCCCGCTGGGCGTTCGGTCAGTACCACGCGCAGCAGCGCTCGTACGACGCCACGATCGCGGCCCTGTGCCAGGCGGTGGAGACCAAGGACTACTACACCAGGGGCCATTGCACCCGGGTGTCGCTCGCGTCCGGCATGATCGCCGAGGAGATCGGCATGGGCACCGAACGGATGCGCGCCATCCGCTACGCCGGCATGCTCCACGACGTCGGCAAGCTGGGCGTGCCCACCAAGGTGCTGCAGAAGGACGGGCCGCTCACCGAGGAGGAGTTCGCCGCGATCCAGCTCCACCCGATGCGCGGGCTGGAGATCGTGCAGGGCATCGACTTCCTCGACGAGGCGTTCGCCGGGATCATGCACCACCACGAGCGCCACGACGGCAAGGGCTACCCGATGGGGCTGGCCGGGGACGAGATCCCGGAGTTCGCCCGCGTCATCGCCGTGGCCGACGCCTTCGACTCGATGACCTCCGACCGCTCCTACCGCGGCGCCCGGCCCGTCAGCGTGGCCGTGGAGGAGCTGCGCAAGGGGGCGGGCAGCCAGTTCGACCCGGTCATGGTGGCCGCGTTCGTGCGGGCGCTGGAGCGCGAGCCGTGGCAGCCGCCGCGGCGCCTCGACCCGCCGCCGCCCGACGCCGCCGAGACCCTCACGAAGGACCACGACGACCCGACCATGCCCATCCAGGTGGTGACCGGGCAGTGAGCCGGGGACTCCGGGGACTGCCGCGGCTCCGCACCGGCCAGATGCTGCTCGTCTGCGCCGCCGGCGCCGTCGCCGTGGCCGGGATCGGCCACATCTCGTCCGCCGGGCTCGACCGGCCGGAGGTCGCCGTCGGGTTCGGCGCGCTGATCGCGGCCGGTGAGCTGGCCCGGCTCACCATGCCGGGCAACCGGGAGGTCGCCCCCATCGGGGCCGCCGCCGCGCTCGGCTACACGCTGCTGCTCGACCTCAGCCAGAACCCGCTGCGCCACTCCGCCCTCCAGGTCGTCGCCGTGATCGCGGTCGGCATGATCGCGGGCGCGCTGCCCCATCTGGCCGTCGGCCGGCCGCCCCGGCTGGACGCGATGGCCCGCCGCCTGCTCACCGGCGCGCTGCTGGCCTTCGCCTTCCGGCCGCTCGCCGACCCGCTCTACCGGCTCACCCAGGGCGAGGGCGGCACCTGGTGGCCCGCGCTCGGCGTGATGGTGGTGCTGATCGTCCTGATGCTGCTGATCGACGTGTTGATCGCCGCCATGCTCAGGGCCGAGCAGGTGCGCACGGCGTTCCGGGTGGCGGTGCGCGACGAGCTCAACGTCGCCTTCCCGCTCGGCGCCGCGGTGGCCTCCTCAGGAGTGCTGCTGGCGCTCGCCACACACAGCATGGACCTGGTGGCGCTGCTCGTCTTCGCGGCCCCGCTGCTGGTCACCCAGGTGGCCTTCCGCAAGTACGCCGGGATCCGCGCCACCTATCTGCAGACCGTGCGCGCCCTGTCGAGGGTCACCGAGGTCGGCGGCTACGTCGAGCCCGGCCACTCGCGCCGGGTGAGCCGCTTGGCCGTGGCCGTCGGCAGAGAGCTGGGCATGGCCGAGCCGGAGCTGCTGGAGCTGGAGTACGCCGCGCTGATGCACGACATCGGCCAGCTCTCGCTGCGCGACCCCATCCCCGGCGGCGCGACCGTGCTGGCCGAGCCCGACCAGGCCCGCCGCATCGCCGAGCTGGGCGCCGAGGTGATCAGGCAGACGGGCGTGCTCGACCGGGTGGCCGACCTGGTGAGCCGTCAGTGCGATCCGGTGAGCGAGGACCCGCCGCTCGCCAGCCGCATCATCAAGGTGGTCAACGCCTACGACGACCTGCTGGGCGGGTCGACCGACCGCGACAGGGCGAGCGCGGCCCTGGAACGGCTGAGGTCGGGCGCGGGCGTCGCCTACGACGCCGAAGCGGTGGAGGCGCTGGCTCGGGCGGCGGGGCGGCCGTTGCTGCGGCTGTAGGGATGCTGTAGGGGTCATGAGGCTGTAGGGGTCACGCAGTCCGGCGGGCGGCCCGCGGGTCGCCGCGCGCCCGCCATTGTAGGAATCCTACAGATCCGTCGGTGAGGATCGGTGGTTTCGGAGGAACGGGGTGTCGAGTGTGCCGGTCGTAGGGTTGCTCCGTGCTGATTGAGTCGCTGGGGCCCGTTCTGGTCGCCAACAGGGGAGAAATCGCTCGTCGGATCATTCGTACGGTCAAGCGGCTGGGGCTGCGGGCCGTCGCGGTTCACTCGGAGGCGGACGCGGGGCTGCCGTTCGTGCGCGAGGCCGACGAAGCCGTGCCGATCGGCCCTGCCGCTCCCGCGCAGAGCTATCTCGACGCCGCCAAGGTGCTGGACGCGGCCAGGGCGACCGGTGCGCGCGCGGTCCACCCCGGTTACGGGTTCCTGTCGGAGAACTCCGGCTTCGCGCGTGCCGTGATCGACGCCGGGCTGACCTGGGTGGGGCCGTCGCCCGAGGCGATCGAACGCATGGGCGACAAGATCAACGCCCGTAACCTGATGGAGGCGGCCGGGGTCCCGGTCGCGGCCGGCACCCGCGAGCCCGCCACCGACCTGGACCTGGCGCTGGCGGCGGCCCGGGACATCGGCTACCCGGTGATGGTCAAGACCGCCGGGGGCGGCGGCGGCATCGGCATGAGCGTGGCCCGTGACGAGCGGGAGCTGGCCAAGGCGTTCGAGCAGGCGTCCAGGGCCGCGGCGCGGTTCGCGGCCGCCGCGGCGGCGGGCGGCGCGGGCGACGCGCTGGCCGGGCCGGCCATCCTGCTGGAGCGCTACATCGAGCGGGCCCGCCACGTCGAGGTGCAGATCCTGGGCCTGCCCGGCGGCAAGGTGGTGGCGCTGGGGGAGCGCGACTGCTCGGTGCAGCGCCGCCACCAGAAGGTGGTGGAGGAGTCACCGTCCCCCGGTCTCACCCCCGAGCTGCGCGAGCGGATGCTGGCGGCGGCCGTGCGGGCGGGGGAGGCCGTCGGCTATCTCGGCGCCGGCACCGTCGAGTGCCTGGTCGACGCCGACGCCCAGGACTTCGTCTTCCTGGAGATGAACACCCGGCTCCAGGTGGAGCACCCCGTCACCGAGCTGGTCACCGGGCTCGACCTGGTGGAGCTGCAACTGCGGATCGCCGCAGGGGAGAGCCCCGAGGTGGCGCCGGTGACGGTCGGCCACGCGATCGAGTTCCGCGTCTACGCCGAGGACCCCCGGCGCTTCCTCCCGGGGCCCGGCGCGATCACCGTGTGGGACGAGCCGGTCGGCGACGGCGTACGGGTCGACTCCGGTTACGCGGCCGGCGATACGGTGACGCCGTTCTACGATCCGCTCATGGCCAAGCTGTGCGTCCATGCCGAGACCCGTACCGAGGCGCTGGAGCGGGCCCGCAAGGCGGTGGCGAGTTTCGCCGTCGAGGGCCCGAAGAACAACCTGGAGTTCTGCGCGGAGTTGCTGGAGCACCACGAGTTCGTCAGCGGCGACTACGACACGGGTCTCGTCGCGCGGATGCGTGGCGGCGGTCCCGCATGACATTGTTGGATCATTTCGTAGAGGGGAGTCGCGGTGGCTGAAGTTCGTGCGGAGATGGTGGCGAACGTGTGGAAGGTCGTCGTCAAGGAGGGCGAGGCGGTCTCCGACGGCGACACGCTGGTCATCCTCGAGTCGATGAAGATGGAGATCCCGGTGCTCGCCGAGGAGGACGGCGTGGTGGCCCAGCTGAAGGTGGCCGAGGGCGACGTGATCCAGGAAGGCGACCTGATCGCCGTCATCGAGTGACGCGTGCCATGAACCTGTCGCGGTCGACCACGACCCGCTCGATCGTGCCGCGGGCGACGAGCGTGTCCTTGTCGCGCGCGTGGAAGCCGAAGGTCAGACGCCTGCCGTCGACCGCCGTCAGCTCGACGCCGATCTCGACGTGCGCCCCGACCGGGCTCGCCGCCAGGTGTTCGAGCTCGACGCGGGTGCCGACCGAGGTCTGGCCGGGGGCGAGGTGGGCGGCGACGGCCTGCACGGTCGCCTGCTCGGCCAGGGCCAGCAGGCGGGGGGTGGCGAGCACGGACAGGTCGCCACTGCCGATCTTGGCCGCGGTGTCGCTCCGCTCGACCATGGTGAGCAGCTGGGAGCGGAGACCCGGAGCGAGCGTCATGTGGTCCAGCCTAGTGGTGGGGTGCGGGCATCGTGATCTGGCCGAAAACGGGGACAAGCGCGGCCCCGAGGCCGCAGGATAGGGTTTGTACGGCTTGTGGCATTTGTGTCGCGTGTGAGAAAGGTGAGTCGTACACTCTCGGAGTTCCGTGACCTCCGCGTTACCTCACCGCGACACAAGTTCGCTTTGTTGGAGAACCCTGGGGTGGGCGCGGTTCGAGAGGCAGAGGGGTAGCGGGGGAAGTCATGGTGGCCCAAGGGACGACGCTGGCTGGGCGGTATCGTCTGGATACCCGCATCGGCGCCGGCGGCATGGGCGAGGTCTGGCGCGGCGAGGACACCGTCCTGGCCCGGACCGTCGCCGTCAAGGTGCTGCTCCCGGGCCGCATGCAGGACCCGGGGTTCCTGGCCCGGTTCCAGGCCGAGGCGCGGGCGATGGCGACGATCAACCACGCGGGGGTCGTCGACGTCTACGACTACGGCGTCAGCGGCGACACCGTCTACCTGGTGATGAAGTTCGTCGACGGCGAGCCGCTCGACCGGCTGCTCACCCGCCTGGGCCGGATCGCCCCCCAGCCGGCCATGGAGCTGATCGCGCAGGCCGCGTCGGCTCTGCAGGCCGTGCACGACCGGGGCATCGTCCACCGTGACGTCAAGCCGGGCAACCTGCTCGTGCAGCGCGACGGCACGCTCGTGCTCACCGACTTCGGCATCGCCCGCTCCGACCTGGGCAACCGGCTCACCGACGCCGGCATGGTCCTCGGCACCGCCGCCTACTGCGCGCCCGAGCAGGCCGAGGGCGCGCCCGTCACCCCCGCCGTCGACATCTACGCGCTCGGCGTGGTCGCCTACGAGTGCCTGGCGGGGCAGCGGCCGTTCGACGGCGACAGTCCCGTCACGATCGCGCTCAAGCACATCAGGGAGGCGCCCCCGCCGCTGCCTCCCGACATCCCGCCGCCGGTGCGCGCGCTGGTGGAGCAGGCGCTGTCCAAGGACCCCGCGCGGCGTTTCCCGAACGCCAGGGCGATGAGCGACGCCGCACGCAGGATCGCGGCAGGCCAGCCGCCGCATCCGCATCCGCAGCCGGTCATGCCGACCACGGGCGCGTCCATGCCGCCGCCCGTGGCGGCCT
>NZ_JAPNNL010000148.1 GCF_027620315.1 Nonomuraea corallina | reverse complement strand
CCTGAACGGGAGTACACCCAGCCGGACTTCGAGCGAGTGCTCGCCATCAAGGAGCGTACCGAGGTCGCGGCCCAGTATCTGACGGACCTCCTGCATGAGACCGGTCGCATGAGCAAGACCATCGTGTTCTGCGTCGACTCCGACCACGCCGGCCGGATGCGCGACGAGCTGAACAACCTCAATGCGGATCTGTCCCGGCAGTACGGCGGTGACTACGTGGTTCGGATCACCTCCAGGGATGGAGATCCTGGCCTCGCGCACCTCGACGAGTTCAAGAAGGTGGACACAGACACACCGGTGATCGCGGTGACGTCCAGACTGCTCTCCACCGGTGTCGATATGCCGATGGTCCGCAACGTCGTGATCTTCCGCCCGATCGGCTCGATGACGGAGTTCAAGCAGATCGTGGGACGCGGGACGAGACTGTTCAAGGACAAGGACAAGTTCAGCTTCGACATCATCGACTTCGTCTACGCGACCAGGAAGTTCAACGACCCCGAGTTCGACGGGCCACCAGTCCGCCGTTACGAGGTCAAGACCGACGACGACGGACATGCGGTCGAGACCGTCGAGGAGGATCTCACCGACGACCAGGTGCGAGTCGCCGAGCCTGAGGCCGCCTACGACAGGCAGGAAGGTGGGTCCTTCGACCCCGCCGAGGGCATGAGCGACGACGAGCTGGTCTCGAAGCTGACCACCAGCGCCCGCAGGTTCTATGTGGACGGTCAGGAGGTGTTCATCTGGAACGACACCCTCTATGTCATGGACGCCGACAATGGCCGGCCCAAGATGGTCGAGTATCGGATGTTCGCCGGTGACCAGGTCCGCAAGCTGAACCTCAGTCCCACGGAGCTGCGCGGCCAGTGGGCGCGAGCCAAGTCACGCTCGGACATCATTCGGGCGTTGGATGACTTGGGGATCGACTTCAACGTGCTGGCCGAGCAGATGGGCGACCACGATGCCGATCCGCTCGACCTCCTGCTGGCGGCGGCCTGGGAGTTCCCGGCCCTGACGCGCAGGGAACGGGCTCGACGAGTGCGCAGGGAGCACCGTGCGTTCCTGGAGACCTTCGCGGAGGACGCCAGGCAGATCCTGGAGCTGGTCTTGGACAAGTACGTCGAGTATGGCCCGGTCGAACTCCGGCCGAACGTACTGACCCTGCCCCCGCTCCGGGACCTGGGGAGCCCGTCGGAGCTGGCGGACCGGTTCGGCGGAGGAAGCAAGCTCCGGGAGGTCCTGGACCGGCTCGGAGAGTACGTCTACGACGCCGCGTAGCGCCGGATATTCATGCGAAACCGCATTCGAGTCGTGACGGCCGTCCGTTACGATGGCCCACGTTCGCGACCGAGTGAAGCAGACCAGTCGTCTTCGGCTGCACCTGTGTGAAGTCCAGGCAGTTCCTCGCGCGGACGTGATCCGGCGACAACGGAAGGATGCTCCTTGATGGCAGCGGCCAGTAAGACCGCCGACAAGACCTCGCGCGCTCGGTTGAGCGCGGTCATCAAGTCCGCGCGTGACACCATGCGCAAGGACGCGGGTCTCAACGGTGACCTGGACCGATTGCCGCAGCTCTCCTGGCTGCTGTTTCTGCGGGCCTTCGACACCCTGGAGGGCAACCGGGAGCTGATGGAGGACGACTACCGTCCTGCTATCGAGGAGCCCTACCGCTGGCGTGACTGGGCGAGCGATCCCAACCTGTACGGCGACACGCTTCGCGACTTCGTCAACGGCGAGCTCCTGCCCTACCTCAAGGGGAATCTGGAGGACAAGGCTCCTCGCGATGTGGTGCTCGTGGACCTGTTCAAGGACATCCACAACCGGATGCTCTCCGGTTATCTCCTCGGTGATCTCGTCCGCCAGCTCAATGAGATCAATTTCGCCTCCAGCGACGACATCCATACGATGGCTTACTTGTACGAGTCGATCCTGCGGGAAGTGCGTGACGCCGCTGGTGACTCGGGTGAGTTCTACACGCCGAGGCCGGTTATCAGATTCGCGGTGAAGCAGTCGTTCCTGTCACTGGGGGAGAGCATCCTCGACCCAGCCTGCGGGACGGGCGGCTTTCTCGTGGAGAGTCTTGAAGAGCTGGGCGACAAGGCCGACAGCACCGCCGCACGGATGCAGCTTCAGCGGGATCTGAGGGGCATCGAGAAGAAGCCGCTACCGTACCTGCTCTGCCTGATGAACCTCATCCTGCATGGCATCGACTCACCGACCATCGTGCGCAACAACGCCCTGGTCCAGATGACCGGTGAGTCAGGGCCGGCGAGCAAGGTCAAAGTAGTTCTCACCAACCCGCCGTTCGGTGGGGAGGAGGAAGCTTCGATCCTGTCTCATTTCGCGAAGGGGGTGCAGACGAGAGAGACGGCGTGGCTGTTCCTTGTCGCGATCCTTGACAAGCTCGAACCCCGCGGCCGGTGCGCGATCGTTCTGCCCAACGGCGTGCTGTTCGGTGAGGGCGCGGGCACTCGTATCAAGGAACGGCTGATGCGCGAGTGCGATCTTCACACGATCGTACGGCTTCCGCAGGGAGTCTTCGCGCCCTACACGCAGATTCCGGCCAACCTGCTCTTCTTCGAGAAGACCGGTCCGACCAAGGAGACTTGGTTCTACGAGATTGTTCCGCCTGAGGGCCGCAAGGGCTACAGCAAGACGAAGCCCATGCGGGACGAGGAGTTCGACGAGTGCATCGCGTGGTGGGGGGGGAAGGAGCGTAAAGGTCGCGAGGAAAACGATCGTGCTTGGCGGGTTCCGATCGCAGAAATTGTGGAGAGCGGGTTCAACCTCGACCTCAGCAACCCCGCAAGCGGGGATGATTTGGCCCATCGACCACCGGGAGACCTGATCTCCGAGCTAATCGCCACCGAACGTGAGATCCTCGGTCTTCTCGAGGAGCTCGCCATCGACTTTCAGGAGGCGAAGTGAACCTAAAGCCGACGTTGCTGGGTTCGGTCCTTAAGCTTGAGCGGGTTCCTCTGGAGGTTGATGCGGATTTGGAGTATGTGCCGATCGGTATCCGCTCCTTCGGGAAGGGGATATTTCATCGAGTGCCAACCAAAGGAGAAGAGCTAAGTAAGCTTCGTTATTTCCATCTGAAACCAGGCCGTCTGATTGTTAGTAATATTATGGCCTGGGAAGGCGCAATTGCAGTATCGGGAAATGGGGAAGCAGGTTGCGTTGCCTCTAGTCGATTTCTGAGCTATGCCCCCACTGGAGATGTTGATCTCTCTTATTTGAACTACTTTTTCCAAAGCGAAGCGGGGCGTTCGTTGATCAGGGGAACTTCAACTGGAACGGTCTTGCGTAATCAAACCCTGTCTATCAAGGACTTCGAAGCGCTTGAGGTTCCCCTCCCTTCGCTTGATGAGCAGCGACGCATCGCGGCACGTCTCGATTACTACTTTTCCAGACTAGATCGGATGCAAAATCTTCGAGAACACTCACATAAACTTGTCATAGCCATCAAAGAATCGCTCGTGGGAGACTCGCTTCTCGGTTCGACTGTGCGGTGTACGGTAGGTGATGTAATGAAGCTTCAGCGCCGTCAGGTCAACGTTCGGGATTTGGCTATCTACCGGGAGATCGGAGTCAGGTCCTTCGGTAGAGGAATCTTCCATAAACCGCCAATCTCTGGCCAAGCCTTGAATGGGAAGCGCGTCTTTTGGGTCGAGCCCGACGACCTGATATTTAGTAATGTCTTTGCTTGGGAGGGCGCGGTTGGCGTTGCTTCCCAAGCAGAAAAGGGAATGATCGGCTCGCATCGTTTCATGACCTATAAAGTAGACCCCGAAATGGCGGACCTGCGGTATCTCTATTCGTACTTTACGAGCAGTGTTGGCCTTGAGATCATCAGGCGGTCTTCGCCCGGGTCTGCTGGACGAAACAAAATCTTGGGAATAAAGTCTTTCTCGCAACAAGCAATAGTGCTTCCTAGGCTTGCGATCCAAAAGAAGGTAGCTCGAGTACTTGATGGAGTTCGAGGGGCGGCTTCACGCTCGTCTATAGCGGACGAGCACGTCAGTGCGCTGAAAACATCACTACTGAACACAGCGTTCAACGGTACGCTTTGAAGCCGAAACGAACTCTCCCGTGGTAGGGGGAGACCTCCGGGGAACCCTGGATGGAAGGGGATTCCTCGGAGGCGAATTCTGGTTGGGCCTAGTCGAACTCTCCGTCCTTGACGCCGTTGATGAAGGCGTCCCATTCTCCCGGGGTAAAGACCAGGGTAGGGCCAGTGGGATTCTTGCTGTCGCGGACACCTCGGTATCCACTTGAAAGCTCAGCGACCTCAACGCAGTTGCCTCCGTTGCTGCCCGAGTAGGACGACTTGATCCACGTGGCTGCCCGTAGGTCCAGGGTCAGCTCGTCCATCGCTGCATCGCCTCCTTGATCAAATTCATAGATTCGCGCTGGGAAAGTGCCTCGGAGCGAATCCCCTCATATCTGAATCCTAGAGTCCTGACACTCTCAGTCCAGTCTGTTACCTGAGCGTTGGAAGCGGCCTCAACATATGCCGTGTCAGGAGTTCCTTGTGCCTGGGTGATGGCGAAGCCTCCGAGGAGACCAGTCGTGGAGTAGGCGCTGAGGGGGAGAACCTGGATGGTTATCCGGGGTGCTTGGCCGGCTTCGAGCAGGTGCGACAGTTGCGCTGCCATCACGGCGGCATCGCCGATTGGGCGATGTAGAACGCCCTCGTCGATGACCGCCCAGAGCATGGGAGGTTTAGGTCGCCGGAGAATCGACTGGCGCTCCATGCGAGCGAGCACATGTTCCTCGATTTCCTCTGATGTCACGCCGGGTTCTCCGCGCAGCATGGCTCTGGCGTACTCCTCAGTCTGAAGCAGGCCGGGTACGACCAGTGGCTCCCAGGTCCGGATCGTCTCCGCTGTAGCCTCCACGTCGAGCCAGGGCCGGAACCACGGAGGGGCCGATGCGTGGCTGACCATCGGCCAGAGCCGCATCAATGCCCCTTCCGCTTCCAGGGCTTCATCGCAGCGGCGGGCGAAATCCTCCGTCGGTGACCGCCTGGCCGTCTCGATCATGCTGATTGTGCCGACGGAGTAGGACACCGCCTTCGACAGACGGATCTGAGACCACCCTCGTGTCTTGCGGTGTCGTCGCAGCTCAAAGCCGAAGAGTGCGGTCGGCGAATCGGCAGGGCACAGCTCGCTTTCCTTGGGCACCTGACCTCCAGGGGGACTGCCACCCGTTTCAACAGAACTTTCATCGAAACCGTTGATGGCATAGCGAAGTCAACCGACTACTAACTGTAGCCATCATTTGGGACGGTTGGAAGGCAGATCGAGGCCGACTTCTTCAAGTGGGTGAAGTGATGAAAGCAGCGAGTGCGGAGCCGAGGGTCATCGGTTCGATTCAGCTGGTGGGCATTCGCGAATCCGTCTCGTACGCCCGCTCACAAGTGCGCAGATGGCTCGGGGACGATCATCCCGCGGTCGACGACGTCGTGCTGGCGGTGTCCGAGCTCGTGACGAACGCGTTCCGGCACTCCGACGCCAGGCCGTACGACTTCATCGGCCTCACCGTCACCGAGGCGAAGGGACTGATCTACGTGGAGGTGCGCGACCCCGGTTCCGCGTTCTCGGGGCCGTACATCCGACAGGAGTCCGAGGCCGAGGACGGCCGGGGGCTGCTGATCGTCCGAGAGATCTCCCAGGACTGGGGGAGCCGCGAACACGGCCGTGGGCTGGGCCGCACTGTCTGGTGCGCCATTCGGGCCGCCCCTTCTTCCACTGACTCGTCCGCTGCCGAGCCGGTCTCCGGATCGGTCGGCGGACGTGGCCCTGGCTGAGCGCGGCCGGTCAGGACCAGGCGGCCCGCCTTCTCGCGGAGGGAGAGCGGCGGAGCCGCCACTGGAAACGTCCGGTCGGGACCTTCCCCCGTAGCTCCAGGGCCGGGCATGGCCCCCGATGAGAGCACCTTCCCGCCCTCATCGGGGGCACCTCCACAGGTACGGGTGATCTGGCCGGGGATCAGGTAGGCGGGGTGAGTCCGGCGAGGTCCAGCGCGCGGCGGTGGAGAGTCTCTGAGCGGATGCGCAGGAACTCCTGGTAATCGTTGCGGGTCGCGGCCTCGTACGCTTCCTCGGACACTAGACAACTCGCCAGGTGATTGAGGATTCGCGCCTCGCCCAGCTCGTCTGTGAAATCCCGGAGGTAGCCGGCGGGCGGCTGGTTGGAGACGAAGATGTTCGTGGCCGAGCTCAGCATCACGATGTTGGCCGGGACGTTCGCGCCGCTGACATCGATCCCCTGGTGCTTCTTCAGGTAGTCCTTCGGGAAGAAGTGGTGCCACTCCTTGTCGTTGGCCCACGAGAGGGCCCTGCCGGTGTCCAGCAGGGCCCCGGTGCGGATGTCCAGCGGGGTTGCGCCGGCCAGGAGGAGCGCGGTCATCTTGGAGACGGCGTTCTCGACGCTGAATCTGCTTCGATGCCAGATGTCAGCGCCTGGTACGGAGACCGGGATGTCGATCTCGCTGGCGTCGCCGGAGATGAACTTGTTGACCGCGGCGTGGTCGGCCGCCATCTGGTTGAGGTTCCAGTTCTGGTACCTGCCGCCGAGCGTCGTCCGCCAGAACCAGCGGCGGATGGCGGCGAACTGGTCGGCGGACGGCTTCTTCAGCCACGTGAAGATGCTGACCAGAACGGCGAACTGGGTGTCGTAGGGGAGCGTCTTGGACGAGGGCGTCCTGATCTCGGTGGTGAGAAAGTCCACGGCACGCTTCGCGGCCTCCTCGGTTTCCGCGATCACGTCTTGGAGCTGCGCCTTGGGCAGCTGGCGTAGCTGTTCGACGTCTGCCCGGGAATAGCCGGACCCAGCGGCCGCGGCGATGGCGCGAAGAAGAACCTTGGGATCGAGGCTTCCGTAGTTCTTGTGGTGCAGGACCTCTTTGATGGCGTCGATGGAGTCCAGCAGGTCGAAGCCGGGAGTCCAGGTGGCAGCCCGCATGAACTCGACGAGGCTGAGCTCGGTCCCTGTGGTGTTGACGCGCTCGAAGACGAGGCCGATCTCCTCGATGGGCATGTCCCGGAGCGTCACGGTCGCGATCCGGTAGTCGTTGAAACGGTTGTAGAGCAGCTTCGCCCGCTCCTTCTGGTCTCCGTCGTCAAGCTTCTCCACCCGCGTGAGGAATTCTGCGGGGTTCAGCATGAAGCGCAGTGGGAGCTGGGCCGGTGGCGGCTCGTCCAGCGTGTCGCGGTGGAGGAACTCGTTCGCGGCGAGGTCGTAAACGATGTTCCAGATGCTCTTGGGATCACCGTCCGGCTCCCAGTAGAGAGCTCCGCAGAACGTGGAGAGCCGCTGCTGGCCGTCGAGCAGGTAGTTGACCCGGTGGCCGACGGGGAGGAGGTCGATGTCCAGATCGGCGATGGTTCTCTCGCTCGCCAGCTCTTGATCGCTGTCCCAGAGGAGGATGCTGCCGATGGGGTAGTTCCGGGCAATGGAGTCCAGCAGGTTGAGGACCTGCCGACGGGTCCACACGAAGTCACGCTGGAACTTGGGCAGGAGGATGCGGCCGGCGAGGATGTCCTCCGCGACGGTGACAAGCCGTGGGGTGTTGGGTTCGGGGTCGCGAGGCAGACGCCTGCGGGAGGATGACCGCTGCACTGGTTCTCCGAGAGGAAGCGACTGGGGCGAGAGTGTCGTGAGTGCCAATGGACCATGATGTCACCGCTGGCGATTGGACCTCGGTCCGTGACTCACGTGCCGCCTTGAGCGAGGCCCATTTTGATCAGCTCGTTGCGGAGATCCTTGAGGGGGACTGTCACGCCGTTGCGCTCGATCCGCCAGACGTCCCAGCCCGGACATGCCCTCGTCCCCGCCACAGCGGCCCCTGCGGCGGATAGCGAGTGGAAGGGTTCACCGGTGTCCAGCCGAATCACACCATCTGCTTCAACAGTCGCACCGTAGAAGTCCCCTTTCCATTTTCGGCTGATCCGGGCGCCCTCCGACACTAGCTCTGCTTTGATCAAATCGAGGATCTCGATGCCATAGTGTGCTCGGGTGCGTCGCCGTGCCACCTGCTCGGGGGTCGGCTGGCTCTTCGGCATCCTGAACCCGAGCCTGGTCGGGTTCCAGATCTCCTCGCATAGGAGCCGGTAAAGCTCCTGACGCTGCTCGATCTCGTTCGTTCCGAAGGTAGGGCAGGGCCGAAAGGCCTTCTCGAGCTTCGCGGTCTTGATGTACTTGACGAACGAGGGGTTTCGCACGCGGCTGATCTGATGCAGAGAGGCCGCCAGTCGGTTCTGCTGGCGATAGTGTTCGATCTTCTGGTCGTAGGGATCATCCCGGAAGCTCGCGTTGACCGACTTGGGAAGGATCAGCAGCGCCCCGAGGCGGTTGCGCCAGTGCTCGAAGGCCGCGACCGTCTTGACCTTGGGCATGGGCTTGTAGCGTTCGAAGTGGTTGGCCCAGATGTGTTCGACCTCGTAGTTGAGCGGGCCCTGTAGGTAGTCTCCTTCGGGATCTCCGCCATCGCACTGTCGCTGGACATGAGCGGTCATGCGCGCGAGCAGATAGCGGACCAGACGCCGATTGTTCGCACGAAGCCCGAACGATTTGAGCTCGCGGAAGTCGTGCTCAAGAAGAGAGATCTCACTGCCAAGAACTGCGGCCATATCTTCGGCCCTACGGCAAGCGCGCAAGCTGGTGATCACGCCATGGATGACCTCGTCCAGGTCGCGGCGCTGTACTGGAAGGTTGTTGACGCATCGTCGCACGTAGACGAGGTCAAGAAACGCCGCCGCGAGGGCGCATTTCTCGATGAAGACACGCTCAGGGTCCTCAGGGGATGCGACAGCCAGAAGCAGGGTGAACTGATTGTCGATGCCGTTGTGGCCGTTGAAGAAGACAGAAGCCAGTTCCGGCTTGAACTCCCGGCTGGCGCGCAGGACGGTGCAGTAGCGCAAGGACATTTCTGCGAGTCTCTTGATGAACTCGTGCGCTCCGGTCGGGCGGTCAAGCCCGAGGTGGGCCTCGTTGTCGAGAACCCAGTCGTGAAAAGCCTGTTCGATCTTTTCGGCATCCGTGGAGGACTCGTCGAAGCGAGCGTACTGAGCCAGAAGGAAGGAACGGACATAGGCGCTTGGAGCGTTCGCATCGTGCAGGTCGGCTTCCGCTGCGGCCAAGCGAGCGAGCATGTCGGCCCATGCCTTGCCAAGTTCCACGCGTACCTGAGGGCCCACGCGGCGGAAGAGGTGGCCCTTGAGGAGGTCGACAGGGCTCGGGCGCAGTCCTCGGTCGTTCATCGACACGAAGATCTCGCGCCCGTTCTCCTGGTCCAGCGCCCGGATGCCGACCAAGCACACCCTGCTGAGCAACCACTCGACGAAGAACGGCAGCGCCTCGCCTCGAAGGGACTCGGGGAAGTCCTCGTCGATCTCCCGGCTCCGATCGTGGAGGTTCTTGACCGATACGGGGGCATCGTCGGGAAGGAAGAAACCATCAAGGCTCTTCCAATCCTTCATAAGGGCACTCAGTAGCTGGGCGCGAGCCGGTTCCTCCGAGGCGTCAACCGTGAAGTTGCGCTTGCCGTACCGAGCGGTGTGGATGAGTCGACCTACGGCGCTGATGTCGAGGTCGGGATCTGCTCCTTGGTCCATGAGGAGCTGTCGAAGATAGATCAGCAGGAGGTGGAGGGTGGTGATGCGCTGCTGGCCGTCGACGAGAAAGGTACGTCCGCCTTGCTCGTGGTAGACGTAGGGACCGAGGAAGTAGGGAGCGTAGTCGCCGACTTCTTCACGCTCATGCAGCGAACTCCACTGAGGAAGGAAACGGCGGGTTAGGTCTTCGATGAGGGTCCGAACCTCGTCCCGTGTCCACGTGTACTCCCGTTGGTAGTAGTCCAGGGCGAATGTGCTGCCTTCGAAGAGGAGTTGGACCGTTACACCTTTTCCGGGAATGGGACTGTCCGCCATGGAATCGGAAGTGCCTCTCGCCTGTGGGGGATGCGCTCTTCAAGAGCTGACCTACTCTTCCTCTATCGCGGCCGGCGAGAGAATGTTACGAATCACGCCCAGGTCGTGACGCTGCGGCAGCTACTTCTGATCTGTCCTAGCGGCTCGCTCGGGCATCCTGGGCCGCCGGGGAGCGCATCCGTGCCTCGGGGGGCGTTCACGTTCTTGCGCGACAACCTGTACAAGGTCGCCGGGCATCCGGCGACGAGCCTCGCGGAGCTCATTCGCCGGAGCTGACAGTGCGATCGCCTCCGAGCAGGCCGCAAGGAACGAATAGTGAACGTTGCGTTTCCTAAAGGAGACGCCTACTCTGGATAGAGAACGATCCGTACTCTAAGGAGGTGGCGGGATGGTCGTCGTGCTGACCGGGCTGATGCTCTGCATGCTGCTCGGCGCGCTCGATCAGACGATCATGACGCCCGCGCTGCCGTCCGTGGCCGGTGACCTCGGCGGGCTCGACCAGATGCCTGCCGTGATCACCGCCTACCTGGTGGCCGCGACCGTCGTGATGCCGGTGTACGGCAAGCTCGGCGACCGGTTCGGCCGCAAGCCGCTGATGCAGCTCGCCATCGTGATCTTCGTGGTCGGAGCCGTGCTCTGCGCGACGGCGACGACGATGCCGCAGTTCGTGGCGTTCCGCGCGGTGCAGGGCGTCGGCGGGGGCGGGCTGATGATCGGCGCCCAGGCCATCATCGGCGAGGTCGTCAGCCCTCGCGAGCGCGGCCGCTACCTGGGGCTGATCGGGGCCGCCTACGTGGTGGCGGCCGTCGGGGGACCGCTGGCCGGCGGGTTCCTCGTCGACACGGCGGGCTGGCGGTGGATCTTCGCCCTCTACCCGCCGCTGGGTCTGCTCGCCTTCGTCGTGCTCACCGCCACCCTCAAGCTCCCCAGGCCCCGGTCACGCGCCCCGGTCGACGTCGCCGGAGCGGTCACGCTCGGCCTGGCCGTCGTCGGCGTGGTCATGCTCGGCCAGACCCGCGAGCCCGCCTTCCTCGCGCTGACCGCTCTCGCCGTGGCGGCCTGGCTGGTCACCGCCCGCCGCGCCGCCGACCCGATCCTGCCGCTCCGGCTGTTCAGGGACCGGGCGTTCGCCGTGCCGGTGGCGATCAGCCTGCTCATCGGGTTCGCGCTCTTCGGCACCGTCTCGTACATCCCCGCCTATGTACGGATCGCGCACGGCGCGTCGGCCACCGGCGCCGGGTTGCTGGTCACCGCGCTCATGGCGGGGGTGCTGACGACCACCGTGGTCTCCGGCAGGCTGATCACCAGGACCGGCCGATACAAGGGCTACCCCGTGGTGGGCACCGCGCTCGCCGCGACAGGGCTGGCCGTGCTGCCGCTCGCGGCCCCGGACCCGGTGGCGCTGGCCGGCGTGCTGCTGCTGGTCGGGCTCGGTGTCGGGCTCGTCATGCAGGTCATGGTGCTGACCGCGCAGAACGCGGTCGGCCACGCCGATCTGGGCGCCGCCACCTCGGCGGTGACGTTCCTGCGCCAGATCGGCGCCTCCGCCGGTGTCGCCCTCGTCGGCGCGCTCATCACCTGGCGCCTGGCCGGCGACCTGCCCCACACCAGCGCCCAGCTGGACGCCGGCGCGCGCGCCGCCTTCGCCGAGGCCGTCCCGCCGGTGTTCGCGGCCATGTCGCCGCTGCTCGGCGCGGCTTTCCTGCTCGCGCTGGCGCTGCCGGCGCGTCCCCTTCGCACCACCGCTTACGCCCAGGAGACCTCATGACACTCGTCGCCCCCTTGCGTTCGTTCGGCCGTGGCGACCTCGCCCTCGCGGGCGGGAAGGGAGCCAACCTCGGAGAGCTGATCGCGGGCGGTTTTCCCGTCCCGGGCGGGTTCGTCGTCACGACCGCCGCCTATGACCTGGTGGCCGCCGGAAACGTCACGCGCGCGTACTTCGAGAACCTGGAGATGCCGGACGCCCTGCGCCGGCAGATCCTGACCGCCTACCGCGAGCTCGGCGCCGGGCCGGTCGCGGTGCGTTCCAGCGCCACCGCCGAGGACCTGCCCGGCGCCGCGTTCGCCGGGCAGCAGGACACCTATCTCAACGTGGTGGGCGAGGACGCGCTGATCGACGCGGTCCGCCGCTGCTGGGGTTCGCTCTGGTCCGAGCGCGCCGTCGCCTATCGCGACCGGCTCGGCATCGACCCGGCCGAGGTGCGCATCGCCGTCGTGGTGCAGCGCATGGTGGCGGCGGAGGCGGCGGGCGTGATGTTCACCGCGGACCCCGTCACCGGCGACCGCGGCCGGCTCGTCGTCGACGCCGGGACCGGCCTCGGGGAGGCGGTCGTCTCCGGCCTCGTCACGCCCGACCACTACGTGCTCACCCCGGAGGGTGAGATCGCCGAGTTCGCGCCCGGCCGGCGCGAGGTCGTGATCCGCGCCCTGGCGGGCGGCGGGGTCAGCCACGAGAGCGGCGACGACGCGCCCGGCACGCGCCTGCCCGCCGGCGTGCTGCGCGAGCTGGCCCGGCTCGGCACCGAGGTCGCCCGCCGCTTCGGCCGTCCCCAGGACATCGAGTGGACGTACGCGGACGGCGAGGTCAGCCTGGTGCAGGCCCGGCCGATGACCGCGCTGCCGCCGCCCCCGCTGGGCAGGCTCAACCCGCTCCGGCGCAGGCTCGCCACCATCCTGATGGAGTACGTGCCGGTCCGTCCTTATCCGATTGACATGTCCACCTGGCTGCCGCACGGGCCCGCCGGGCTCATGGGCACGGTGACGGGTCACTTCGGCCTGCGCGGCGCGTTCGAGGGGTTCCTCGAAGAGGAGGACGGGGTCGTCTACCGGCTGGTGCCGCCCCGCCCGCGCCCCGGGCCGAGGGCGCTCGTCGCGCCGTTCCTGATCGCCGCCAAGGCCCGCCGGTACGATCCCGCCCGGTGGACCGACGACCCGCGCTACCCCCGTTATCTCGACGGCGTGCGCGCGCTCATGGCGCTCGACCTGGCCGCGCTGCCCTGGCCGGAGCTCGTCGGGACGCCGCGCCGGGTGCTGGCCGCGGTGCGGCCCGTGGCCGCGCTGCGCATCGACTATCTGCCCCGCAGCGGTCTGTCGCTGCTGCGGCTGCTCGTCGCGCTCAAGCTGCTCGGCAGGGCCGACCTGTTCGGCGACCTGATCGCCGGCGCCCGCACCCGCACCGGCGACGCGAACCTGGCCCTGGAGGAGCTGGCCGAGGAGGCGGCCCGCACCGGCGCGCTCGACCGGGACCCGCTGCCCGAGGCGTTCCAGGTCGCTTTCCGGGAGTTCCTCGCCGAGTACGGCCACCGGGAAGGTGCCAGCCCGCTGCTGGTCACCCCGCCGACCTGGGCCGACGCGCCGGAGACCGTGCTCGACCTGGTGCGGGTGCTGGCCGCCGAGCCGCCCCGGCCCACGTCCGGCGACGAGGCGCTGGAGCGGCTGCTCGCCCACCCGCGGCTGCGCGGCGGCCGCGGCCGTGACAGGATGGTGCGCAAGGTGCAGGCCGCCCGCGCGGGCGTCGCCTTCCGCGAGGACAGCCACTTCGTCTTCACGCTGCCGCTGCCCGTGCTGCGCCGGTCCATCGTCGAGATCGGCCGCAGGCTGCGCGAGGCGGGCGTGCTCGACACCCCCGAGGACGTCTTCCACCTCAGGCTGGAGGAGCTGGAGGAGATCGGGGACGTGGCCGCGCTGGGCGACGCGCACGCCCGGCGGCTGCGGGCCGCCGTGACCGCGCGGGCCGCCCGGCGTGAGGAGCTCGCCGGGGTGCGGCTCATCGACCCGAGGTCCGTCTTCCCGGCCCGCGAGGCCGCCGACGCGCTCGTCGCCGGCACCCCCGCGAGCGCCGGCACCGCCACCGGGCCGGTCACCGTCGTCCGCGACCCGTCGGAGTTCGGCAAGCTCGGCCGCGGCGACGTGCTGGTCTGCCCCTACACGAACCCGTCGTGGACGCCGCTGTTCCAGCGCGCCGCCGCGGTGGTCGTCGACACCGGCGGCATCGCCTCCCACGCCGCGATCGTGGCCAGGGAGTACGGCATCCCCGCCGTCATGGGCACCGGCGACGGCACCGCGGTGCTGGCCGACGGGCAGCGGGTCACCGTGGACGGCGACGCGGGCGTCGTCACGGCGGCTGGATAGGATGACGGAGATGGTCACCGACCACCGCAAACTACCGCGCCGCCGGGGCGAGGAGCTCGCCTCCGCGATCTACCGGGCGACGCTCGACGAGCTGGCCGAGAGCGGCTACGCCAAGCTCACCATGGAGCGGGTGGCCGAGCGGGCCAGGGCGAGCAAGGCGTCGCTCTACCGCCGCTGGCCCACCCGCGTCGCCCTGGTCATGGACTCGGTCTACCATTCGCTGCCGGCCGTGTCGGAGGTCCCCGACACCGGCAGCCTCCGCGGCGACCTGCTGGCCCTGCTGCGCGGCATGGCCGACATCCTGGCCGGCCCGGCGGGCGAGGCGATGCGCGGCCTGCTCGCCGAGGCGCTGGGCGACGAGGCGGGGGGCCGCGCCTTCCGGGAGAACTCCCAGGGCGCGGGCCGGAAGATGATGGCCGAGATCGCCCGGCGCGCCGTCGAGCGCGGCGAGATCTCCCGGGAGGCGGCCCTGCCGCTCCGCCTCGACACCGGTCAGGCCCTGCTGCGGCAGCACTTCCTCTTCCAGGGGCCGCCCATCCCCGACCGGCTGGTGGTCGACATCGTGGACGAGGTCATGGTCCCGCTGCTGACCCGCTAGTGCAGGCCCATGACGGCGGCCATGGTGCGCATCGAGTGGTCGAAGGCCGTGCGCCGGTCCTCGATGGCGTTGTTCAGCTGGCCGAACAGTTCGAGGCTGATCCAGCCGTACATCGCGGTCCATGACGTGAGCGCCCGGAGGATCAGCTCGTCCGGCACGCCGGCCATGATGGCGCGCATGTTCTCCCCGTCGGCCACGAGCGTGGCGGGCGGCGGCGGGCCGAGCGGCGGCGGGTCGGCGGCGCCCGCCTCGACGGCGTCCCGCAGGACGGCGGAGAGCACCGTCACGTCGCGCAGCCGGGCCGGGACGGTGTCCTGCGGCGCTTCGTAGCCGGGCACCGGCGAGCCGTAGAGGAGCGCGTACTCGTGCGGGTGGGCCAGCGCCCAGTCGCGCGCGCCGTGGCAGGCCGCCAGCCAGCGGCCGAGGAAGTCGTCGCGCGGGCGGGCCGCCTCGGCGCGCTCCACGGCCTCGCCGAGCGCGTTGTAGCCGTCGATGATCAGCGTGGTGAGCAGGTCGTCACGGCTCGGGAAGTAGCGGTAGACCGCCGACGAGACCATGCCCATCTCGCGGGCGACCGCGCGCAGTGACAGCCCGCCCGCGCCCTCGGTGGCGAGCTGGCGGCGGGCGATGTCGACGATCTCCCTGCTGAGCTCGGCTCTGACGCGCTCGCGCGCGGTTCGGCTCGCTGTCATGCGCAGCACGTTACCAGAGCAAGCGCCAGAAACGAGAGCACTGCTCTTGACGAACAGCGCTCTCCTAAGAGAGCATCGCTCTCATACAAGAACGGCAGTCACCCCGGAGGTCTTCGCGATCGCCGTGCCCGCCGGGGTCCTCGCCGCGCTCTTCGTCGTCAACGCGGTTCTCCGCATCGTCTGGAAGCAGGTCTGATCATGGGGAAACATGTCGTCGTGGGTTCCGGCCAGGTCGGTACGCACCTGGCACGCAAGCTGCTCGACCGGGGCCACGAGGTCACCGTGGTGACCCGGTCCGGCACCGGCCCCGAAGGAGCCGTCAAGGTCGCGGCCGACGTCGCCGACCGGCGCCGCCTCGTCGAGATCACGAAGGGCGCGGACGTCCTCTACAACTGCGTCAACCCGCGCTACCACCGCTGGCACACCGACTGGCCGCCTATGGCCGCGTCGTTCCTGGCCGCGGCCGAAACCTCGGGCGCGGTGCTGACCATCCTCGGCAACCTCTACCCGTACGGCCCGGTCACCGGCCCGATGACCGAGGACCTGCCCCTCGCCTCCGCCAACCCCAAGTTCCGGGTACGGGCCCGCATGTGGGAGGACGCGCTGGCCGCGCACCGGGCCGGCCGGATCCGGGTGACCGAGGTGCGCGGCTCCGACTACTTCGGCCCCGGCGCCACCGACCAGTCCTACCTGGGCACCCGGTTCCTCCCTCCGCTCAAGGCGGGCAGGACCATCCAGGTGGTGTGGCCGCTCGACGTCCCGCACAGCTGGACGTACCTGCCCGACGTGGCCGAGGCGCTGGTCGTCGCCGGGAGTGACGAGCGGGCGTGGGGGAGGCCGTGGCACGTGCCGACCGCGGAGCCGATGACGTTCCGCCAGGTGGGGGAGCGGATGGCCCGGCTGCTCGGCCGGCCGGCGCCGAGGATGGCGCGCGTCCCGTGGCCGCTGGTGCGGGCTGTGGGGCTCGTCCAGCCCATGATCAGCGAGATGAGGCACATCCGCTACCAGTTCGTCGCGCCGTACGTGCTCGACTCCTCCGCCTTCCAGCGGGCCTTCGGGGTCACGCCCACCTCCGTCGACGAGGCGTTCAAAGCTACGCTCGACGCGTGAGAACTGCCATGATCGGCCTCGGTGACATCGCGGAGAAGGCCTACCTGCCGGTGCTGGCCGCCCATCCCGGGATCGACCTCCACCTGTGCACCCGCGACCAGGCCAGGCTGCGCCGCCTCGGCGACGCCTACCGGATCGAACGGCGGTCCGCCACGGTGGACGAGGTCGTCAAGGCCGGGGTTGACGCGGCGTTCGTGCACGCCGCCACCCCCGCCCACCCCGAGATCGTGGAGACGCTGCTGGCGGCGGGGGCGCACGTGTACGTGGACAAGCCGCTGGCCGACAACCTGGCCGACTGCGAGCGGCTGGCCGCGCTGGCCCGCGCCGAGGGCCGGTCGCTGATGGTGGGCTTCAACCGCCGGCACGCGCCCGGCTACGCCGCGCTGGCCGGGCTGCCCCGCCACCTGGTGCTGATGGAGAAGAACCGGGAGCGTCAGCCCGGGGTCCCGCGCCAGGTGGTCTTCGACGACTTCATCCATGTGGTCGACACGCTGAGGTTCCTGGCGCCGGGGGAGGTCACCGGCTCCCGGTTCCGCACCCGGGTGAACGGCGACGGGCTGCTGGAGCACGTCGTGCTGGAGCTGTCCGGCGACGGCTTCACCGCCATCGGCGTGATGAACCGGGTGAGCGGGGCCGCGGAGGAGAGCTGCGAGGTGATGGGGGACGGCGTCAAACGCCGCGTGGTCAACCTCGGCGACGTGATCGACTACGCGGGCGGTGAGACGCTGCGGCGGCGGCCCGACTGGGTGCCGGTCGCCCGCCAGCGCGGCATCGAGGCGATCTGCCGGGAGTTCCTCGCCGCCGTCGCCGAAGGCCGCCTGATCACGGCCGACGACTCCCTCGTCACCCACGCCCTCTGTGAGGAGATCGTCAGCTCGATCGGCTCATGACGCGGTCCGCCTGCTCGTACATCCGGGTGAACGGCGCGCCGCCGAGCCGGCTGAGCACGGTGAAGCCCTTGGCGTCGCGCAGCGGGCTGGAGGAGGAGACGACGCCGGCCACCGCGCCCTCGTGGAGGGCGGGGCCGCCGCTGCCGCCGGCCGCCGCGTGGCAGTTGCGCGTCACCAGCACGCCCGGCCCGTCTTCCGCGCCTTCCACCGCGTCGCCGAAGCAGTGGTACATGCGGTCGCCCGGATACCGTCTGCCCCCGGGGTAGCCGAGGAGTTCGAGCCCGCGCAGCGCGGTGCCCCTGCCGGTCGCCAGGGTGCGCAGCCCGCGCCCGGTCACGTCCTCCAGCCGGCCGCGGCGCTTGGCGGCCACCCCGACCAGCCCGACGTCGTACGGCAGCAGGTCGGGCCCGAACGAGCGGCCCCGCCAGCGGGACGGCACCCACGTCCGCACCACCGGCCACACGCCGTGCAGCGGCCGGCCCTCGTCGTAGCCGGGCAGGAAGACCAGCCGCTCCAGCGTCCGGCCGCGGTCGCGCAGGCAGTGCGCGGCCGTCAGCACCAGGCTGCGGCTGCGCGAGCGCAGCACGGTGCCGCCGCACATCACGCGTTCGCCCGTCGCGCGGTCGCGGCCGACCAGCACCCCGGCGAGCCGGCGCGCGCCGGTGAGCGGGCGCGGCACCGGGGCGTAACCGAGCCGGTCGCCGTGCGGCGTGAGCACCTTGCGCGCCGGGATGTTCCGCTGCGGGGCCACGGCGGCGCCGGAGGGTTCGAGCAGAGCGAGACAGAGCACCAACCTCAACACCCACCTACTTCTAGCAGGAAACGATCAGCGCTCTGATCTGCGACATCATTGTTTACCCAACCTGGGGATTGTCCATGCGCCG
>NZ_JAPNNL010000147.1 GCF_027620315.1 Nonomuraea corallina | reverse complement strand
CGCCCCCGCGGATCAGCCGGCGGCGTCGAGACGGGACTTCAGCTCGTCGTCCAGCTTGAGCTCCGTCGCGCCGATGGCCTCCTCCAGCTGGTCCAGGGTGCTGACGCCGACGATCGGCACGTGACCGTCCGCCAGCAGCCAGGCCAGCACCACCTGGTTCGGGGTCGCGCCCAGCTCCCGCGCCGTCTCGTGCAGGATCTGCAGGCGGTGGGTCGTACCGGAGTGGTGGTAGATGTCCTGGATCGGCCGGTCCTCGCGCGTGTAGGCGCCGAACATCAGCGTGTTGTACGCCCACAGCGTCACCCCGGTGTCCTTCAGGTAATCCAGGTGCTCGTCCGTGGTGAGCGTGTGCCCCGCCTCGGCCAGCTCGGTGTGCGGGCGCGGGCGCAGGTAGGTGTGGCGGAGCTGCAGATGGGTGTAGGGCGTCCAGCCGTGCGCGGCCGAGACGTTCCTGGCCCGCTCCAGCCGCCAGGACGGCAGGTTGCTCGCTCCGATCGCCGCCGTCTTCCCCGCGCGGACCAGCTCGTCGAAGGCGCCCAGCGTCTCCTCCAGCGGCACCGACCGGTCCTCGATGTGCGCCCAGTACAGGTCCACCCGGTCGGTGCCCAGCCTGCGCAGGCTGCCTTCGACGGCGGTACGGATCGCCGCGGCGGACAGGCCCTCGGCCGAGTCGAGCGTGGTGTCGCCGGGCACGGTCGGCCGCGCGCCCACCTTGGTGCTCAGGAACACCTGGTCCCGGTTGCCCCGGGCGGCCAGCCAGGAACCGATGGCCAGCTCGCTCTCGTCGCCGGTGCGGCCGGGCACCCAGAACGGATAGTTGTCGGCGGTGTCGAGCATCCGGCCGCCGGCCTCGACGAAACGGTCGAGGATGGCGAAGGTGTCCTTCTCGCTGACGGTCGTGCCGAACGGGATGGTGCCGAGTGCGATGTTCATGGCTACGACAATGGAATCTGGAGTGCACTCCATGTCAACCGCCGACTTTAACCGGATTTTTCAGCATATTCCGGACGCTTCGACCTGGAGCTTGACCTGGAGTCCGCTCCAGGTGAGATGCTCATGCCCGTGAGCGTCTATACCCCCGCAGAAGTCGTCGAGGAGACCGGCTTCACCCTGGACACGTTGCGCTACTACGAGAAGATCGGCCTGCTCGAACGCGTCGAGCGCAACGCCGCCGGCCAGCGCCGCTTCAGCGAGCAGGACGTCGGCTGGCTCGGTATGCTCCGCTGCCTGCGCGACACCGGCATGCCGATCGCCCAGATGCTCCGGTTCGCGGAGCTGACCCGCGCCGGCGACCACACCATCCCCGACCGCATCAAGCTCCTGGAAGAGCACGACCGCCTCGTCGAGGGCCAGATCGAGAACCTCATGGAACGCAGGCGCTACATCAGGAACAAGATCTCCTACTATCGCAGCGTCCTCTGAGCCTTCGTTCTCCTGGAAGGTCCTTGCCTTCGATCACGCGAATGCCCTCACGCAAGGTAGCGACTGTGTGACAATGCGTGTCATGCCGTCCCCCCGACATGACACGCTCGTCAAGCTGTTCGCCGACCGCCCCCAGTTGGTGATGAAGATCCTGCGGGACCTCCTGGAGGTCGACCTGCCCGACACTCCGCTGATCCGGCGGGAGAGCACGACCTTCAACACCCGTAACTCCGAGGACATCGCCTCGGATCTGATCTTCACTCTGGGGCCTCCGCAGGAGACGGCGCATGCCGTCATCGTGGAGGTCCAGCAGGATCAGTCCAAGGACCCGCAGCAACTCGCCCGCTACGCCGCCGCCCTCTGGCTGCAACTGCGCTGCGGCGTCACGGTCCTGCTCATCTGCCCTGATCGCACGACCGCCGCCTTCTACGGGGAGCCGGTCCGCACCAGTCTGGACGGATACCGCTTCGAGGCCCGCGTGCTGGGGCCCGACAGTGTCCCCTTTATCACCGATCCTGACGAGGTCACCGCCGATCCGGGGCTGGCGGCCCTGTCGGTCATGGTTCACGGTCGTGATCGCAAGGTGGTCGAGGCCTTCGCCCAAGGGATGTCCAGCATTCCGGACGATCGTCACGCTACGAAGTACACTGAATACGCATACAGCATGGCCGCACCCGAGATTCGCCGCCTGATGGAGGAGATCATGACGTCCACCGACTGGCCGGTCTACACGCCATGGGCCCGTGAACACTACGGCCGCGGCCTCCAAGAGGGCATAGCCGAAGGGAAGGCCGAGGGGAAGGCCGAGGGGAAGGCCGAGGAGAGCGCCAAGTCGGTGCTGCTCGTGCTGGGCGCCCGGGGGTTCGACGTGCCCGACGAGGTCCGGGCGCGCGTGGTCTCCTGCACGGACCTCGGCCAGCTCGAAACCTGGCTCACCCGCGCGGCCACCGTCCGGGCGCTCGACGAGCTGTTCGGCACGTCGACCGGCGAAGGTCAGCCGTAGGCGGAGGTCAGGGGCAGTCCCGCGGTCAGCGGTAGGCGGAGGCCTGAAGGGTGTAGAGCTCGGCGTAGAGGCCGTTCAACGCGATGAGGCTGTCGTGGTCGCCCTGTTCGGTCACCTTTCCGTGCTGGAGGACATAGATGCGGTCCGCGTGGCGGACGCTGGCCAGGCGGTGCGTGATGAGCAGGACCGTGCGGCCGTCGGAGTGGTGCCGGATGCGCTCGAAGAGCGCGTGCTCGGCCCGCGCGTCCAGGGCGGCCGTCGGCTCGTCGCAGATGAGCAGCTGGGCCTCGCGGTGGAAGCCGCGGGCGATCGCGATGCGCTGCCACTGGCCGCCCGACAGCTCCTGGCCGTTCTTGAAACGACGGTCGAGGAGGGTGCTGTAGCCGTGGGGCAACTGGGCGATCACCTCGTCGGCCCCGGCGACGGTCACCGCCGCGTGCAGGGCGGCCTCGCCCCTGCTGGTGCCCATGGTGACGTTGTAGCGGGCGGTGAGCGGCCAGCGGGTGTGGTCCTGGGCGATGACGGCGGTGCGCAGGCGCAGGTCCTCGGGGCTGACCTGGCGCAGGTCGACGTCGTCCCACCGGACGCTGCCGCCGTCGGGCTCGTACAGCCCTGAGAGGATCTTGGCGAGGGTGGTCTTGCCGGAGCCGTTCTCGCCGACCAGGGCGATGACCTCGCCCCTCTTGATCTCCACGCTGACGCCGCGCAGCGCGGGCCCGTCGGAGCCTGGGTAGGTGAAGGTCACGTCCTGGGCGCTGATCCGCTCGAAGCGCTCGGGTGCGGGGGCGCGGTCCGTGGCGGGCAGGCGCGGCTCGGCGCCGGCGCAGAACTCCACGAAGTCGGTGAAGTAGAGGCCCTCCTCGTAGAGCCGGTTGGTGGCGTACATGAGGTTGCCCAGCGACTGGGAGCCCGAGCGGATGGCGAGCACGGCGGTGCCGGCGACGGCGAGCGGGATGGCGCCGGCGGCCAGCAGGAAGCCCAGGGCGACGTAGACCAGGCCGGTGCCGAGCCCGCCGAGGGCCTCGCCGACCAGCCTGGCGACGGTCTGCCGCCTGGCCAGCCGCAGCATGACGTCCTGCTCGGCCTTGGCGGCGGTGTCGTAGACGCGCAGCAGGAAGCCGCGCATGGTGAACGAGCGGACCTCGGCGGCCGAGCCGCGTTCGGCCAGTAGCTGGGCCATGATCCACTTACGGCGGATGACCGGGATCAGCGCGAACATCGTCGTGTAGCGCATCCTCGCGCTGCGTACCGCCGCCCACGCGTCGGGCACCACGGCCAGCAGCAGCAGCGGCAGCAGCACCGGGTGGAGCACGCCGAGCACGCCGCCCACGGCGGCGATGCCCACTGCGGCGGTCACCACGTCGATGGCGGAGGCCACCACCCAGTCGACCGTGGACACGCCGCGGAGCCTGGCCCGCTGGAGGGCGTCGTGGAAGTCCGGGTCGTCGTAGGAGGAGAGCTCGACGCGGCTGGTCAGCTCGTAGAGCCGCTGCTCGGTCAGCCGGGTGACCTGGGGTTCGAGGCGAGCCTGCGCCCAGCCGGCACCCGCCGTGACCGCGGCGCGCAGCGCGGCGGCGGTGGCGACCAGGATCAGGCTGGGCAGCGCCGCCCGCACCCGCTCCGGCGTCGGCCCCTCGCTGAACAGGGCGTTGAGCACGCCCGTGGTCGCCAGCAGCCCGAAGGCCGTCAGGACACCACCGAGCAGGTTGAGTGAGACGGTGGCGAGGGTGTCGCGGGGGCTGGCCCGCCAGGCCATGCCCATGGCCTGGCGGATGAGGGAGGGGAGCCGGCGGGCGATCGTGAGGAACCCCACCTCGGTCATCGTGTCAGCGTGCGCGTGCCAGTCGGAGAGGGAGATCTCGCCCAGTTCGAGGGGCTCGTCGGCCATAACGGGAAGTGTTCCCTGCGGCACCGGCCAATCCGCATGCGATGTTCTCTCACGTGACCGGCGCCGGCCCGCCACGCCGGTGCCACCTGCGACGACGAGGCGTTATGCCGACCCGTTATGCGGTCGTCCTTGACGGGTGCGCGGCGAGATGGGTCGACGGCGATGTTCAGCTACGTCCTGCTGGGCCGGTTCTTCATGCGCGGCCTCATGGCCGGCGCGCTGAAAGGTTGACCTCGGGGTTGGCGCAGTGCGCCGGCCGCTCGCCGCGGACGTACCTGGCCACGTCGCCGGCCACGATCGAGGCGGCCTTCATGGCCGTCTCCTTGCTGGCCCCGGCCAGGTGCGGGGTCATCACCAGGTTCGGGGCGGCCAGCAGCCGCGAGCCTGCCGGGATCGGCTCCTCCGGGAAGACGTCCACGGCGGCGCCGAACAGGTGCCCCGTCTCCAGCGCGTCGCAGAGCGCGTCGTAGTCGAGCAGCGCGCCGCGCGCGCAGTTGACCAGCACCGAGCCGCGCGGCATCAGCGCGAGCTGCTCGGCGCCGATCATGCCGGTGGTCTCGGGCGTGGCCCGCGCGTGCAGGGACACGAACCGGGACCGGCGCAGCAGCTCGTCCAGCTCCACCCGCCCCGGCACGTCCACGTACGGGTCGTACACGAGCACCTCGGCCCCGAAGCCCGCCACCATCCTGGCCACCCGGCTGCCGATCGCCCCGTAGCCGACCAGGCCGACTGTGCTGCCCTCCAGCTCGGGGCCGACCGAGTCGAAGGAGTAGTAGTCGCCGCGCCACACGCCGCCCGCGAGGTCCGCGTGCGTCTGCGGGACCCGGCGGGTGGCGGCCAGCAGCAGCGCCAGCGTGTGCTCGGCGGTGGCCACCGCGTTGCGGCCGGGCGCGAAGGTGACGGCGACGCCCGCCTCCGTGGCGGCCTCCAGGTTGGCGTTGACCGGGCCGCCCCGGCTGACGCAGAACAGCCGCAGGTCAGGGCAGGCGTCCAGGACGCGCCGGGTGAGCGGGGCCATCTGCGTCACGCACACCTCCACCCCACGCAGCGCGGCGATCAGCTCCTCCTCCACGTCCGAA
Organism: Nonomuraea corallina; assembly: GCF_027620315.1. Taxonomy (GTDB): domain Bacteria; phylum Actinomycetota; class Actinomycetes; order Streptosporangiales; family Streptosporangiaceae; genus Nonomuraea; species Nonomuraea corallina. Next base: position 13,006 of record NZ_JAPNNL010000147.1, on the reverse strand, counting down.
GCCTCGTCGACCTCGCCCACCGGCCCGAACGGGACGACCGGCCACGGCAGCGTCAGCTCGCTGATCTCCAGGTCGCCGGGCACCTCGCGGCGCAGCGCCGCGGCCAGCAGGTCGTTGCGGACGAAGTGGTCGCCGGCGGCAAGCACTCGGATGGTCAACGAACGGCTCCAATCGGGGTGTTGTACCGCAGGATCGCGGCCCGAGGATGGGCGAGGTCGCCGTACGGGCGCAGCTCGGTGAGCGCGCAGTTGTCCAGGCGGGGGAACAGCCGCCGGTACTCACCGAGCGGCACGCCGACCAGCCGGCACAGGGCGAGCCTGATGGCGGTGGTGTGGGCGACCACGAGCACCCGGCCGCCGGGGGAGGCGGCGGCGACGTCGAACAGCGCGGCCGTGAACCGGTCCGCGGCCGCGGCCGGGTCCTCGCCGCCCGGCAGCGGGTGGGCGCCGGGGTCGGCCTCGAAGGCGGCACGGGCCTCGGGGAACCGCTCGCGCATCTCCCGCGCGGTCAGCCCCTCGCCCTGACCGAAGTCCAGCTCCCGCAGCCGCTCGTCCGCCCGCGGGGTCAGCCCGGCCGCCGCGGCGGCGCCGGCGGCGGTGATCCTGGCCCGGCTCAGCGTGGACGACCACACCGCCGTCAGCCCCGCGCCGGCGGCCCACGCGGCGAGTTCGGCCGCCTGGTCGTGCCCGCGTCCGGTCAGCTCGATGTCGCTGACCCCGGCGTAGCGGTTCTCGGCGTGCCAGACGGTCTCACCATGCCGCACCAGCACCAGAGTCGTGAGGCGATCGGTCATCGCGCGCTCCTTTCGCGGGCGTGGGCGGCGGCGGGCTCGGGGAGCCAGCCGCGTTCTTCCAGAGCGGTGACGAAGCGCAGGTACGGCTCGCGCAGGTCCGCGCCGGACGGCTCGACGACCTCGTGGGTACGGACCATCCGCGCGGCCACCCCGGCCGTTCCGGGTGTTCCGTGAGTTGTCGCCGTGCCGGGGGCGGTGGTGGCTCCGGCTGCGAGGACGGCCATGCCGAGCGCCGGTTCGGCGTTCTCCCGGAGTGTCACCGGACGGCCCAGTACGTCGGCGCGGAGCTGGTTCCCGTATCCGCTCCTGGTCGCGCCGCCGGTGAGGATGATCTCGCCGTCGACCGGGGCGCCGAGCAGGTCGAGGTAGTCGAAGCAGAGCCGCTCGACGAACGCGGCACCGCGCAGGATGGCGGCGTACCGTTCCACGTCGTCGGCGGGCTCCCCGAGGGTGAACCCCTCCGCGTCCGGCGCCGCGAAGGGGAACCGCTCACCCCGCGACACCAGCGGGTAGACGATCGGCAGCGCCGCCGCCTCCGACGCCCCGCCGATGTACGCGCCATCAGAACGCCCGCCGGCCCCGCCGTCGTACGGACGATCGGAACCCGGCGAGCTGTAGCGGGCGGTGGCTTGGGCGGCCAGGGCGTCGAGGTCGCGTCCGGGCAGGTCGCGGGAGAGGACGCCCGCGCCGGTGCTGGACGCGCCGCCCGGCAGCCAGGAGCCGTCCGGCGCCCGGTGCGAGTAGACGACGCCGAGCGGGTCGTGGACCAGCTCACGGGTGACGCCCTTGAGGACGAGCGTGGTGCCCAGCACCGAGTTCCAGCTTCCCGGGGTGAGGGCGCCGGCGCCGAGCTGGGCGGCGCATCCGTCGGTGGTCCCCGCGATCACGGGGGCGCCCTCCGGGATGCCGGTGGCCCTCGCCGCCTCCGCGCACACCGTGCCGATCCTGGTGCCGGGCCGTACCACCTCGGGCAGCGCCGAGGCGGGCACCCCGAGAGCGGACAGCACGTCGGACGGCCAGCGTTCGTCGAGCAGGTCGACCCCGGTCTTGAGCGCGTTGCTCAGGTCGGTCGCCACCTCGCGCCCGCACAGCCGCCGGTTGACGAAGTCGCTCTGGTGGGCCGCCCGCGCGCCCGCCCGTGCGCCCGCCGGGGCGTCCGCGAGCAGCCACAGCAGCTTGGGCAGCGCCCAGTTGGCCTGCATCCGCCGGTACCCCAGCCGTTCCCAGACCGGCGCGCCCACCGCGTTCACCCGGTCCACCAGCCCGGCCGCGCGCCGGTCGTCGTACATGAGGGCGGGCGTCAGCGGCGTCCCGTCCGGCGTGGTGAGCAGGACGGTGCCGGACGTGGCGTCGACGGCGACGCCCTCGATCCGTACGGGGGGCACCTCGCGCAGCGCCTCCCGGCTGGCGGCGGACAGCGCCGCCCACCACTCCTCGGGGTCCTGCTCGTGCCGGACGCCGTCGCGGTGGCTGGTCAGCGGGCGGACGGCCGCGCCGAGCACCCGCCCGTCCGCGTCCACGGCCATCGCGCGCACGCTCTGCGTGCCGAGGTCGATCCCGATCCACGCGCTCATGTCCGGCTCCGCGTCTCGGCGAGCAGCGGCCAGGAGCGGGCCGCCTGCTCGCGCAGGGTCAGGAAGGTCCGGTACGCGTCCGCGTACGGGCCGGGCTCGGGCTCGACGGCGTCGCCGAGCCGCACGTGCCGGGCGGCGGCGTCCTGGACGGTGGCGGCGCCGGTGGCGGCGAGGCCGACGAGGAACGCGCCCCTGGCGCCGACCTCGGCGTCGACCGGGCGCAGCACCGGCAGTCCGGTGACGGCGGCGATGAGCCGCAGCCACAGGGCGCTGGCCGAGCCGCCGCCGCAGACCCGCAGCTCGCGCGGGGCCGCGCGGGTCGCGGCGAGGCAGTCCTGGACGACGAGCGTGAGCCCTTCGAGCACGGCGCGGGCGACCTGCTCGCGGCCGTGTTCGACGGACAGGCCGAGGAAGGAGCCCCGGGCCAGCGGGTCGGAGAACGGCAGCCGTTCACCGGCGGGGGAGAGGTACGGCAGGAACGCCAGGCCGCGCGCCCCCGGCTCGCTCCGGGCGGCCAGTTCGCTCAGCTCGCCCGGCCGGTCGAGCCCGAGCAGCCGGCAGGCCCACTGGATCACTTCGGTGCCGGTGAACGTGGGGAAGGCGCGCAGGTAGCCGCCCGGCGCCGCGATGGTGATGCCGATCGGGTCGCCGTCGAGGTCCGGCCGCTCGACCAGGGTCTCCACGCAGAGGGTGGTGCCGAGGATGCCGCACGCCTGTCCCGGGCTCACCGCGCCCGCGCCGAGCGCGGTCGTGACGATGTCGTACGGTGCCATCACCACGGGCGTGCCCTCGGCCAGCCCGAGCAGGTCGGCCGCGGGCTTCGACAGCCCGGCCGCGCGCCGGGCGTCGTCGCGGATCTCGGGCAGCAGCCGTCCGGCGCTTTCCAGCCCGAACAGTTCCACCAGCTCGGGGGCGTAGCGGCGGGCGCGCAGGTCCATGAACGGGGCGGAGGCGTCCGACTCGTCGGCGGCGATCTCTCCGGTCAGCTTCGCGAAGATCCAGCCGCCGCAGGTGAGGTTGGCGGTGGAGCGGTCCAGCCGGTCGGGGTCGTGCCGCGTGAGCCAGGACAGGATCGCGTGCGGCAGCCCGGTGGCGGCCGACGACCCGCTGATCCGGAACGCCCGTTCGGCCTGCCCGGACCGGATCCAGCCGTCCACGATCGCGGCGGCCCGGCCGTCGTTCCACAGGATGGCCGGGCCGGTCGGTTCGCCGGCGGCGTCGACGAGCCAGCAGCCGTCGCCCTGCGCGGTCACGGCCACGAAGTCGACCGGCTCGCCGAGGGCCGCGGCCACCTCACGGACGGTGGCGGCGACGGCGTCCCAGACCGCGGCCATGTCCTGCTCGGCATGGCCGGGCGCGGGCCTGGAGACGATCGTGGGCCGCCTGGACACGGCGGTCTCGGCGCCGTCGCCGTCGTAGCCGACCGCCTTGATCACCGTGGTGCCGGCGTCGACGCTGATGGCGGCCATCATGCCCTGCCGTGTGAGGTCCTCGACCGGCGCGAGACGGAGTCGACGACCACCGCCAGGAGCAGGACGGCCCCGGTGACCATGAACCGGATGGAGGAGTCGAGGTTCAGCAGCGTCAGGCCGCTGGAGATCGACTGGATGACGATGATGCCGAGCAGCGCGCCGAAGGCGGTGCCGCGCCCGCCGAACAGGCTCGTGCCGCCGATCACCGCGGCGGCGATGGCGTTGAGGTTGACGTCGCCGCCGCCGCTGCTCTGGTTGGCCGCCGCCAGCCGGGCCGCGGCCAGGATGCCGCCGACCGCCGCGAGCGAGGAGCAGAGCACGAACACCGAGGTGTAGACCTGCTTGACGTTGATGCCCGCGCGCCTGGCCGCCTCGACGTTGCCGCCGACCGCGTACACGGACCGGCCCCACTGGGTGCGCGAGAGCAGGTAGTGCATGATCAGCACCAGCGCCACGAAGAACACGAACATCCAGCCGACGCCGCGCGTCTGGCCCAGGTACCAGACCACGAACAGCAGCGCCACCAGCAGCGCGGCGCTCCGCATCACCAGCGCCGAGGTGCTCTTCGACGACAGCCCGGCCGCGCGCCGCTCGCGGGCGTGCAGGTAGCCGCTCGCGAAGAGCCAGACGGCGGCGACCACGGCGAGCGTGTACGCCAGCCAGCCGGGCAGGAAGGCGAGCTGGGCGAAGTTCACCAGCCCCGAGTCGAAGGGCAGGTTGATCGCGCCCTTGGTGCCGAGCACGTACAGCTGCAGGCCCAGGAAGCCGAGCAGGCCCGCGAGGGTGATGACGAAGCTGGGCACGCCGAACCGGTTGAACAGCTGGGCGTAGACCCAGCCGATGGCGGCGCCCATGATGACCGCGGCGCTGATCGCCAGCCAGACCGGCAGCCCCTGGTCCACGAAGAGCACCGCCAGCACGGCGCCCGACAGGCCGCTGACCGAGCCGACGGACAGGTCGATCTGGCCGACCAGCAGCACGCACACGATGCCCAGCGCGATGATGCCGACGGCGGCCGACTCCATCGTCAGGTTCACCAGGTTCTGGCTGGACAGGAAGATCGGGTTGAGGATCTGCAGCACGCTCCAGATGACGATCAGCCCGACCACGACGGGGATCACGCCGAGGTCGCCGCCGCGCGCCCGCTCGACCACGTCGGTGAGCGCGCCGCGCAGGCCCTCACGCTGCTGGAGCCGCTCGTCCTGGCGGTCGGTGGCCACTGTGCTCATGACGGGAGCCCTTCCTGGTGCCGGCTCGCCCGCCGGGACACCGCGTTGTCGGTGGCCCCGGTGATCGCGGCGATGATGTCCTCGGCGGAGACGTCGCCGACGTCGAAGACGCCGTTGTTGCGGCCCAGCCGCAGCACCGCGACCTTGTCGGCCACGGCCTTCACGTCGGCCATGTTGTGGCTGATCATGATCACCCCGAGCCCGTTCTCGCGGAGCCGCTCGACGAGGTTGAGCACCTCGGCCGTCTGGGCGACGCCCAGCGCGGCCGTGGGCTCGTCCAGGATGATGATCTTCGGGTCGCCGAGCAGCGACCGGGCGATCGCCACGGTCTGGCGCTGGCCCCCGGACAGCGCCGCCACCGGGACCCGGACGCTCGGGATCTTGGCCGAGAGCTGCCGGAGCAGCTCCCAGGAGCGGGTCTCCATCGCCACGTCGTTCAGCCGCAGCGGGCGGATCTCCTGACCCAGGAACAGGTTCTGGATCACGTTGAGGTTCTCGCAGAGGGCCAGGTCCTGGAAGACGGTGGCGATGCCGAGCTTGTGCGCGGCCGCCGGGTTGGGGATGTCGACCACCCGGCCGGCGAACGTGATCGTCCCGGAGTCCGGCGGATGGACCCCCGAGAGGATCTTGACCAGCGTGGACTTGCCCGCGCCGTTGTCCCCGACCACCGCGACGACCTGGTGTGCCGCCACGTCGAGGTCGATGCCGGTGAGCGCGGCCACCGCCCCGAAGTTCTTGCTGACGCCGCGCAGGGACAGGACGGTGTCCGGTTGCTGAGTGGGCGACACGGGGACCCCCTACTTGATGTCGAGCTCGGCGCAGCCCTCGGCGTACTCGCCGGTGCACACCTCGGCCGCCTTCATGATGCCGCTGTCGAACAGCACCTCCTTGACGTTCTCCCTGGTCACGACCGTGGGGACGAACAGCTCGGAAGGTGTGTCGTACAGGGTGGTCTTGCCTTCGGGCTTCTGGCCCTGCATGAACTGGTGGGCGACGACGGCGGCGGCCTCGGCGACGATCTTGATCGGCTTGGAGATCGTGTTGTACTGGTCGCCCTTGATGACGCGCTGGGCGGCGGCGATCTCGGCGTCGTTGCCGGTGACCGGCGGCACGTCCTTGCCCGCGGCCTTGAAGGCGGCGATGGCGCCGCTGGCGGTGCCGTCGTTGGCCGCGACCACGCCGACGATGTCGTCGCCGAACTGGGTGATCTGGCCGCTGACCCAGGTCTGCGCCTTCTCCGGACTCCACTCGGGGGTGTCGTACTCGGCCAGCAGCTTGAAGCCGCTGGGGTCGACGGCGCTGTGGATGCCCTTCTTGATCAGGCCGGCCGCGGCGTCCGTCGGGGAGCCGTTGACCTGGAGGATGCCGCCCTCGGCCTGCTCCGCCTTGAGGTGCTCGACCAGCGACGCGGCGATCATCGAGCCGATCTTCTCGTTGTCGAAGGAGATGTAGTAGTCGGCGGGCGTGGACGGGATCGGCCGGTCGTAGGCGATGATCGGCACCTGCTGCGACTGCGCGGCCCGGACGATGCCGGCCGCGGCGGTGGAGTCGACGGGGTCGAGCACGATGGCCTTGACACCCTGGGCCAGCGCCGAGTTCGCCTGCTGCTGCTGTTTGGCGGCATCGGAGTCGGCGTTCTGGTAGATGACGGAGCAACTGGGACACAGCTCCTTCATCTTGGCCTCGAACAGCGGCTTGTCCTGCTGCTCGTACCGGGTGGAGGCCAGGTCGGGCATGAGGAAGGCGACCTTGCCGTTCTCCGCGCCACCCGCGCCGCCACCGGTGGCCTCGCCGTCGCCGGTGGAGCCGGAGCCGCACGCGGCCAGCGCCGAGGTCGCGAGGACCGCCACTGCGGCGAAGGCGGACGTCCGCATCTTGATTCTGTTCACGGGTACTTACCTCACTCGCTCATCCAGCCGGACGCCTCGCGTCCTCGGGTGGTCGCGTCCCCCGGTTGCGACCCGGGACGTGCCTCACAACGGGCGACGTCCCATGGTGCGCCACACGGTAGCGTGCGGGCAGAACATTTGTCCAGCACCAGTGTTCACTAGGTCGTCCGACTTGGCCCTTTCGGGGGAACAGGTGTGCACGGGCTCAGCGCGCGGCGGCCAGGATGCTCTCGGCGGTCAGGGCGTCGGTGACGAGCCGGTTGAAATAGCCGCCCCTGGCCCCGGCGATGATCGAGACGACCTTCTCCGCGCCCACCGCGACGGCGATCGAGTGCGGGATCCGCCGCAGTTCCTCCAGGCCGGCCGCGACCAGGCGCTCGCTGCCCGGATAGCCGACCGGGTCGCCGTCGCGGTCGAAGAAGCGCGAGCACACGTCGCCCACGGCCCGGCGCAGGCTGGGCTCCTCGCGCGGCACGAACGCGGGCACCACCTGGCGCATCAGCGGCGGCGAGCCGACGCCCACGACCGCGCACCTGGCGTGGGCCCAGAGGTCCATCACCCGGCGCACCGACGGCTCGTGCTGCAGCGAGTAGAACAGCTCGGGGCCCGGCAGCGCGGGAGCGTACAGGTAGTGAGGCACGCCGCCGACCTGCTCGGCGAACAGCCGGGTGGTCTCGTTGGTCTGGAACCAGGGCTGCGGGTCCTGCTGACCGCCGACCGCCGGGGCGATCCGCACGCCGGGGAAGCGGCCGAGCCCTTCGCGGGCGCACTCGTACACGGTGCTGCCGGACGACACCAGGACCACGTCACCCGACTCCAGCCCCACCGCCGCCAGCGCCTTGGCCAGGCCGGGGGCCAGCCACGGGCCCAGCGCCGGGCCGCTGACCTTGGGCACCAGGTGGACCCGGTCCAGGTTGAGCACGTCGGCGACCTGGCTCGCCAGATGGCCGCCGGCCAGCCGCTCGGGGCGGTGCACCTTGATCTCGACGATCCCCTGCCTGCGCGCCTCGGTCAGCAGCCGGCTCACAGTCGCCCTGCTGACGCCGAGCCGCTTGGCGATGTCAGCCTGGGTGGCGTCCTGGAGGTAGTACTGCGACGCCGCGGCGTACATCAGCTCCTGAGGGAAGCGGGCCTCCTGTGCGGCGTCGGCGTTCATGCGCGCGCTCCCTGGGTCTGTGAACAAGTGTGCTGAACGGATGCGCTCGACTATACCTTCGCGCCATCCCGAGGAAAGGCTAGCGATCCGGGGGCCTGTCCGGGAGCGCGGCGCGGCTCGTCAGAGGATCGACCCCGCGCACAGGGCGTCGCCGAGCGGGGTCCGCGCGTACAGGACGCTGCGGCCGGTGCGGGTGCCGCTGATCAGGCCCGCCGCGCGCAGCGCCGCCAGATGGCCGCCCGCGCTGCCCACGCTCAGCCCGAACAGCGCGGCCAGCTGAGTGGTCGTCGCCGGCACGGCCAGCTCCTCCAGGACGCGGGCACGGGTGCGCCCGATCAGCCGCGCCAGCCCGGAGCCCGGCGCGGGCGGGCCCACCGCGGTCCCGCGCGCCGGATAGATCAGCGCGTACGGCCACGCCTCCGCGAGGTAGGCCCCCAGGTTGCCGATGAACGCCGACGGCAGGAACAGCAGCCCCTGACCGCCCAGCCGGTGCCGCTCCTCCTCGGCCCCGATCGCGATCTCGAGATGGCCGTCGTCGTGCCAGCGCACCTGGTCGCTCAGGTCGTCGAGCGCCGCCGCCCACCCGTACGCCGCCAGCCGCCCGGCCCGCTGCACCACGTCCCGCTCCAGGATCGCGTGGAAGTGCGGCCACGTCCTGGACACGATCTCGGTCCAGAGGGCCTCGTACGCGTCCGCGATCAGCCGTACCACGTCCGGGCCCAGCAGCAGCTCCCTGTGCGCGGCCGGCGCGGGCGGCCGGCGGGCCAGCACCGCGGCGATCTCGGCGTGCGCCTGCGCGATCGGCGTCCGCCGCATGGCGGACAGCTCCGCCTCGAACGGCACGCGCACGCCGGTGGGCGGCGGCGCGACGAAGTCCACGTTGGCGTCGCCCCGGTTGCCGGAGACGACGGCCACGGCCGCCAGCGCCGGATGACGGCGCTCCAGCTCCCGGTAGGTCGCGCGCCACCGGTCGACCCAGCGCCGGTGCACGCCGCCAGGCCCGCGGCCGTCGAGCAGCCACTGCGCGTGCATGGTCTCGATCAGCGGCGAGATCGCGAACCGGCTGGCGGCCACATCCTGAGGGGTGACGACGATTCTTACCACCACTTTTCGGTTATATCCGAAAGCTTCGCCGGGTGCGGGGGACCCGGCCACCATCAGGAGAGCAGGCCCGGCGGCCCCGCCCTCCCTCCGGGGCCGCCACCCCCTATTCCCGAGGAGTTGGTGTGGCGTCCACCGAACGCGGAGCCACCTACGGCGAGGTGTTCGCCGTCCGCGAGTTCCAGGTGCTGTTCGGCAGCTTCGCGCTGCTGGTCTCCGGCGACTCGATCAAGATGCTGGCGCTGTCGGTGCTGGTGTACGCGGAGAGCGGCTCGCCCGGCCTGGCCGCGGCCGCGTACATGGCGGGCTGGCTGCCGCACATCGCCGGCGGCATGTTCCTGCTGTCACTGGCCGACCGGCTCCCGGCGCGGGGACTCATGGTGGCGGGCGAGCTGGTCAGGGTCGTGGTGTGCCTGCTGCTGGCGTACGCCGGGCTGCCGGTGTGGGCGATGATCGCGCTGGTGCTGGCCACCGGCGTGTTCGCGCCGCTGTTCGGCGCGGCGCGCAGCGCCATGCTCCCGGACGTGCTGCCCGGGGACGCGTTCGTCCTGGGCCGGTCGCTGCTGGGCATGACCTCGGCCGGCGCCCAGATCGCCGGACTGGCGGTGGGCGGCGCCTTCCTGGCCGCCGCCGGCCCGCAGGGCGCGCTCGCGGTCACCGCCGCGCTGTCCGCGCTCGGCGCCCTGTTCCTCCGCTTCGGCCTGCCCGGCCGCCGGCCCCGCCAAGGGTCCGCCCCCGGCCGGGGCGCCGTGCGGACCACGCTGCGGGTGAACAGGACACTGCTCGCCGATCGGCGGGTGCGCGGGCTGCTGCTGGCGTCCTGGACGCCGCCGCTCTGCCTGGCCGGGGCCGAGGCGATGATCGTGCCGTACCTGGGCGGTCAGGGGAAGGCCGGGGTGGTGCTGGCCGCGGCCGCCGCCGGGATGGCGGTGGGGGAGTTCGCCGTCGGGCGGTTCGCCGCGCCGGCGCTGCGGGAACGGCTCTCGCTGCCGCTGGCCCTGCTGATGGGCGTGCCGTGGCTGGCGTTCCTGGCCACGCCCGGCATCGTGTGGTCCGCCGTGCTCGCCGCCGTCTCGGCCGGCTGCCTCGCCTACCAGCTGGGGCTGCAGCGCCGGTTCGTGGACGCGGTGCCCGAGGAGGTGCGCGGCCAGGCGTTCGGTCTGCTGTCGACGGGCCTCATGACCGGCCAGGCGGTGGGCGCGGCCCTCGTCGGCGTCGCCGGTGAGCTGCTCACGCCCCGCCTCGGGATCGTCGTGGCGGGCGTCGGCGGCGTCCTCGCCGCCCTCGCGCTCTTCCGGCCCCTCCGCCCCGAGCCGCCCGCCCCGGCCGCGACCACCGCGGCCCACCCCGCCGCCCGGACCCCGTGAACCGGGCCTACGGCGGCAGCTCGCCCGAGCCGCGAAGCACGAGCGCCACAGGCAGGACCGGATGCTCGGCCGGCCCGTCGTCGCCCGACAGCCGGCGGAAGAGCAGCTCGGCCGCCACCCGCCCCATCCGCGCCGGGTCCTGAGCGACCACCGTCACGGCCGGTCGCAGCAGGTCCGCCAGCTCGAAGTCGTCGAACCCCACCAGCGCCGCCGGCCGCCCCGCCAGCACGCGCAGCGCGGTCACCGTGAGCCGCCCGTTGCCGGTGAACAGTGCCGTCGGCGGCCGGTCCAGGGCCAGCATCCGGTCGAGCGCCTCCCGTACGGAGTCGAGAGTGGGCGCTCGCATGGACACCAGCCGCTCGTCGTACAGCCGGCCGAGCGCGGCCCGGTAGCCGTGCAGCCGCCGCGCGGCCGTGAAGATCGTGGGCTGGTCGCCGAGGAACGCGATCCTGCGGTGCCCGTGCGCCAGGAGGTGACGGGTGGCCAGGGCGGCGCCGCCGGCGTTGTCGGCGAGCACGGTGTCGACGTCGAGGCCGGGCCCCGGCGGGCGGTCCACGAACACGGCCGGGGTGCCCGCGTCCAGCTCGGGCCGCAGGTAGGAGTGGTCGGCGCCGGCGGGCACCACGATCAGCCCGTCCACCCGCCGGGCACAGAACGCCCGCACCAGCTCACGCTCCCGCGCCGGGTCCTCGCTGGACGACGCGCTCAGCAACAGGCAGTCGTGGGCCGCGGCCACGGACTCCACGGCCCGGCCCAGCCCGGCGTAGAACGGGTCGGCCACGTCCTCGATCACCAGCCCGACGGTGGAGGTCCGGCCCCGGCGCAGCACGCGTGCGCTCTCGTTGCGGCTGTAGCCGAGCCGGTCGATGGCCGCGCGCACCCGGTCGGCGGTCGCCGGGCGGACGCCGGGCTCGCCGTTGACCACGCGGGACACGGTCTTGAGCGCGACGCCCGCGGCCGAGGCGACGTCCTTCATCGTCGGTCTCACGTCTAGGATCCTTTCTCACCGCGCAGTGCCGGACAACGTTGTCAACCACTGTGCGAAGGGAGGAGCCCCATGTCGTTCAGGTCCGCGCTGCTCGTCGCCGGTTTCGTGCTGGCCGCGCTGAACCTCCGGCCCGCCATCGCGGGGATCTCGCCGCTCCTCGACGAGATCATGACCGACCTCGGGCTCACCCCGGCCGCCGGCGGCGCCATCGCCACGGTCATGGTGGTCTGCCTGGGCGTGTTCGGGCCGCTCGCGCCGCTGCTCGCCCGCCGCATCGGCCTGGACCGCACGCTGCTGGCCGGCCTGCTGGTGCTCGCGCTCGGCGTGCTGCTGCGCGTCCTGGACGGCGCCCCGGTCCTGTACGTCGGCTCGGCCGTCGCGGCGACGGCCATCGCGGTGATGAACGTGATCATGCCGGCGATCGTCAAGCAGCACTTCCCCGGCCGGGTGAACCTGCTCACCGGCGTCTACTCCTCGGCCATCGTCGGCGGCGCGGCGGGCGCCTCGGCCCTGGTCATCCCCCTGGAGCGGGCCACCGGCCAGGACTGGCGCGGCGTGTCGGCGCTGATGGCGGTGCCGGCCGTGGCGGCCGCCCTGCTCTGGCTGCCGCAGGCGTTCGGCAGGCAGGCGGCGCCGCGGCAGGGCCCGCGGCCCATCCGGGCCATCCTGCGCAGCCCGCTGACCTGGCAGGTCACGGCCTGGATGGGGCTGCAGTCCGCGACCTTCTACATCATGCTGGCCTGGCTGCCGAAGATCTTCCTGGACGCCGGCCTGCCCGCCGACCAGGCCGGTTACCTGCTCGGGCTGACGACCCTGGTCCAGGTGGCCGCCACGCTGGGGGTGCCGGTGCTGGCCGGGCGGCGGGCGTCGCAGGTCCCGTACGTGATGGCGGCGGGGGTGCTGACGGCCGCCGGCTACCTGGCGGTGCTGGTGGCGCCGACGACCGTGCCGTGGCTGTGGATGATCGTGCTGGGCATCGGGCAGGGGGCGTCGTTCGCGCTGGCGTTGCTGATCATCGCGCTGCGGCCCGCCGACCCGGAGTCCGTGACGGCCCTGTCCGCGGTGGCGCAGTCGGTCGGGTACGTGATCGCGGCGCTCGGGCCGCTGCTGTTCGGGTATCTGGCTCAGGTGTCCGGCGGCTGGTCGGTGCCGCTGATGGCCGGGCTGGGCGTGGTGGGCGCGCAGCTCGTCAGTGGCTGGTTCGCGGGACGCCCTGCTACCTTAGGTAAGCCTAACTAGGGGGTTCCGGCGTGCTGACCGAGGTGCTCGAACGCGCCGCCGCCGCACGCGGTGGCGTGCTGGGGGTGGAGCCCGGCCTGGTCATCGAGCCCGACGAGAGCTGGACGGCCGTCGCCGATCTGGTGCGCGAGCCGTACGTCCCGCTGGGCGAGCTGGTCGACGAGACGGCGGCGCGCTGGAACGCGCCCCCCCCCCGCG
>NZ_JAPNNL010000146.1 GCF_027620315.1 Nonomuraea corallina | reverse complement strand
ATTGCTCCTGCGCCCGGTCAAGACGCAGGTGAAGATTTCCGGCTGCCATCAATCCGAAGACGGTGCCGCGCACTGGCTGACCGTCCGTTCCTACCTCGACAGCGCTCGCAAGCACGGGCTGAGCGCCTTCGAGGCGATCCACCGCGCCTTTACCGGCAACCTCTGGATGCCGCCGGTCGCACTCGACGCCTGATCAGCGCGTATCACCCAGCGTCACAGAACCTTCTGATTGCTTACCTTGTGGGGCGTAATTCTTGGTTCACAGGCCGCTGGTGGTTTAGCTGGGGCTGCGCAGGACCCCGACCATCCCCGACCGTATACAGTCTGGTGGAACGGTAAGTCTATTACTTTTCCCTCGGTAGGGGCAGCCATCAAATATATAAACGAGATGGCTGAAAAGGGTGAGCGCAAGGGTGGTATCTGCCTGCATCCAGACTGCATCGACCATGGAGGTAATTGGATCGGTAGCACAGAACAAGTCCTGGAAGAAGAGTACTGTGGTAGAAAAAAATAGCATCTGTCGAGCTGACCCCGATCGTGCGCACCAGGAAAGCAGAGTGCGTCACCTCTTGCTGAAATTCGGCTTCAGTGGTTTCTCTGTTATGCTTTGGAGTGGAGAAACAGGGCTAGGGCAGCAAGGAGTCAATACTGGCATCTATATTCTTGTGGACAAAAGGGGGTCGCCGCTCAAGGTGGGCAGAAGTAGCAATCGGACCTTCGACCAACGACATAAGGATTACAACAAGGATCCGGAAAGTATAGCTATGGGTGGTTGCAAAGTGATGAGAATCATAGCCACAACAGATTTGAACGAGATCTATGCGCTTGAAGATATCTTTTTCGACGTGGGCGTTGACCTAGGTGCATGGGCCCTGCGTGACCCGTGGAACAAGGTGCGACCCATTGCGGTCACGGCAGAAAATCGTCCAGAATGGGTTGGCAAGGGATTGGAGAGGTTGCGCCAGATGTCCGTAGGGCTGCGTCTTCCTCCTGGAATGGCCCTGCAAGGAAAGCCTGGACAATATCAAATTCGCTGGGGTGGGATCGGCTCTGGAACTTTTGGGGCCTACTCCAAGGGCTCATCCAGTCGCTGGGGAGCACCTCGAATAATAATTGGAGGATCTAACAAGGGTTTCAAATAGACTCATGCGCAGCGCCGGGATGCGGATTGCGTATGTCAGAAAGTCGAGATAGTGAAAAAGGATGTAGTTGACGTGAAGGATTTTTGGCCCCTTATAGAGCAATTTCAAACGGGTGGGACGAAGTCAGCCCAAGCTGAATGGCTCCGCAGAGGTCTCTTGTGCCGCACTAAGACTGATGTCGAAGATTTCTATCTTTGGGTGGCTGTAAGACTAAAAGAGATCAATAGCTACGACATGTATGGCGCATTTTATAATTGTTTCGGCATTGGCTCACTGGATGGCTTCTTTGAATTCCAGCCATGGTTGATAACTTTAGGAAGAGATGTGTTCATTTCCGTAGCCTCCAATCCGGACAACCTCATTGATATTCCTCAGGTACGCTTTCTGTTGCATCTCCTTGAATCCGGTCGTGGATGGTCATTTGAAAATAGCCCCGCATTCGGCGAACTGGATATAGTTATCTGTGATGCATATACGATGCTAGAGGGGGATGTAAAATACCTAGACGACATCGTAAGCTTGCATGGTCTGAATGCGTCGATCTTTGAGCTGGAGGGCCATCAATGGGATATAGATGATCAAAATCAAGTTCGAGTTAGGTTGCCGAAAATCTATCGATATAAGTATCAGGAAAATACTTAGGCTTTGCTTCAGCCTCGATTCTTAATACTCCAGCCGCACTTCGAGATGTCGGATCTCGGTTTGGTTGAGGCTGGGATGTGAGACGGCCACCGCAGTGAGCTGTTCTCTGTAACTGTTCGTCGCCCTGCGTAGTCTCGTTGCCCCCGGCACGCCGCCACCCGATGATCGACATGCGTAAAGCCCCTGATAGAAGTGGTCTTGACTAGAGATCAACTTCATACATCAGAGGCTTCACGTGCTCACCAGTGTCACATACTCGGCGACCCTCCATGTACGCCGCCAGACCATGCTGTTCCTGTCCGCCCTGCTGCACGCCGAACGCCGCCGGCGAGGCCCCCGCCGTGGCCGCCGGGCGCTCGGCTGCTTCGCCCAGGCCGTCCTCATCCTGCGCTGGTTCACCGCCGGCACCCGGATCAAGCAATTGGCGATCGACAAGCATCGGCCGCAAGACCGCCTACCGCTACCTGCACGAAGGCCTCGACGTACTCGCCGCGCACGCCCCCGATCTGCACCAGGTCCTGGACGAGGCCAAGAACGCGGGCCTGACACACGTCAACCTCGACGGCATCGTCATCGCCACCGACCGCGTCGCCGCATCCGGCCCCAACGGCGCCGACCTGTGATGGTCCGGCAAGCACACGGCAAGCACAAGCACCACGGCGGGCCCTGGCGGCGTCCCCACCCAGTCCGCCGATGAGGTCGATCGTGTTCGCTTGCTCGGAGCCACACCCGGCAGCCAGGCCAGCCCGGCTTCCACCAACTCGGACCTCTCCGAAGAGCGCCATGGTCCGCGCCCGGCTCCGCAGGGCCGGCGGCGCGCTCGGCTCCCGGTAATCTGACCCTGGACATGTGTCATGAACCGGGGCACCGGGACCTCGGCCCGAAGGCCGTCAGACGCCTGCCGGGCCGGAGGATAGGACCTCTCGCTGCGGCGGAGTCGGGGCATTGTTGTTGAATATGTCGTCAGCGACATATAGTGTTGTGGGCGTGGATGCGCTCTTTGCCATCGAGGTCGAGCCCGAGGTGCCGGATTGGTTGGAGGCGCTGCCGGCCAAGCACTTCCTCAAGATCGACGAGTATGTCGGGCTGCTCGCGGAACACGCTGCCGCGCTCGGAGAGCCCTATGCCCGCTACCTTGGCGACGGAGTTCGGGAGCTGCGGCCCACCCTCGACGGTGCTGCGATACGCATCACGTACTGGCTCACGCCGAACCGCACCGCGATCCTGCTAACCGTCTTCCGCAAGACGAGAATGCGGGAGGACGCCGAAGTCAGGCGCGCCAAGCTCGCTCAGAAGGTCTGCGAGGCCGAACACGGTCCAGCACACGAGGAGTTCATCCGCACCATTGAGGAAGGAGAGGTGGAGCAATGAGCCACAGTCGTTGGAAGACCTTGCGGGAACGCAAGCTCGCCGAGGGTTTCACCGAGTCGGAGGACGTGGCCGAGGCTCGTCGCGAGATTCGGCTGTCCATGGCCCTGGCGAAGGCGGTGTACGATCGGCGCACCGAGCTCGGGCTCACTCAGGCTGAGTTGGCCGACCGTGCGGGCCTCACCCAGGCGAAGGTCTCCCGGATCGAAGGCTCTGACACCGTTCCCACGCTGCCGCTTCTCGCCAAGCTGGCCGAGGCCCTTGACGCCACCCTTAACATCGCCCTCGACAACGACGACACCCAGGTGAGCTTCACCGGACACCGCACCAACGCGGCCTGAGTAATCCAAGCAGTCCGCCCTGTTCTTCGGCGATGTGACGGGGGATCGAACAGACGAAACGCATGACTGCGGCCGTGGCATACGGTACGAGACGGGTCTGAAGAAGCTGCAATGAGCGCTGAGTTCCACCTCTTTACGCGTGAGGAGTTCATCGCCGAGTTCGTCCACCCCGACGATCGTCAGGCGTTGGAGGAGGCGCGGGAGCGCCGGGTGGCTCAGATGCGTGGGGGTTCCTGGCCGACATGAGCAAGAAGGTGAGGCTGACCCAGGCCGAGGCGATGGGGTGCCCCCGCAACGCGTCGGCGGTCGAGGACGGGTCCATCGTCAAACTGGCCGCCCTCGGCCTGTACCTCCATGCCCTGGGCGAAGAACTGAAGGTCATCGCCGATTTCTGGACACCTGGCAACGCGTCGCCTGATCGCATCTGCTGAGACCTCGGAGCGGTACTTGCTGCAGCGCTCCTGGCCGTCGAGCCGGGAGCGCCGCTGAAAGAACATTCGTCCAGGACGTCATGGCCGCTCTATCTGCCTACTCCTGATCGAGAAAACATGACACGGGGTGTCCTCTTTTCCCGGAAGCCTGTCCAGCATGATTGCTTTGGTGGCGGGCGCGACCCGCGGCACAGGACGAGGCATCGCCGTCGAACTCGGCGCTGTCGGGGCGACGGTCTACTGCACGGGCAGGAGCACGCGGGAGCGGCGTTCGGAGATGGACCGGCCCGAGACGATCGAGGAGACGGCCGAACTGGTGACGAAGGCAGGGGGCACCGGCATCCCCGTGCAGGTGGACCACCTGGAGCCGGACCAGGTCAAGGCGCTGACCGAACGGATCGATCGTGAGCAAGGCAGGCTCGACGTGCTGGTCAACGATGTCTGGGGCGGTGACGGCCTGTGGGACTGGAACACGCCGGTCTGGAAGCAGGACCTGGACAAGGGCCTGAAGATGCTCCGCCTCGGCGTGCACACGCACCTGATCACCAGCCACCACGCGCTGCCGCTGATGATCAGGAACGAGGGCGGCCTGGTCGTCGAGGTGACCGACGGCACCTGGGACTTCAACGCCCCTCGCTACCGGGAGAACCTCTACTACGACCTGGTCAAGATGTCGGTGAACCGGCTCGCCTTCACCCAGGCCCACGAGCTGCGTCCGTACGGCTGCGCGGCGGTGGCGCTCACGCCCGGGTTCCTGCGGTCGGAGGCGATGTTGGAGAACTTCGCCGTCACCGAGGCGAACTGGCGGGACGGGGCGAGGCGGGAGCCGGCGTTCGCGGTGTCGGAGACCCCGGCGTACACGGGTCGCGCGGTCGCCGCCCTGGCCACCGACCCGGACCGGATGCGCTGGGCGGGCAGGTCGGTCGACAGCGGCACGCTGGCCAAGGAGTACGGTTTCACCGACGTGGACGGCAGCCGGCCGGACGTGTGGCGCTACCTGGCCGACACCGAGGGCGGCAAGCGGGTGGACCCGGACGACTACCGGTAGAGCGCTGACCTGCGGGCGGGGTTTCCGCGGCCGTGCTCAGGGTTCGGCGGAGCAGGCGGGTGGGGGTCGTTACGCTGTGGGCTCTTGGGGCCTATGGGTGTGCGCCCTCAGTCCTGCTTCGGCTGGGCGGAGGACGGCGCGCCGATGTGGTCGGCGAGCGCTGTTGGGGCGTCGAGGTGGACGAAGGTTCGTGCCCCGGGGACCTCGATGAACGTGGCGTTACGGAATGCCCGCCGCAGACGCTGACCGAGTTCGGGTTTGAAGGCGCGGTCGGCGGTGCCCCAGACGATCTGCACTGGCCCGGCGAAGTTCTTCATGCGGGTGGAGACATCGAGCAACTCCTTGGCGTCCATGGCTTGGAGGAATCGCACCGCGTCCCGGCGGATCTCCCTGCTCCGCAGACTCGGCTCGATCCATGCCCTGGTTTGGCCGGGATCCAGCTTGTTCGCGAGCAGACCGAGCCCGAGGGGCGAGTGGCGGAAAGCTCGCCATCGCATGGGCTGCAGGTTGATCCGCATCAGGTGTTCGCCCCGGAGGAGCCGGAAGATGACGTTGTACGGAAAGGGCGGGAAGGTGTCGAAGGCGTCGCAGTTCGTGAGCACGAGCCGGCCGATCCGGCTGGAGTCGAGGTCGAGCAGGAATTGGCACAGCGCGCCCCCGGTGTCGTTGCCGACCAGCGTGACGTCCCGCAGATCAAGAGCCTCGAGAAAGGCGGCGATCTGCCGGGCCACACCGCGCGGGGACTGGTCGGCGTCGGGCCGCACTGGTATGCGGTGGGCCCCCAGCGGCCAGTCAGGCGAGTAGGAGCGGATGCCGCGGGCGGCCAGCAGGTCGGCGACGCCGGACCAGACCGACCCGTCCACGAGGAACGCGTGAACGAAGACCACCGGGGGAGCCGTTGCATCGGCGGGGCCCGCGATCCGGTAGCTGACGGTGCCGTGCGGCAGGTCGATCGTCGTCATGAGACCATCCTTGAAAAGCTGCGCCCTGTGTCTCTGTCATCTGCGCTCCGTTCGGAGGAGCGATGCGACAAGCAGGTCGTAAGTGATCACTGATGCTCAGTCCTCCGTGGGGACCGGGCCCTGAGGCGCCGGTTGCCGGGCTGTCCCAGCCGGAGACGAACCATTGCACTGCTCCGGTGGCCGGATCGTACGACCGCCGGTTAAGGATGCCGATGTTCCCTCCGTAGACGTGGATCCCGATGGTGGGCTCGTCGCCGACGGCTGTGACGGCGTGGACGTCGTCGTCGGTCGTGCAGCATACGGTGACCTGCCCGCGTTCCCACACGTGCTCGCCGGCCGGCGTCAGGGCCCTGCCCGTTTCGGACGCCGTGGGTTTGACGTAGCGGAGCTCGCGTTCGGCTCCCGAGTAGACACCGACGACACCCCAGGTCTCGTGTCCGTGCACGGGTGTGCGCTGGCTCATGTTCCAGACCACGGACGCCAGTGACCAGCGGTCGTCGGGAGCGATGTGGAGCGGGTAGGTGACATGGCGTTCGTTCGAGGGTCGGGTGACCTCAGGGGGAAGCCGGTAACCGCTGACCAGCAGAGCGGACAGCCGCTCGGCGACCCGAGCCGTGATCTCGTGCTCGTCGTCGGTGCTGCCGACGATCAGATCCACCTCGTGGATGAAGGCCTGCAGGTGATCATGCTCCATGGTTCGACTCCTGAGCTCGCTCATCGTGTCTCCTCAGTCGGCTCGGCGCCGCTTCCCCGGCGCCTCAAGGAGTAGTCGAGGCCGGCCCGGCCATCTCGACGTCACCACCCTCTGAACCCGGCCGGACCCTCGCCGGCCGGCCGAGTTCCGGATTCTCGACCCGAGGCGATTCAGAGGCCCGCACGGGTGAACGTCATATGCGTCACGCCGCTGGGCGAGGAGACGGACTCGATCTCGTAGTTCTCCTCCAGGCCCTCCAGCCCGTCCCAGAGACGTACGCCTCGCCCCAGCAGGATGGGGACCACCACGAGATGCATGTGGTCGATGAGCCCGGCGGCGAGGAAGTCGCGGATCACCGTGACGCCCCCGCCGATGCGAACGTCCTTGCCGTCCGCGGCCTCGCGAGCCATGTCGAGCGCTTCAGCCGGTGACGCGTCGATGAAGTGGTAGGTCGTGCCGCCTTCCATCTCGATCGACGCGCGCGGGTGATGGGTGAGGATGAAGGTCGGCGTGTGGAACGGCGGGTTGGGGCCCCACGCGCCCTTCCACTCCGGGTCCTCGTGCCATCCAGGGTGGCCGAACTTCCCGGCGCCCATGATCTCGGCGCCGACCCCGGGATCGTGCAGCTGCACGAAGGCGTCGTCGACGCCGCCGTTGCCGCCTGGCTGGCCGCCCGTCTCACGCCACCGGCGGGTGGCGAACATCCATTCGTGCAGCCTGTCTCCGGCGTGACCGAACGGTGCCTCATGGCTCTGACCCTCACCGGTGCCGTAGCCGTCGAGCGAGACGCAGAAGGACTGAACTCGGGTGAGTGACATGGGTGGTGGCCCTTCGGTGGAGTGAAACGGATATCCATCACGGCATGTAGATGATCGCCGGCCGAGTCCGGAAAACGTTGTTCCGGGATCCAAGAGTCTCGCCGGTGAGAGGTGGCGCGACCAGGACAGCAAGCGGACATCTGCCGGACTTCCTGACGAAGTCGCACGGATCACCAGCGACGTCAGCGGGGCCCGGCTTACCGGTAGAGGGCCGACGTGCGGGTGGCGGCTTCGGCGACCATCGTCCGCAGCTCCGCCGGCTCCAGCACCTCCGCCTCCGGCCCGAACCGCAGCACCTGCGCGTACGCCACCTCGATCGACTCCACGCCGAGCCGGACCGTGCCGTCGGGCTGGAGCGAGGCGAGGGCGTCGGGCAGCGCGGCCGGGTCGGCGATGTGCCGCAGCATCCGGCGTCCGGCCTCGGTGAGCCGCAGCGTGATCGAGGTGCGCAGCAGCGACCGGCCGAACTCGGCCGCCTGCTCGGCCCAGAACGCGGCCAGGTCGAAGCCCGGATCGCGGGCGAACACCTCGTCGCGCACGGTGATCTCGCCGAACCGGTCCACCCGGAACAGCAGGAACCGCGCCTCCCCCGGAGATGGTGACGGTCCCGGTTCCGAAGACGGTCCCGCTCCCGCTTCCGGTCCCGAAGAGGGTTCCGGTCCCGAAGAGGGTTCCGGTCCCGAAGAGGGTTCCGCTCCCGAAGACGGTGACGGTCCCGGTGATCGCGCCGCGAGGTACCAGGCCCCCGCCTTCAGCACCAGCCCGTACGGTTCCAGCGCCCGCGTCCGCCCCTTGTACGAGGCGCTCACCGCCCGGTCGTTCCACACCGCCCTGGCCAGCGGCGCGAGCTGGGGCGGGGGCGGGGTGCCGTGGGCGAACCAGCCGGGCGCGTCCAGGTGGAAACGCTGCGCGGCCACCGCCGGGGCGTCGCGCAGGCCGGGGGAGAGCGCGGCGGCGGCCTTCAGCCGGGCCGTCGCCGCCACCTCCTGCAGCCCCATCTCGCGCAGCGCGGCGGGCACCCCGGACAGGAACAGCGCCTCCGCCTCCGCCCGGTCCAGCCCGGTCAGCCGCGTCCGGTACCCCTCCAGCAGCCGGTACCCGCCACCACGGCCCCGGTCGGCGTAGACGGGGACGCCGGCCGACGACAGCGCGGCCACGTCGCGGTGCACGGTCCGCTCGGAGACCTCCAGCTCGCGGGCCAGCTCCGCCGCCGTCATGCCGCGCCCGCCCTGCAGCAGCAGGACCAGCGCCATCAGCCGGGCGGCGCGCACAGCGGCAGGATCACGGCGGAGGGGTGATCGGGGGAGTGGAGGACCTCGACGTCGTTCGGCACCATCGGGCCGCCGGGCCCGCCCAGCGGGTCGCCGGTGCCGGGGTTGCGGGCGATGGTCGGGTAGGCGCCCGCGGCGACGTGCACGCGGATGCGGTGGCCCCGCCTGAACCGGTGGCCGATCGGCCACAGCTCCACCTGTACCCTGCGCACGTCCCCCAGCGTATCGGCGTCCATCGGGCCGAGGCGGCGCACGCCTTCGCACACGTTCATCGAGCGCCCGTCGGGGTGCACGTCACACACGCGGACGACCACGTCCGCGTACGGGGTGCTGGAGCGGACGTGCAGCTCCGCGCTGACCGGGCCGATCATCTCCAGGTCGGAGGTCAGCTCGGGGGAGCTGTAGACGAGCACGTCGCGGCGGGCCTCCAGGCGGCGCTGGTCGCGCGGCCGGGAGTCGGCCAGCAGCACCGGGCCGCCGATCACCGGCGTCGGGTGGTCCGGGTGGTAGCGGAACCGGTCCGGCTCCGACTCCAGCGGGCCGTCAGGGCCGAGGCCGAAGCCGTGCTGCAGGTGCCAGCGCTGGCGCCGCATGCCGGGGACGGGCCAGTCCGGGTACTCGCGCCACTCCTCGGCCCCGGTCACGTACAGCCGCACCGGCTGGGCGCGCAGCTTGGAGAAGTCGCCCAGCAGGTGGGCGCGGAACCAGGCGAGCGACTCGGTCATCGCCGGCATCGTGTGGTGGCTGTCGACGTGGTACCAGGGGCCGATCGTCAGGTACGGCCGCCGGCCTGCCGCCCGCATCGCCAGGTAGTCCTTGAGCTGCCAGGGCAGGAAGACGTCGTACCAGCCGCCGAGCATGGTGACCGCGGCGTCCACCTCGCCGACCTTGGGGGAGTGGTCGCGGCTGGTCCAGTACGGGGCCGGGTCGGCGTGGTGGGCCAGCACGTCGCGGTAGAAGCGCAGCGGCCGGCCCGCCGAGGCCAGGTCCAGCTCGGCCACCGGCCGCCCCGACAGCCCCGCCAGCACGGCCCGCCGCGTCACGCGCGGCGCGGTGATGGCCGCCGTGCCGCCGAAGCGGCGGCCCATGTGGTCGGTGAGGGTGGTCCAGCTCAGCGTGGACTCCAGCGCGAACGCGCCGCCCACGTACGCGGCGTCCCGGAACTGGGAGGCGGTGATCTGGGTGGCCATCGCCTTCAGGTCGGGGCCCGCGTACGGGGCCACGGCCCACTGGGTGAACCCGAGGTAGGAGGGCCCGAACATGGCGAACGAGCCCCCGTACCAGGGCTGTTCGCGCATCCACGCGATCGTCGCCAGGCCGTCGTCGTGCTCGTGGCCGAGCGGGTCGAGGTCGCCGCCGGAGCCGAAGCCGCCCCGGCAGCTCTGCATCACCACCTGGAAGCCGTTCCAGGCGAAGCCGCGCCCGTACAGCATCCCGAACAGGCCGCGGCGGCCGTACGGGGAGCGGATGAGGATGACCGGGGCCCGCTCCGGCCCGGCCGGGACGTAGTGGTCGGCGAGCAGGGTGACGCCGTCGGGCATCCGGACCGGGACGTCACGCTGGACATGCACGCGTCGCATTACTAACCAGTAACATACGCGGCCCGGTGATCGGTAGCCCAGGGGCGGGTGTCCCCCGGGCCACCGGGTGCGTCACGGCGCGGTCTTGTCCGGCCGCTCCGAGATGCGGATCGCGTTGACGATCGTCGCCCCGTCCCGGGTCGCGAACCTGACGTTGAGCTGGCCGTCGGTGACCCGCACCGTGTACTGCCTGCTCACCGCCGTGTACGTGCCCGCCTCCAGGGCCAGGTCCAGGGCCGGGATGGCGAGCTGGCCCTCGACCAGCACGTCGAACACCCGCCGTCCCATCGCCATGTTGCGGATCTCGGCGAAGTCCAGCTCCACCGTGTAGACGCCGTTCGGCACCGCGTCGAAGCGGTACTCCAGCATCCGCTCGCGGGCGGTCCTGAACAGGGCCTGGTCCTGGGTGTTCCTGATCGTCCTGGTCGTGCTGTAGGTGCCCGTGGAGGTGGCCACGTAGCCGTACGAGCCCGCGCTGTAGCGCCGGTCCGGCGTCCAGGCGTCACCGGCGGAGTCGGTCGACCCGCGGGTGGCTCCCACGTCGATCGCCACCTGATGCTTGGGCACCACGACGGTCACCGCGACCTCGATCACCGGCTGGCGTCCGCTGGCCGACCTGATCAGGAGCTTGCCGGTGCGGGCCGTGCCGGGCTGCATGCCGTCGCTCGACGCCGTCACCCGCAGCGTCGCCTTCTGCCCCGTGGCCAGCTCGCCCGCGGCCGGGGTGACGCCGAGCCAGCCGCCCGCCGGGTCGGTGGTGACCGTGTACGGGGTCGGCGCGCCGAGGTTGGTCAGCTCCAGCGTGCGGGTCCTGGTCTGGCCCGCCGGCATCACCACGGTCAGCTCGGCCGCCGAGGCGGCCACCCGCCCGGTCACCAGCGCCGTGTCGATCCTGGTCACCGAGGCCGGCGGGATCGTGACGGACCGGGTGAACGTGCCGTAGTGCTCCTTGGACACCACCACCTCGTAGTCGCCCGCCAGCACCTGGCCGTAGAAGGCGCCGTCCGCGCCGGTGGTGAACGTGGCCACGTCACCGATCCGCACCGTCGCGCCGGGCAGCGGGTCACCGTCGTTGGCGTCGGTCACCACGCCCGTCACCAGGCCGTGCCTGCTCGCCGTGATGGTCACGCTCTGGCCCGAGGCCAGCGCGGGCTCGTCGTACGAGTAGAGCAGCGCGTCGGTGCCCGTGGCGTTCTCCACCCCCACGGTGCCGAACGCGCCCCGCTCACGGTCGCCCTCCAGATCCTTGTAGCGGAAGCCGATCGAGCCGTCCTCGCCGAGCAGGGCCGCGAACGACACCCGCTGCGTCTGGTCGGCGTAGAACTTGACGTTGCGCCACTCCACGACGAACCGCCGGTGCGGCGCCGTCCCGGTCACGCCCGTGTACACGCCGCTGTCGGCGTCCACGATGAAGTCGTCCCAGAGCGGGTAGACCGCGTGGTTCGGGGTGGCCGTGCTCGGCAGGCGGCCGTTGCTCGGCGTGGTCAGCCGGGTCTCGGCGAAGGTGAGGAACCCGTTGGTGACGACCCACGCCCGGCTCTGGCCGGCGCCGTAGAACGGGACCGGGAACGGCAGCGTCACCTGGACCGCCTCGTCGTCGCCGGTCAGCGCCAGCTTGTCGGTGCCGGCCACGTACGGCTCGGCGCCCGCGCGGCAGGTGTAGCCGAAGTTGTCGCCGCGCAGCGGCAGTTCCACGTCCCTGGTCACGTCGCCGCCGACCGTCACCGGCACGGTGGCGGCCGTGGAGCAGCGCGAGGCCGGCGTGACGGTCAGCTCGTACGTGCCGTGCGGCAGCGTCAGGCTGTACCGGCCGGAGGCGTCGGTCACCGCGCTCAGCGGGGTGCCGGCCGCCGCGACGCGGGCGCCGGGCTCCGGCGTGCCGGCGGTGGTGACCGTGCCGGAGACCGTGGCCGTCGCCAGCGGGGTCATGGTCAGGTCCACGGTGACGGTCTGGTCGCCGGTCACGGTGGCGGTCGCGGCGCCGGGCTCGAAGCCGAACTTCTCCGCCGTCACCTCGTACTCACCCGGCAGCAGGCGGACGAACGAGAACGCGCCGTCGTCGCCTGTCACCAGCGTCCGCTCGGTCGGGCCGTCGATCGTGACGGTCGCGCCCGCCACCGGCTGACCGCCGGCGGTGACCACGCCGGCCAGCCCGCCGAGGCTGTCCTGCGGGGTGGCCTGCACCGCGGCGTAGCTGTCGAGCCTGCCCTCGCCCCACACGTTGTTGTCCGCGGCCGTGCCGCCGCAGCTCGTGTCGGCGGTGTCGACGGCCGTGCTGTCCAGCAGCGGCCGGGTGGCGGCGATGGCGCCGTGCAGCCGCGGCGAGGCCGACCACATGAGCGCGACCGTGGCCGCCACGTGCGGCGAGGCCATCGAGGTGCCGGTGGCGGTGCCGTAGCGGTTGCCGGGCAGGGCGGAGCGCACGCTCACGCCGGGGGCCGCGATGTTCGGCTTGATCTCGCCGTTCTCGCCCGCGCCCTTGCTGGAGTTCGCGTACAGGGCGTTGTTCACGTCGAACGCGCCGGCGCTGTAGCTGATCTCGTACTGGCCGGGCGAGCCGCTGCTCTGGCAGGACGGGCCCTCGTTGCCATTGGAGAACGCCGGGAAGATGCCCGCCGTGATCCACGCCTCGACCGTCTCCTTGTACCAGGGGTCGAACCCGTCGCCGCCCCAGGAGTTGTTGACAATGTCCGGCGCCAGGTCCGTCCGCGGGTTGTCGCCATTGGCGTCGGTCGGCGCCAGCACCCACTGGCCGGCGGCCAGCAGCGAGGCGTCGGTGCAGGTGTTGACCTCGCAGCCCTTGGCCGCGATCCAGCGCGCCCCCGGGGCCACGCCGAGGCCGTTCGCGCCGACCATGGTGCCCATCGTGTGGGTGCCGTGGCCGTTGTTGTCGCACGGCACCGCCGTCGGGCAGATCCCCGCCGGGTCGAACCAGTTGTAGTCGTGGGTGACCGTGCCGTCCGGGTTCCTGCCCCGGTACGCCTCCCGCAGGTCCGGGTGGTCGAACTGGACGCCGGTGTCGATGTTGGCCACCACGATGCCCTCACCGCGGTTGCCCAGCTCCTCCCACACGCGCGGGGCGTTGACCCGGTCGATGTTCCACTCGACCGCGTTCACCCGCGCCTGCGCCTCGGCCGGCGCCGGCTTGGGCAGCGTCAGGGTCCTGACCGGCTCGATCCCCTCGACCTCAGGCAGCTCGGCGATCTGCGCCGCCAGCTTGGACCCGGCCGTCACCTTGACGGCGTTGACGATCCAGAACGGGGTGTACTCGGCGCCGTGCTGGTCGAGCAGCTTGCGCAGGCCCGCCTGGGTGGCGTCGGCCTTCTCGGTCTTGGCCTCGTAGACCCGCTCGGCCTTGTCCTGCTTGCCGGTGGCCCGGCGGGCGCCGCTGAGGTCGGCGTCCTCCTTCATCCGCACCCAGAACGTGGCCTTGTCGTCGCTGTCCAGCTGGGCCTGGACCGCCTTGCTGACCTTGTCGGGATCGGGTGCCGCCTGGGCCACTCCGGTCGGGACGAGCAGAGCTGCTGCGGCGACGGCTCCCATCAGGAGCGCGCGCCAGCGGGGGGTGTTCGGCACAAGCTCTCCTTCGCGCCTTCGGGAAAGAGCGATCTTTCCGGCTCTGTGGAGAAGAGTGAAGAGAGCTTGTCGGGAATGCAAGAGAAAATCCTGACAATGCGAGCTATGTAACAAAACGTAATGTGGTCAGTTGAATTGTCGCCAGTGGTCCCACGTGGCGCTCCACGGCTGCCGCAGCCCCCGGCACAGGAACACCGGCATGTCCTGCTCCTCGTTGTCCACCCCGACGCCGTTGTCGACCCTGGCCCGCAGCTCACAGGACTCGTACTGCTGGTCGCGGACCACCCGGCGGACGTTCACCATCACCCCCGGGTCGCCGTCGTCCGGCGGCGGACCGTACTCCCAGAGCTGGTTGTGGCCGGAGTAGACCCGCGTCAGGCCGCCCTGGACGAGGGAGCCGTGCTCGCCGTAGTTGCCCGTGACCACGACGGCGCGCCGCCGCTCCTCCGGCGGCAGCGAGTCGAGCACGCCGGTGACCGCGGCGTTGAACGCCGGCCAGCCGACCGACTCGCGCGCCACCTCGTTGATCAGG
Organism: Nonomuraea corallina; assembly: GCF_027620315.1. GTDB lineage: Bacteria > Actinomycetota > Actinomycetes > Streptosporangiales > Streptosporangiaceae > Nonomuraea > Nonomuraea corallina. The sequence continues at coordinate 4,084 of NZ_JAPNNL010000146.1, read as the reverse complement.
GGGATCGGCGTGCTCCCCAGCACGGTCAGCGGCACCAGGGGCAGCGCGACCAGGGCGTTGCCCAGCCCGTTCGCGCCCAGGGACCACCCCGCCGACCTGATCCTCTCGCGCCCCGCCGCCTCGGCCGCGACGCAGCCCGCCGCGAACAGCGGCAGGATCAGGCCCGCCGTGTAGTCGAACCGGCCTCCGCTGGCCACCGTCAGCACCGCGGCCGCCGGGTAGGCGACGGCCAGCGCCCGCACCCGCGGGTCGCGCCACAGCCGTACGAACCCGAACCCCGCGATGACCGCCACCACCGGCCCGAACAGCAGGAACTGCATCGGCACGAACAGCAGCCGCATCGTCGCGCCCTCGTCCTCGCTCAGCCCGGCCGCCATCTTCAGCTGCGGCCAGTCGTGGGTGAGCTGGTAGAGGACGTTCGGCAGCGCCAGCACGACGGCGACCAGCGCCCCCGCCCACAGCCAGCGGCTCAGCAGCAGCCGGCGCGGCCCCGCCACCAGCACCCCCGCCGCCAGCCCCAGCACCAGCATGGCGATCAGCAGCTTGTTGTACGTGGCCGCGCCGATCACCACGCCGGCCGCGAGCCACCATCGCCCGTCGCGCAGCAGCGTCCGCAGCACGAACAGGACGGCCGCCGCCCAGAGCGGCAGGTCGAAGCTCACGGTCAGCAGCGTGTGGCCGCCGATCAGCGGGTAGGCGCCGGTCGCCGTGCCGGCCGCGGTCAGCGTCTGCGCCACCCCGCGCCCGCCCAGCTCCCGGGCGATCAGCGCCGCCAGGACCACCAGCAGCGCCGCCGCCAGCGCGGGCAGCACCCGCAGCGTGCCCGGCGAGTCGCCGAACAGCGCCAGGGACACCCTGGCCGCCAGCGGCGTGAACGGCGGCTGGTCCACGTACCCCCAGTCGGGGTGGTCCGCCAGCACCCGGAAGTACAGTTCGTCGCGGTGATAGCCGTAATGAGGGCCGAGGGCCAGCAGCACGGTCACCAGCACGGCGCAGACCGCCGCCACCGGCCGCCAGGCGAGGGGGGTGTTCATGGCAGCCAACCTAACGCGGTCGTCCTGCGCGGCGCTGATCGTCCGCGCCCCCCGCCCGCGTGCCCCCGTTGCGCGATCTTGATGGGCGGGAGTAGCCTTTCCTCATGCGACATCACTCCTCGCTTCAGTGGTGGCGCCGCTCCTAGGCGGCGCGATTCTCGCATACCTCTAAAAGGCCGCCCCGGTTCGGCGGCCTTTGTTGTGTTCGCCCCCGGGGCTCGTTGATCGAAGTGCGCGAAGGGGCAGCAGTGGAGACGAGCGGATATACCACCGCCAAGGGCATCGGCGTCGAGCTCGAGGTGCGCGCGGTGTCCGAGGACGCGCTCGAAGAGATCGTGACGGCGCTGGGGGACAGGCGTGGCGGCGCGTTCTCCTCGGGGATGGACTACCCCGGCCGCTACAGCCGATGGGCGTTCGGCTACGTCGACCCCTGTCTGGAGCTGGTGGCCAAGGGCCGCGTCATCTCGGCGCGGGCGCTCAACGAGCGCGGCCGGGTGGTGCTGCCCGCCGTCGCCTCCTGCCTGCTGGCCGCGGGCAAGCCGGTCGGCGAGCCGACCGGCGACTTCGTGCAGGTGCGCGTCCCGGAGTCGGAGGACCTGCTGCCGGAGGAGATGCGCAGCCGCAGGCCCACGGTCTTCACCGCCATCCGCGAGGTCATCGCCGCCTTCAAGGGCGACGACCCGCACCTCGGGCTCTACGGCGCGTTCGGCTACGACCTGGCCTTCCAGTTCGAGCCCATCAGGCACCGGCTCGAACGCCCCGCCGACCAGCGCGACCTCGTCCTGCACCTGCCCGACCGGCTCGTCGTCATCGACCGGCAGCGTGAGACCTGCTTCGAGCGCCGCTACGAGTTCACCGTCGACGGCCGCGGCACCCGCGGTCTGGAGCGCACCGGCGAGGCCCGCCCGCCGGCCGCCCCCGCCGAGGTGCCGCCCAACCCGCCCCGGGGCCAGTACGCCGAGGTCGTGGCCGCCGCCAAGGAGCGGTTCAAGCGCGGCGACCTGTTCGAGGTGGTGCCCGGCCAGGTCTTCCACGCCACCTGCGCCGACCCGGCCGGCTTCTACCGCGGGCTGCGCAAGAGCAACCCCGCCCCGTACGAGTTCATCATCAGCCTCGGCGAGGGCGAGCACCTCGTCGGCGCCTCGCCCGAGATGTACGTGCGCGTCACCGGTGACCGGGTCGAGACCTGCCCGATCTCCGGCACCATCGCCCGCGGCGCCGACCCGGTCGGCGACGCCGAGGCCATCCGCACCCTCCTGTCCAGCGTCAAGGAGGAGTCGGAGCTGACCATGTGCACCGACGTCGACCGCAACGACAAGTCGCGCATCTGCGTCCCCGGCACCGTCAAGGTCATCGGCCGCCGCCAGATCGAGCTCTACTCGCGGCTCATCCACACCGTCGACCACATCGAGGGCCGGCTGCGCCCCGAGTTCGACGCGCTGGACGCCTTCCTCACCCACATGTGGGCCGTCACCGTCACCGGCGCGCCCAAGACCTGGGCCATGCAGTTCATCGAGGACCACGAGGCGACCACCCGCCGCTGGTACGGCGGCGCCATCGGGTTCATCGGCTTCGACGGCTCCATGAACACCGGCCTGACCCTGCGCACCGCCCAGATCAGGGACGGTGTGGCCACCGTGCGGGCCGGCGCCACGCTGCTGTTCGACTCCGACCCCGAGGCCGAGGAGCGCGAGACCGAGCTGAAGGCCAGCGCCCTGCTCGGCGCGCTGGCCACGATCGGCTCCGAGGACGCCGCGCCCGAGACCCCGCGCAGGGAACGGCCGGGGCTGGGCCTGAAGGTGCTGCTCGTCGACCACGAGGACTCCTTCGTCAACACGCTCGCCGACTACTTCCGCCAGGAGGGCGCGGACGTGGTGACGCTGCGCCACGGCTTCCCCGCCGCCATGATCGACGAGATCGGCCCCGACCTGATCGTGCTGTCGCCCGGCCCCGGCTGGCCGTCCGACTTCGGCATGGCCGCGCTCATCGACCAGATCTACGCCCGCGACCTGCCGGTGTTCGGCGTCTGCCTGGGCCTGCAGGCCATGGTCGAGCACGCCGGAGGCACGCTCGACCTGCTCGACCACCCCGAGCACGGCAAGCGCGGCCAGGTCTCCCGGCTCGGCGCCAGCGCGCTGCTGGACGGGCTGCCGCAGGAGTTCACCGCCGCCCGCTACCACTCGCTGCACGCCAAGCGGCCCGGCGTGGTCGGCTTCACCCCGACCGCCGTCACGCCCGACGGCAACGTGATGGCCATCGAGGACCCCGACCGGCGCCGCTTCGCCGTGCAGTTCCACCCCGAGTCGATCCTCACCGCCGAGGGCGGAGCCGGGGCGAAGGTCATCCAGAACGTGCTTCGGCTGTGCCGCCGGTGACTCGGTAAAACGACCGCGGACGCGTGCGGGGACGGCCTAGAGTCTCCGCATGCTCCCCGTAGACCTCCCCGACACGGTGCGTGACGCCCTTCTCGCCCCGCTCGTCGACCACGCCTGCCACGGGGTGCGCCGTGACGAGCTGACCCGCAGCCGCTTCGAGCTGCTGCTCAACGAGGGCGGCAGCCCGGCCCCGCCCGGCACCACCCACTTCGACACCCCGCTCGGCGCGGCCGTGCGGCGCTGGTGCGCGCCCGTGCTCGGGCTGGACCCGCACGCGCCGCCGCCGGTCTACCTGTCGCGGCGGGCCGAGCTGGGCGCGGCCGAGGTCAACCGGCTCCTGCTGCGGGCGGCGGGCGTGTCGGCGTTCCTCGTGGACACCGGCCCCGAGGGCGCGGACCTGCTGACGGCGGGCGAGATGGGCCGCGACGGCGGGGCCGCCGCCGACGAGGTCGTCCGGATCGAGCAGATCGAGCAGGACGTGGCCGAGCTGGCGTCCGGCGGCGGGACCGTCCTCGACTACCTCGCCGGTCTCGGCGACGAGCTGACGGCCCGCGCCGCCCGCGCCGTCGCGCTGAAGACCGCGCCGGCCGGGCGGTGCGACCTCGACCTGGACCCCGGCAGGCCGAGCCGGGGTGCCGTGCTCGCCGCCGCCAACCGGCGCCTCGCCGACCCCAA
>NZ_JAPNNL010000145.1 GCF_027620315.1 Nonomuraea corallina | reverse complement strand
GGGGCCCCCCGGGCCCCCCCCCGGGCCCCCGGGACGGGCGACCGTTTCAGCGACCTTTTCGGCGGACTGTTCAACCGGGGCGGCGCCACGACCCGCACAACCTCCGCCACCAGGCCGCGGCGCGGGCAGGACATCGAGTCAGAGGTCACGCTGTCGTTCACGGAGGCTGCCGAGGGCACCACGGTTTCGCTCAGGCTGACCAGTTCCGCCGCGTGCAGCGCGTGCACCGGGACGGGCGCCAAGGCCGGCACCACCCCGCGGGTCTGCCCGACCTGTGAGGGCACCGGTGCGGCCAGCCGCAACCTGGGCAATTTCGCCTTCTCCGAGCCCTGCCGCGACTGCAAGGGTCGCGGGCTCCTGGTCGACGACCCCTGCCCCGTCTGCGAGGGCAGCGGCCGGGCCAAGAGCACCCGCACGATCCAGGCCCGCATCCCCGCGGGAGTGTCCGACGGGGCGCGGGTCAGGCTCAAGGCCAAGGGAGCGCCCGGCGAGAACGGCGGTCCGGCCGGTGATCTCTACATCGTGACGCACGTCAAGCCGCACCCCGTGTTCGGCAGGTCGGGTGACAACCTGACCGTCACGGTTCCCGTGACGTTCTCGGAGGCGGCTCTCGGCGCCGAGATCAAGGTGCCGACGCTCAAGGGGATGCCGGTGACCCTGCGCATCCCCGCGGGCACGCCGAACGGGCGCACCTTCCGCGTCCGCGGCCGGGGCGTCACCCGCAAGGACGGCACCAAGGGCGACCTGCTCGCCAGCGTCGAGGTCGTGGTGCCGAAGACGCTCGACGACAAGTCGCGCGAGCTGCTCACGGAGTTCAACACCGCCACAGCGGCCGAGGACCCGCGGGCCGAGCTCATATTGAGAGCCAGAAGCGAGTGAGCCGATGGACGCCAACTACTTCGACCTGTCCGATGACACTCCTGTTTATGTGATTTCGGTGGCCGCGCAGCTGTCGGGGCTGCATCCGCAGACATTGCGGCAGTACGACCGGCTCGGCCTGGTCTGCCCTGGCCGCACGGCGGGGCGCGGCCGCCTCTACTCGACCAGAGACATCATCCAGCTGCGCGAGGTCCAGCGGCTCTCCCAGGAGGAGGGCATCAACCTCGCCGGCATCAAGCGGATCCTGGAGCTGGAGAACGAGTCGCTGCGGCTGCGCGAGGAGGTTCACCGGCTGCGCGCCGAGCTCCAGATGATCAAGGCGCTGATCCGCTACGAGTTGCCACCGGGGGCGTAGATGGAATACAAGCTCACTCAGAAAAGTCAGGAGGCGCTCTCGGGAGCCATGCGGCGGGCCGCCGCCGACGGCAATCCCGAGATCTCTCCGATCCACCTGCTGACCACGCTGCTCGCGCAGACCGGCGGCACCGCCGTCCCGCTGCTGGAGGCGGTCGGCGCCGACTGGAAGGCGCTGCGGGCCAGGGCCGAGGAGCGGCTGGCGGCGCTGCCCAAGGCGCAGGGCGCGACGGTGGGGGCGCCCACGAGCTCCCGCCAGCTGCTCACGGTCATGAACACCGCCGCCCAGCACGCCAACCGGCTGGAGGACCAGTACGTCTCGACCGAGCATCTGCTGGTCGGCCTCGCGGCGGACGGCGGCCAGGCCGCCGAGCTGCTCAAGGCCGCGGGGGTCACGCCGCAGGCGCTGCTCGACGCGTTCGAGAAGGTACGCGGCCACGCCCGGGTCACCAGCGAGACGCCCGAGGACACCTACCAGGCGCTGGAGAAGTACGGCGTCGACCTGACCGAGCGGGCCCGCGCCGGCAAGCTCGACCCGGTCATCGGCCGCGACTCCGAGATCCGGCGGGTGGTGCAGGTGCTCAGCCGGCGCACCAAGAACAACCCGGTGCTGATCGGCGAGCCCGGCGTCGGCAAGACGGCCGTGGTGGAGGGCCTGGCCCAGCGCATCGTGGCCGGTGACGTGCCGGAGTCGCTGCGCAACAAGCGGCTGATCGCGCTCGACCTGGGCGCGATGGTCGCGGGCGCCAAGTACCGCGGCGAGTTCGAGGAGCGGCTCAAGGCGGTGCTCTCCGAGATCAAGGAGAGCGACGGCCAGGTCGTGACCTTCATCGACGAGCTCCACACCGTCGTGGGCGCGGGCGCCGCCGAGGGCGCCATGGACGCGGGCAACATGCTCAAGCCGATGCTGGCCCGCGGCGAGCTGCGGATGATCGGCGCGACCACGCTCGACGAGTACCGCGAGCGCATCGAGAAGGACCCGGCGCTGGAGCGCCGCTTCCAGCAGGTGTACGTGGGCGAGCCGACGGTCGAGGACACCATCGCGATCCTGCGCGGGCTGAAGGGCCGCTACGAGGCCCACCACCAGGTGCAGATCGCCGACAGCGCCCTGGTGTCGGCCGCCGCGCTGTCCGACCGCTACATCACCAGCCGCTTCCTGCCGGACAAGGCCATCGACCTGGTCGACGAGGCGGCGTCCCGGCTGCGGATGGAGATCGACTCCCGTCCGGTCGAGATCGACCAGCTCCAGCGGGCCGTCGACCGGATGAAGATGGAGGAGCTGGCGCTGTCCAAGGAGACCGACGAGGCCTCCGTGCAGCGCCTGGAGCGCCTGCGTCAGGAGCTGGCCGACCGCCAGGAGGAGCTGAACGCCCTGGTCGGCCGCTGGGAGCACGAGAAGGCCGGCCTCAACAAGGTCGGTGAGCTGAAGAAGCAGCTCGACGAGGCGCGCGGCACCGCCGAGCGGGCGCAGCGCGACGGCGACTTCGAGACCGCCTCCCGCATCATGTACGCCGAGGTGCCGCGCCTGGAGCAGGCGCTGAAGGCCGCCTCCGAGGCCGCCCCGCCCGAGAACGCCATGGTCAAGGAGGAGGTCGGCCCCGACGACATCGCCGAGGTCATCTCGTCCTGGACCGGCATCCCGGCGGGCCGCCTGCTGGAGGGGGAGACGGCCAAGCTGCTGCGCATGGAGGAGGAGCTGGGCAAGCGCCTCATCGGCCAGCACGAGGCCGTGCGGGCGGCGTCCGACGCGGTCCGGCGCAGCCGGGCCGGCATCGCCGACCCCGACCGGCCGACGGGCTCGTTCCTGTTCCTCGGCCCGACCGGTGTCGGCAAGACGGAGCTGGCCAAGGCGCTGGCGGAGTTCCTGTTCGACGACGAGCGGGCGATGACCCGCATCGACATGAGCGAGTACTCCGAGAAGCACAGCGTCGCCCGGCTCGTCGGCGCGCCTCCCGGCTACGTCGGCTACGAGGAGGGCGGCCAGCTCACCGAGGCCGTGCGGCGTCGCCCGTACACCGTGGTGCTGCTGGACGAGGTGGAGAAGGCCCACCCGGAGGTCTTCGACATCCTGCTCCAGGTGCTCGACGACGGCCGGCTGACCGACGGCCAGGGCCGCACGGTCGACTTCCGCAACACGATCCTGATCCTCACGTCCAACCTCGGCTCCCAGTATCTCGTCGACCCGACGCTGGAGAACGGCGTCAAGCGCGAGGCCGTGATGGGCGCGGTGCGCAGCGCGTTCAAGCCGGAGTTCCTCAACCGGCTGGACGACGTGATCCTGTTCGACGCGCTCGGCACCGAGGAGCTGGCGCAGATCGTGGACCTGCAGGTCGACCGGCTGGCCCAGCGGCTGGCGGACCGCAGGCTGACGCTGGAGGTCACGCCCGCGGCCCGTGAGTGGCTGGCCCTGACGGGCTACGACCCGATGTACGGGGCGCGCCCGCTGCGCCGTCTGGTCCAGTCGGCGATCGGTGACAAGCTGGCCAGGGCGGTGCTCTCCAGCGAGATCGTCGACGGCGACAAGGTCCTGGTCGACCTCGGCGACGACGAGCTGACCGTCCAGCGGGCCTGAGCACCCGCCGTACAACCCGCCCGTACACCCGTCGTACACCCGCCGAACGCCCGGAGGTCCATCCTCCGGGCGTTCGACGTTCCCCGGCGGGTCATCGGCGGGGTCCGTTCCTTAAGGTTCGGGCCAGCCTTCCGGCAAGCCGCCTCCCCGCTCTCGCCCGCCTGGCTAGCTTCGCGTGCGTCAGTCACGGGAACGATCAGGGGGACGAGAAGTGCTTACGCGGAACATCCGAAGGATCCTGGCCATGGTCACTCTGACCGCGGGCGTCACCTGGCTGGGGACCGGCCCCTCGGCCGCGGACGACTGCCTGACCGCGCAGGCCCGCGTGGGCTCACCCGCGGCGGCGCTCTGCGACGAGCTGGCCAAGGCGCGGCTGAGCGACGCCGCCCCGCTGCTCGGGTCGGAGAGCACCCACCTGGCCCTGAACGCGGTCAGGATGGCCGAGCGCATCCACCTGACCGGGCTGGTCACCCCGCAGTCGGAGCATGGGCTGTCTGACCTGGGCGGGTTCGTGGCCACCTCGGCCATGCCGCCGGTGGCGAGCGAGCCGGTGGCGGGCGCGACCGGCCTGCTCAAGCTGCCCGCCCTTCCGGTGCTGCCCGAAGCCGCCCCGCCGACGGGGCGCACTCCTCGGCCCACGGACGGACGTCCGCGCCCGGCGGACACCCCGATCGACCTGACCGGCCCGGTCCAGCAGGCCGGGGACGAGATCGTGGACCGTGCGGTGCCGCGCGTGGCGACGGAGCTGGACCGGGCGGACATCCCGGGCCGCTCCCTCGACGGCGTCACCCGCCTGCTGGGCGGGCTCTCCCTGCGCTGAGCCCGGCCCGTCAGGAGACGAGGGCGTCGATCTCGTCCTCGGGCAGGCCCAGGTCGAGCCTGATGCGGTAGCGGGTGCGCAGCATCGACATCCGCTCCGGGTCGTCGCTCTCGCAGGTCAGCAGTGCCTGGGTCACCCACTCGTGGCCCGCCTCCAGGTCGCCGTAGGCGACGAGGGTCTCGGCGATGCTGTGGGCGGTCGCCGCCGAGACGTCCTCTTCGGCGCGGACCGTCTCGATGACCTCCCTCGCCTCGTCGTGCCGGTCGAGCTCGAACAGCGTGTCGGCGATGCCGGCACGCGGGTCGATGCCCGTCTCCCCGCCGTCTTCGACCGCGCGCTGGAAGCACTCCAGCGCGCGGGCCGGCTGACCGGCCGCGCGCCACTCCTCGGCCGCCTGAACCAGGATGGACGCTCTCGACACGTCGCCGCTGGAGTAATCGAGCGCGACGTCGTACAGCCTGCCGGCCAGCGAGCCGTGGTCGTCGGCCAGCAGCGCCTGCTCAAGCAGGCGATCAAGGTGCTCACGGGTCACATGCGCCACAACGCGAGACTACCGAGAGCCGTGCGGTTTTGCCCGCTCAATAAGCATCGGCGATGGCGGATGAGGGCACCACGATTCGTCACCAGCCGCTCACGAGCCGCATATCTTCGCAGGTAGCAGGGCATATACCGGTCACTTCGCGCCCGAGAGCGGAAGGGGCTGGGATGAGCGGGTCCAGGCAGGTGACGTCCGCGCTGGCGGTCGCGGTGGTGCTGTCGGCCGTGGGCCCCGGGGTCGCCGGCTACGTTTCGGCCCGGCTCGAAGGGGCCGATGCGGCCGAGCGAAGACTGCGGGCCCTGGAGGACGAGCTACGCGTGAGAGAGCACGCCGTCCGGCCGGTGTCGTACGCCGAGGAGTGCGCGCGACCCCACGAGCCGCACTGGCTGCCGGAGTTTCTCGAGGCCTGGGAGCGGATCCGCTAGTCGGGCCGCGGCGTGTAGGACTTGAGCTGACGCGACAGAAACCCGCGCACGAGCTGCCGGGCCGCGTCGATGATCTCCTCCGAGCCGTCGGGGTCGCGGCGGAAGGCCAGCTTGAGCACCGCGTCACCGGCCTCGACCGCCACCAGCACGGCCACGTCGAGCTCGTGGCAGTCGGCGAGCCCGAACTCCTTGAGCAGCAGCCCGCGCAGCCGGCCCGCGATCACGGTGTTGTTGTCGGAGTCGGAGTCGAGCAGGTTGAGGTCGACCACGTCGCCGAAGTGGAGGCTCCGGAAGCCGGGCACTGTGCGGTGCATGTCGACGTACTCGTCGATGATCGCGTCGACGGCGTCCCACCAGCCCCGGTAGTCCTCCTCCATGAACCGGCGGCCCACCCTGGAGACGAACAGCTCCACGTTGCGCCGGGTCAGCTCCTGGGTGATGGCCCGCTTGTCGGGGAAGAACTGATAGACCGAGCCGATCGCGACCCCCGCCCGGTCGGCGATCCTGGTCGTGGAGAGCGCCTCGTAGCCGATCTCGTCGAGCAGGTGGGCGCAGGCGTCGAGCATCCGCTCGACCCGCCGCGCGCTGCGGCGCTGCGTGGGCTGACGGCGCAGCGCCTTCGGCGACGCACAGTCATCTTCTGGTTGCGGCATGGACACGACATCATCTTCCCCCGCCAGACCAGATCGTTACCCACGATTGACCGGATTCCCGGGAATCCGGTGAGCCCGGACCAGCCCATGGAGTGCGGATGGGGAGATCCTGGACAGCGTCGACCGCGTACGCCACCGGACCCTGCGGGGTTCAGGGCCGGGCGGCCAGTCCGGTGCAGGAACGCAGCGCCTTCCAGTCGGCCACGGCCTGCGTCCGCGCGGCGCCGGTGATCGGGACCGGCACGCCGTTCTGGATGGTGGCGGGGGTCCACCGGTCCTTGAGGATCTTGCGGCCGTTGATGGTGAGGGTCAGCACGCCGGTGCGGCCCGTGGTCGCGGGGTTGGAGTTGTAGAAGACGAAGTTGCCGAGGCCGTAGCTGATGTACGCGTTGTCGAGGTACCCGGCGCCCAGCAGGATGTGCGCGTGGCCGCCCACCACCACGTCGGCGCCGGCCTTGACGAGCTTGGGGGCCAGGGAGAGCTGCGCCGGGTTGGGGCACTTCTGCATCTCGGTGCCCCAGTGCAGGTGCACGATGACGGTGTCGGAGTTCTTGCGCGCCTGCCGTACCGCCTTGATCAGGCGGGCCTCGTTCTTGGCCGACGCGAGCCCGCCCTTGTCCGGGGTGGCGGTCCAGGAGTCGATGAACTCGGCGTCCAGCACCTGGGTCGCGCCGATGATCGCGACCCGGTTGCCGTTCACCGTCTTCCTGAACGGCTTGTACGCCTGCGCCTCGTCCTTGCCGATGCCCACCATCGGGAAGCGGGACTTCTTGATCGCGGCGAGCGAGTCCGCCAGGCCGGTCTCCATGTAGTCCATGCCGTGGTTGTTGGCCATGGAGGCCACGTCCACGCCGGCGGCCTTGAGCGCGGTGATCGCGCTGGTCGGCGCCCGGAACGTGTACTGCTTGCCGGGCGCGGGAGTGCCGCCCGTGGTGATCGCGGTCTCCAGGTTGATCATGGCCAGGTCCGCCTTGCGGAGCACCGAGGCGATCGGGCCGAGCGCGGTGCGCGGGTTGTTCAGCCGCGCCCGCAGGAAGCCCTCGAAGTGCACGTCCCCGCCGAAGGCGATGGTGTACGGCTCACGCTTCGGGGTGGCGGGGGCCGTGGGCTCGGCCGAGGTGGTGGCTGATTGGGGCTGCCGCTCGGGCGCCTCCGCACCGAAGGCCGAGCAGGCGGCCAGCGAGGCCACGGCGGCCAGTGCCGAGAGTGCGCGGGGGAGGTTCATCGGGGGCGCCATCCAGCTCGATCGAGACTTTCAGGGATCGAGCATGCCATGTCCGGACTATTGGCGCGTAGTGACCCTCGCTTGACATCAAACGATAAGAAATCGGACTTGGCTCAGGAATCAGATCACGGACCTCGACGCCGGCGCGGGGAGGGGTGGCCATGGACGACTCCTGGCGTCAACGCGGGGGCGATCCGTGAGGCGCTGAAGGAGGCGGGGGGCCTGTGTACGGGAGTGGGCGCCTGTTGATCAAGGGGGCCGGGGTGCGTCATGATGTGCGGGGATCTTGTGCCCGCCGGGCGGGCGGAGAGAACCGGGGCTGTGACCAGCCTTCGTCGAACGGCCCTGTCCGGTTGCGTCACCAACCTGCCAGGGCCGTTTTTCACGCGCTGGCCGAAAGGGCCTCCAGGTCGAACTCTCCGTCCCGGACGCCGGCCGTGAACGCGGCCCACTCCGACGGGGTGAAGACGAGGACGGGTCCGTCCTGCTCCTTGCTGTCCCTCAGTGCGACGTTCCCGTCGGCGAGGGGGGCGACCTCAACGCAGCTGCTGGCTCCGTTGCAGAAGGTGCTCTTCTGCCAGGCCGCCGTCTGGTGGTGGATAGACATTTTCTCCCCAAATGGGCGTAGGGGCGCCATTGCCCCTTTTGTTCCGATGTTCGTTGCTCAGCCTCGCCACATCATCGCCTTGCGTTGAATGAGCACGCGTGATTCGTCCTCGTCCAACGCCTGCATCCTGATGTTCTCGAAGGCCGACTCGTACCCCGCTACCCGCTCGAGGTCCTCGACGAAGTGAGCAGTATAAAGCTGCTCCAAATAGACCACATCGTCGAAGTCTGTGAACTTGAGGTGAATGAACGCTCCCGTGCTGACCGGGTGAAGCGCGTCCATGGGCAGCACCTGAACGCTGACGTGAGGCAGAAGGGACAACTCCAGGAGATGCTCCATCTGCGCCCGCATCACCGAGGGCTCGCCGAAGCGGCGCATCAGGGCCGGTTCGTCCAGCACGAAGCGCATCTCACAGGGGTCGGAGCGGTGCAGGACACGCTGCTGGCGGTCGAGACGGGCCTCGACCCTGCTCCTCACTCCGCTGTGGGTGATGCGCGAGATGCCGCGGACGGCCAGGATGACCTCTCGGGCGTAATCCTCGGTTTGGAAGAGGCCGGGCACGATCTGGGGTTCCCAGTTGCGCTGGACGATGGCCTCTGCCTCCAGCCCGAGGAATCTTGTGTACTCCTCCGGCAGGGCGTCTTCGTAATCTTCCCACCAGCCCCGCTGATCCGCATCCCGCAACAGGCCGAAGAGTTCGTCAAGTTTGACTTCGTCGAGGCGGTAGAGCTTCCCCATCGCCTTGATGTCGTCGGCGCTGGGCATCGTCTTGGCGCCCTCGATGCGCGAGACCTTGCTGGGCGACCAGCCGAGCTCCTTGGCGGCGCCGGCACCGGTGATCTTGCGTCGCTCACGGAGCAGCCGGAGCTCCTGACCGAGTCTGAGCTTGCGGACAGTCGGACTGCCCTGCGTCGGTGGCACCGTCGACTCTCCTTGCCGGGATGAAGGTATAGCCGGAGGGAACCGTTTCAAGCCCGCGGTCTTGGGCCGTCCTGCCAATCTTACACTGCAACTTGCACGCGTACCTTCATTTGGGCTTGCCAGGAGGCTTTCACGGAGAGACGGTGTGAAGCAAGCAAAGCTCCTGAGGGGGAAGGGGGAGCACACCAAATGATCTCCCGTGGGCACCCCGTCCATGCCGAAGGTCATCCGGCGCGTGCAAGTTGCACGGCAATTCGAGGGACGATTGCGAAGAAAGAAAAATCTTTCTTGCTCAAGGACTTGCAGCGGCTAACTGCCGAGAGGACCATCAGGACCAAGAGGAGCTCCGGAGGTGGGGAGGTCGTGATGGACACCGCGCGACCCGCCGGGACGAGCTTCCCGCCCACGACCACTCGCGGCCGGTCAGGCCGCGCACCCGGCAACGGCGCCGTCCCGTCCATGGAGACCGAACACAGGGAGGCCGCCTGCCGGAAGGATCTCGCACTCAGCTGAGAGTCATCGCCGCGATCGTCGCTCGAAAGAGCACAAGCCGGACCGAGGCCGGCGCACCCGACCCGCCGCACCTGGGCTGCCACCCAGCGGCGAGCAGGTCACCGGCCCGCAGTCCGGCGTAAGAAGCCACCTCTGATTTGCCGCGAAAGGGGTCTTCTATGCACTCACAAGGTACCAAGGGACTCAGCCGGCGCAAGTCCCGGATGCTCACCCGCTTCCAGGGACTGCTCGCCTGGGCCGACCGCGAAATCTGCATGGAGTTCGACGAGTTCGCCCACCGCCGGGGCTGGTCGGTCACCAGGACCGGCTTCGGCTCCCGCCGCTACCGCGACCCACGATTCGACCGGATCGTGCCACGGGTGCCCGAGGAGGTGTCCTGATGCCCAGGAACCCGCGCAACCAGATCTACCCCGGGTACGAGGACCTGCCCGCCCCGGCCGGTTCCGGGCCCATCACCCGGCTCTGGCGGATCCGTACCGAACTGCTCATCCTCACCGGCCTCGCGCTGCTCGTGCCGGTCCTGCTGGACGCCACCCAGCAGGGCGGCTGGCTGCCGTTCGTCCTGGCCGGCACCGCCGTCTCGGTGCCGGCCGCGACCCGGTTCGGCCGCAGCTGGGCCGTCTCGCACTTCTGGTGCGTGGTGTCCCGTCACCGGCTGCAGCGGGTCTGCCTGGAGACCACCATGCACACCCGCAAGGGCCGCATCCCGCTGGTGCTGTGGATCACCCCGACCACCACGGGCGAGAAGGCCCTGATCCTGACCAGGGCCGGCATCTGCGCCGAGGAGTTCGAGGCCTACGCCGAGGAGATCGCGGCGGCCTGCTGGGCCAGGGCCGTCACCGTCTACCGGCACCGCACCCGCGCCAACCTGGTGATCGTCGAGATCGTCAGGCGGGACGAGATCCCCGGGACCCTCTCCCCCGGACTCGACCGGCTCTACGGCCGGCGGGCCTGGATCTCGCTCCGCCACGACCTCGAGGAGCCGCCTGATCTGTCCCGGCAGCTGATTCCGCAGCCGCTGGGCTGAAGACCTAGGGACCCGCGCCTCCCTAGGAAAAGCCCCGGAGACCGCGGGGGCTCCGGGGCTTCCCCATGTCCTCCGTACGCGTCAAGATGAGTTCAGCTGACGAACCCAGGAGTCGTGATGACGTCGACCGTGCATCGGACCTGCCCCCTGTGTGAAGCCGTCTGCGGCCTGACGCTGACACTCGACGACGGCGGCCACGTGACCAGCGTCCGCGGCGACCGCGACGACCCGTTCAGCAAGGGGTTCATCTGCCCGAAGGGCGCCAGCCTCGGCAGGCTGGACGAGGACCCCGACCGGCTGCGCAGGCCGTTGATCCGGGAGGGCGGGCGGTGGCGGGAGGCGGGCTGGGACGAGGCGTTCGCCGCGGTCGAGCGCGGGCTCGCCGAGGTGACCGCCGCGCACGGCCGCCAGTCGGTCGCCGTCTACCTGGGCAACCCGAACGCGCACACGATGGCGGGCGCGCTCTACAACGGACCGCTGATCAAGGCGCTCGGCACCCGCAACGTCTTCTCCGCCAGCAGCGCCGACCAGATGCCCAAGCACGTGGCCAGCGGGCTGATGTTCGGCCATCCGCTGGCCATCCCGGTCCCCGACCTGGACCGCGCCGATTATCTGCTGATGCTGGGCGCCAACCCGCTGGAGTCCAACGGCTCGCTGTGCACCGCCCCCGACTTCCCCGGCAGGCTCAAGGCGCTGCGCCGGCGCGGCGGGCGGCTCGTCGTGGTCGACCCGCGCCGCACCCGGACCGCAGAGCTCGCTGACGAGCACGTGTTCGTACGCCCCGGCACGGACGCCTACCTGCTGTTCGGCATCGTGCACACGCTCTTCGCCGAGGATCTGGTCACGCTCGCCCACCAGGTCAACGGGCTCGACGAGGTGCGCGAGTCGGCCGAGCACTTCCCGCCTGACGTGGTGGCCCGCCGCACCGGCGTGCCGGCCGAGGTGATCGTACGGCTCGCGCGGGAGCTGGCGGCGGCCGGCCGGGCCGCCGTGTACGCGCGGATCGGCACCTGCACGGCCGAGTTCGGCACGCTCGCCCAGTGGCTGGTGGACGTGGTGAACACGCTGACCGGCAACCTGGACCGGCCGGGCGGGGTGATGTTCCCCAAGCCCGCCACCGAGTTCGCCGGGCGGCGCGGACCGTACCGGGTGGGGCGCTGGAGGAGCCGGGTGCGCGGCCTGCCCGAGGCGAACGGCGAGCTGCCGGTCGCCACCCTCGCCGACGAGATCGAGACGCCGGGCGAGGGGCAGATCAAACTCCTGGTCACGGTGGCGGGCAACCCGGTGCTGTCGGCCCCGCACGGCGACCGGCTGGACCGGGCGCTGGCCGGGCTCGACTTCATGGTGAGCGTGGACCCGTACCTGAACGAGACCACCAAGCACGCGCACGTCATCCTGCCCCCGCCGCGGGTGCTGCAGTCGGGACACTACGACTTCGCGCTGCTGGGCTTCGCGGTGCGCAACTACGCGCGCTACTCGCCGCCGCTGCTGCCGCTGGACGGGCAGCCGTCGGAGGCGCAGATCCTGGCCCGGCTCACCATGATCGCCTCTGGGGCGGACGGCGACCTGGACGAGTTCGTGATCGGTCAGATGCTGGCCAAGGCCGTGGAGACGCCCGGCTCCGGGGTCGAGGGCCGGGACGTCGCCGAGCTGCGCGCCCTGCTGGAGGGCGACACGGGCGCCGAGCGGCGGCTGGACCTCATGCTCAAGCTCGGCCCCTACGGCGAGTGGGCGGCCGGGGGCGACCTGTCGCTGCGCAAGCTGCTCGACCATCCGCACGGGCTCGACCTCGGCCCGCTGGAGCCGCGGCTGCCGGAGGTGCTCAGGACCGCCTCGGGCGTCGTGGAGCTGGCGCCGCCGCTGCTCCTGGAGGACGTGGACCGGCTGCGCGCCGGGCTCGACGCCGAGCCTGCGGAGATGGTCCTGATCGGGCGGCGTCACCTGCGTTCCAACAACAGCTGGCTGCACAACGTGGGCCCGCTGGTGGGCGGCAGCAACACCTGCACGCTCCAGATCAACCCGGCGGACGTGGCCAGGCTCGGGCTCGGCGGCGAGGCCGTGGTCCGCTCCGCGAAGGGTGAGCTGACCGTGCCGCTGGAGCCCACCGACACGATCATGCCGGGTGTCGTCAGCCTGCCGCACGGCTGGGGGCACCAGGGCAGCTCGCAGGCGGTGGCGGCGAAGCACGCGGGGGTGAGCGCGAACGCGCTGACGGACGAGACAGCGGTGGACGTTCCGTCGGGAAACGCGGTGTTCAATGGTGTTCCGGTCACTATTTCGCCTACCCGGGTGATCAGCGCACATTAAGGTGTCGCGGGTGACTTTCGTGCCAGCAGAGGACCGCCTGACCGACCAGATCGCCTTCGCCGTGGAGATCGACAAGTTGAAGCGGATCATCCGCCGCAACCTGCTGATGGACGGTTCCAGGCGGGAGAACGACGCGGAGCACTCCTGGTACGTGGCCACGCTGGCGATGGTGCTGGGCGAGCACGCGCCTGCCGGCACCGACCTCCAGCGGGTCGTCGCCATGCTGCTCGTGCACGACCTGGTCGAGATCGACGCGGGCGACACGTTCATCTACGACCCGGTGGCGGTGGCCGCGCAGGTGGAGGCCGAGCGCGCGGCGGCCGACCGGATCTTCGCGCTGCTGCCCGGCGAGCAGGGCGCGCGGCTGCGGAGCCTGTGGGAGGAGTTCGAGGAGCGCGAGACGCCCGAGGCGCGCTTCGCCAGGGCGCTCGACCGGTTCGCGCCGATCCTGGCCAACCACCACACCGAGGGCGGCACCTGGCGGCTGTTCAAGGTGACCGCGGCCCAGGTGATGGAGAAGGTCAGGCTCATCGAGGAGGGCGCGCCGTCGCTGGGGGCGTACGCGCGCGCCCTCGTCGAGGAGTCGGTCGCGAAGGGTCACCTTTCCGAGTGACGTCCGCACCCCTGGGGTAGGGGACTTGTCGTGAAAGAGACAGTACGGGCGAGACGTAAGAACTTGCGGCGGTTCGCCGGACCAGTGGACCTCACCGAACGGCTGGGCAAGGCCACGGCCATGGACCGGCCGATCCGAGCGCTGGCGAAGACGGTGCGCGAACGCGTCCCCCAGGGCTTCATGCGGGACCTGTTGCACGGAGTGCCGACGGGCAAACCGGCACACCCGCCCCTGGCCTCCGTGAGCCTGGGCTGCTGGATGTCGGCCACGCTGCTCGACCTGGTCAAGGCCGACCCGCGCGCGGTGCGGCTGCTGCTGGCCACCGGCATCGTCAACGCCCTGCCCACGGCCGCCGCCGGCCTGACCGACTGGTCGTCGCTGCACCGGGAGCAGCAGCGCGTCGGGTTCGTGCACATGGTGTCGAACGTGGTCGCGCTCGGCCTGTTCTCCGGGTCGCTGCTGGCCCGGGTGCGCGGGAGTGAGCGGGCCGGGCGGGCGCTGTCGTACGCCGGGCTGGTGGCGGGCGGGGTCGGCGGATACCTGGGTGGCCACCTGGCCTATCGGATGTCGGCGGGGGCCAACCACGCGCCCCAGGTCTCCCATTTGGTGCCGTTGGGCTGGCACGACCTGTGCCTGTTGAAGGACCTGCCGGACGGCCGTCCGGTGTCGCGGCGGCTCGGCTACATCTCGCTGTTCGTGCTGCGCCGCGGCGAGAACGCGACCGTGCTGGTGGACACCTGCCCACACCTGGCGGGCCCGCTCCACCAGGGCCGGCTGGTCGAGGTGGACGGCGAGGCGTGCGTGCGGTGCCCCTGGCACGGCAGCACGTTCCGGCTGGAGGACGGCTCGGTCAGGCACGGGCCGGCCACGGCGCCGGTGCCGACGTTCGAGACCCGCGTCCGCAAGGACGGCACGATCCAGGTGCGGCCGAGGTTGACCTGAAGTCGACTTGAGGTTCTACGGTCGCCGCATGAGCACGATTCTGGTGACCGGCGCGACCGGCAACGTCGGCGGACATGTGGTGAACGAACTGGCTCGGGCCGGCCTGGAGGTGCGCGCCCTGGTGCGCGACCCGGCCAAGGCACGGCTCCCCGATGAGGTGGAGGTGGTCGCGGGCGACCTGACCAGACCCGAGACGCTGGAGCCCGCTCTCGCGGGCGTGGAGACGGCGTTCCTGGTGTGGCCGGGCTTCGCCGCGCGGACCGCCGAGCCGGTGGTCGAGGCGCTGGCCGCCAAGGCCCGGCGGGTGGTGTACCTCTCAGCGAACGTACCGGACGGCGGCGGTCCGCCGATCTTCCACCAGGAGCTGGAGCGGCTGATCCGCGCCTCCGGGCTGAGCTGGACGTTCCTGCGACCGAGCGGCTTCGCGGCCAACACCCTGGGCTGGGCCGACCAGATCAGGACGGGCGTGGTGCGCTGGCCGTACGGGCAGGCGGCGCGCGCCCTCATCCACGAGAAGGACATCGCGGCGGTGGGGGTGCACGTCCTGACCTCGGCCGGGCACGGCGGCGCGGCCTACCCGATCAGCGGGCCCGGCCTGCTCACCCAGGCCGAGCAGGTACGGATCATCGGCGAGGTGATCGGCCGCGAGGTCCGCTGGGAGGAGCTGCCGCCCGAGGAGGCGCGCGAGCACCTGCTGGCGGCCTGGGGCGACGCGAACTTCGTGGACAGCGCGCTGGCGGGCTGGCGGAGCTTCGTGGACTCCCCCGAGGAGGTCACGGACGTGGTGGAGAAGCTGCTGGGCAGACCGGCGCTGCCGTTCCGCTCCTGGGTGCGCGACCACGAGGCGGACTTCCGTTAGGACCGGCGGCCGGCCTCGCGCCGGCCCCGGCCTCGGTCAGGACTTCTCGTCGGCGGGGTGCTCGACGAGGGCGAGGATGCGGCTGGACATGAACCGGGCGGTCCTGACCGGGGTGCCGCTCCGGGTCACCTCGCTCACCTCGACGAGCCCTCGCCGGGTGTCCACCTCGACGCGGCGGCCCGCACGGGTGGCGACGATCTCGTAGGTGCGCGGGGTGCCGCCCGCGTCGATGACGATCTCCACGCGATCACCCTTCATGTACCGATTCATACCCAGAAAGTCGGAAATTTATCCGTACACCAGTTTGATAATCGCCACGATCCCCACCACCACGATGACCACCCGCAGCAACGGCGCCGGGATGCGGCGGCCGACCTTCGCCCCCAGGAAGCCCCCGATCATCGCGCCCAGCGCCACGGCCAGCACCGCCCACCAGTCGACCTCCGCGACGAACACGAACAGCACGGCGGCGGTGAGGTTGACCACCAGCGAGAGCACGTTCTTGGCCGCGTTCACCCGCTGCAGGTGCTCGTCCAGGAAGCTGCCGAGCAGCCCGATGAGCAGCACCCCCTGGGCGGCGCCGAAGTAGCCCCCGTAGACGCCCGCCCCGAACACGCTCAGCCACAGGACCGGCCCGCCGTACGGGTGCGCGTGCTCGCGCCGGGCGGCCAGCCGGGCGTTGAGCCAGGGCTGGATGATCACCAGGACGCAGGCCAGCGCGATGAGCACCGGGACCACCACCTGGAAGACGTCCGGGTCCAGGTAGAGCAGCAGGATCCCGCCGGCCAGCGAGCCGAGCGCCGACCCTCCAGCGAGCCTGACCAGCCGGTCGCGCTGCCCGCGCAGCTCCGCGCGGTAGCCGTACGCGCCGGTGACCGAGCCGGGGACCAGGCCGATGTTGTTGGACACGTTCGCCACGATCGGATCGACGCCGACGGCCACGAGGGTGGGGAAGGTGATCAGGCTCCCCGAGCCGACCACCGCGTTGATCGCCCCGGCGGCCACGCCGGCGAGCCACACGGCGAGCGCTTCCCAGACCGTCACCCCGACCCCTTCCCCTACGCGTCGACAGCCGAGCCTAGGGGGCCTGACCGGGCGGTCTCGCTCCCGGGGGTGGCGGACGGGGCTACGCGTCGGGGGCGGGCGGTTTCGGAGGGCTGAACAGGCCGCCGAGGTTCTCCAGCGCCTTGCCCATCTCCGAGGGGACTATCCAGATCTTGTTGGCGTCGCCCTTGGCGATCTCCGGCAGGGTCTGCAGGTACTGGTAGGCGAGCAGGTGCTGGTCCGGCTTGCCCTCGTGGATGGCCTTGAACACCATGCCGATCGCGTCGGCCTGCCCCTTGGCCCGCATCGCCTGGGCCTCGGCCTCGGCCTGGGCGCGCAGCACCGCCGCCTCCGCGTCGCCCCTGGCCCGTAAGACCGCCGCCCGCTGCTCCCCCTCGGCCGCCAGGATGGCCGCCTGGCGCTGCCCCTCGGCGGTGAGCACGGCGGCCCGCTTGTCACGGTCGGCGCGCATCTGCTTCTCCATCGAGTCCTGGATCGAGGCCGGCGGGTCGATGGACTTGAGCTCCACCCGGTTGACCCGGATGCCCCACTTGCCGGTGGTCTCGTCGAGCGAGCCGCGCAGCTCGGTGTTGATCTCCTCCCGGGAGGTCAGCGTGCGCTCCAGGTCCATGCCGCCGACGACGTTGCGCAGGGTGGTGACGGTGAGCTGCTCGACGCCGGTCAGGAAGTTCGCGATCTCGTACGTGGCCGCCTTCGGGTCGGTCACCTGGAAGTAGATGACGGTGTCGATGGAGACGACCAGGTTGTCGGAGGTGATCACCGGCTGCGGCGGGAAGGACACCACCTGCTCGCGCAGGTCGATCAGGTCCTTGATCCGGTCGACGAACGGCACCACCAGGTTGAGCCCGGGGGCGAGGGTGCGGTGGTAGCGGCCCAGGCGCTCCACGATCGCCGCCGTCGCCTGCGGGATGATCCTGATCGCCCGCGCCACCCCGAGGCCCACCGCCGCGACCACGACGAGGACGACGATGAGCTGCTCCACCGACATGGCAACGCTCCGGGAATCGACGGGCCCGACGCTGCATGATATTTCGTCCCGGCCCCCGGCGGGCGGCCTCCGCGGCGGCTAGAAGGGGCGCACGTACCAGCGGCCCTCGGCGCTGCGCTCCAGCCCCAGCGGCACCCCGAACGTCTGCGACAGGTTGTCGGCCGTCATGACGTGCTCCAGCGGCCCCTGGGCCACGATCGCGCCGTGGCGCAGCATCAGGCCGTGGGTGAACCCGGCCGGGATCTCCTCCACGTGATGGGTCACCAGGACCAGCGCAGGCGACCGGAAGTCGTCGGCCAGCACGGACAGCCGCCGCACCAGGTCCTCGCGGGCGCCCACGTCGAGGCCGGCGGCCGGCTCGTCGAGCAGCAGCATCTCCGGGTCCGGCATGAGCGCGCGGGCGATCTGCACCCGCTTGCGCTCCCCCTCCGACAGCGAGGCGAACCGCCGCCTGATCAGATGGGCCGCGCCCATCATGTCGATCAGCTCCACGGCGCGGGTGACGTCGTCGGAGTCGTACTCCTCCGTCCACCGGCCGAGCAGCGCGTAGGAGGCGGTCAGCACCAGGTCGATGACCTTCTCCTCCGGCGGGATGCGCTCGGCCAGCGCCGAGCTGCACAGCCCGATGCGCGGCCGCAGGTCGAACACGTCGGCCACGCCGACCCGCTCGCCCAGCACCTCCAGCGACCCGTCGCTGGGGAACAGCAACGTGGCCGCGAGCTGCAGCAACGTCGTCTTGCCCGCGCCGTTGGGCCCGAGGACGACCCAGCGTTCGTCCTCCTCCACCGTCCAGTCGATGCCGCGCAGCAGGGTCGCCCCGTCGCGCCTGTAGGCGACGTCCTGGAACCGCAGCACCTGACCACCCATCCCCGATCCCTCCTTGAGGAGTAAACCCTGGGGACAAACCTATTGCAGGGCGAGCGCTTATCGTGGATCGGTGCGCCCTGAATCGCCTATCTGTCCTGTGCTCGTCGCCTGGGGTAACGCCTGGCTCACCGGCCACATCGGCCTGGACGAGGCGGCCGACCACGTAGAAGAGGTCGGCGGCCCCGCCGTCGTGGGCGAGGTTCCGCTGCGTAAATACCTGGTCAATCTTCGGTCCGCGGGGTTGAGCGGCTTCCGTCTGGCGCTGCCGGCGCCCGGTGACCCGCTGGGGCTGTCGGGGCCGCCGGGGTTCAACTCGGCCGCGGTGGACGCCGGACAGGCCGCCGTCGCCGTGCTGGACGACACGCGCGTCGGGCTGGTGCCCTCGCTCGATCTGCGCGGTTCCTCGTACGTGGGCGTCAAGTGGGAGGCGCACGAGGCCGGGCCGGTACGGCAGGACCTGCCGTCGGTGGCGGAGGCCGAACGCGAGCTGTCGGAGGCGATGCGGGAGGCGACGCAGGCGCTGGCCGCCGCGGGCGGCCCGCGCTGGCCGGGTCGATCACGCTGATTTTA